>CAZQMY010000162.1:0-12081 GCA_964594405.1 uncultured Spirochaetaceae bacterium | reverse complement strand
GCCGCACGTTCGGCGTCGGCATCGCTGCCGATCGAGCACGAGAGCAGTCTAGTGCTGCCTCACGCTCGAAAAAAGCCGCGCCTCGTGGCTAGAGGCGCACCCCATCACTGCGTTGCTCGGAGATGGTCTTGCCGTCCTCGGCCTGAAACTTGGACGGGCATTTGGCCATCATGTTGTCGGCGAGGAAGATCGTCTCTTCTGCGTTGGATTGCAGCCGGCCTTCCAGCACCACCTCGGCGCCGTCCTTGAACATGTCGGGCGTCTCGAGGCCGAGGTAGAGCACCGAGAGCGTTCGACCCGAGCCCGGGCCCGCGTGCGGCGGATCGTTCTGCACTGCGAAGCGGACCTGCTTGGCTTCGAGATTGCGCTCGATGGAGTGGTCTGAGACGTAGCCGTGAACGCGCAGCGCCTGGCCTTCGAGGGCCTGGCCCTGTGCGAGGAACTCTTCGAGATTCTGGTAGTACTGATAGCTGGCCTCGCCAGCGAGATTCGAGTAGGCGAACCAGCCCAGCAGCGCGACGATCAGGATCGCGCCGATGGCGATCTGCGCACCCTTCGAGATCCCTTCTCCGGGATCCGGGGCCGAAGGCGCTGCGGCGGGGGGATTGGCCTCTGCGGTCACGTCGACTCCACACTCTCCATTGGCGATTGACAGGACTGGGGCGATTGACAGGACTGGCGATCGAATGGATGGCCGGGTCGTGTGCTGCAACCACCTGCGCGGAGATTAACGGTGCCCGCGGGCCATGTCAAAGTTCAATGCGGCAGAAAACATCAATATTCCGGGCACTTGCGCTCTTGACTCGTCGGGGCGTGATGGAACACTTCCCTCCATGCAGGAGGGCCCCAGAGAACAGGGCGGACCCGGGGCTTCCGAAACCCATCCGGATGAAGAAGTTCCGTCCGGCGTGCAGCTCTCCCAGCGGCCGAGCCTGCTCGAGCCCTTCCTCGCCATGGAGGTGATGGAGCGCGCGCGCACCCTCGAGCGGGCGGGACGACGGATCATCCACCTGGAGCTGGGCGAGCCCGACTTCCCCGCGCCCGCGCCGGTCCTCGAGGCCTGTGGGCGCGCGCTGGCCGAGGGCCGCACCCGCTACACCGACAGCCGCGGACTGCACGAGCTCCGCGTGGCCATCGCGGGCGATTGCGCGGCGCGCACGGGACACGCGCCGGATCCGGACGACATCCTCGTCTGCAACGGGACCTCGCCGGCCATGTTGATGGTGTTCTCGCTGCTGGCCGACCCCGGTGACGAGGTGATCCTCGGCGACCCCTACTACCCCTGCTATCCGAACTTCATTCGCCACTGCGGCGCTCGCCCGAGGACCGTGCCGACGTCGGCGGAAGAGGGCTTCCGCCTCGACCCCGAGGCCGTGCGGGCCGCCATCACCGAGCGTACGCGCGCCATCGTGGTCGCGAGCCCCGCCAATCCGACCGGTGCGATCCAGGACGAGGTCACCCTTCAGGCGCTGGCGGATCTCGGTGTGCCGCTGATCAGCGACGAGATCTACGGTGGCCTCGTCTACGGAGAGGCCAGAGTCGCCAGCGCGCTGGGGCGATCCGATCGCGTCTTCGTGCTGGACGGCTTCTCGAAGCGCTATGCGATGACGGGATTTCGGCTCGGCTACGTGGTGGCGCCGTCCTGGGCGCGACGCCCGCTGCAGATCATGCAGCAGAATCTCTTCATCTCGGCCAACGAGTTCGTCCAGGCTGCGGGGCTCGCGGCCATCGAGGCGGGCCAGGAGCAGGTCCACCGCATGCGGGAGGCCTACGCGCTGAGGCGCGACCTGATGGTGGACGGCCTGCGCGGGCTCGGCCTGCGGATTCCCCGGATGCCCGACGGCGCCTTCTACGTGCTGGCCGATGCGCGCCACGTAGACCCGGACTCGCGCCGGCTGGCCTTCGCGCTGCTCGAGCGCGCGGGCGTCGGAACGGCGCCGGGCATCGACTTCGGTCCGGCGGCGGAGGGCCATCTCCGCTTCTCCTACGCGGCGAGCCCCGAGGCGATCCGGGAGGCGATGGACCGGCTCGGCGAGGCCCTGCCGCGCATCCGGGAGGAGCGGGGCGGAGGGGCGCCTTGAAGATCCGCGCCGCCGAGCTCCTCACCTCGTGCTCCAGACCTTCGCACTTTCCCGAGACCGATCTGCCGGAGGTGGCCTTCCTGGGGCGCTCCAACGTGGGCAAGTCGAGCCTGCTCAACGCGCTGGTCCATCGCAAGAAGCTGGCCCGCACGAGCTCCACACCGGGCAAGACGCGACTGATCCACTTCTTCCGCGTCGTGGTCGACGACCTCGAGCTGCTGCTCGTCGATCTTCCGGGCTACGGCTGGGCGCAAGTCTCCAAGAAGGAGCGGGAGGGCTGGCAGCACCTCGTCGAGAGCTACCTGGCCGGGCGCGGGCCGCTCAAGCTCGCCATCCTGCTGCAGGATCTCCGCCGCGAGGTCAGCGAGGACGAGACGCTGCTGCTCGAGTGGCTGGCCGAGCGCGATGTGCGCAGCATGGTCGCCCTCACCAAAGCGGACAAGCTGAAGGCGATGCGCCGCAAGGCCCGGGTCGGGGCGCTCAAGCGGCAGCTCGATCTGCCCGAGCTCGACTCCGAGGCCTACGGCAAGCCGCGCGTCCAGACGACCTCCTCGCAGGCGGGCATCGGCATCGACGAGCTCTGGCGCACGATCAAGGACGCGATCCGCACGGAGTAGCGGCGCTGCGTCCGAGCGCGGACGGCGCCTTCAGGCCGCCGCGGCGGTGCTCGGCTCGCGTCGGTAGGTGGCCGAGAGCAGGTCGATGAAGGGCTCGTCGCGCAGCGGGTCCTCCGGACGATCGAAGTCGATGCCCCGGGCCTCGAGGTCGCGGTAGAAGCGATCGAGGGCGTCGTCGAGCGTCAGGTCGTCGCCGTGCGTGTCGACCTTCTCGCGCTCGGCGGCGCTGCGGAAGACCTGGGCCTTCCAGGAGACGCTGATGCGCAGGGCGTCGTAGTCGAGCTCGGCGCGGGTCTCGTCGCCCTCGGCGATGGCCCATCGGCTGCCGCCGCGGTGCTCGAGCCGCGTGTCCAGCGTCATGCCCTGGATCAGGCCGTCGCTCGGCTTGCCCACCGGTCGGACGCGGTGGTACATGCGGTCGTTGTCGCCCATCACCGCCGTATTGAAGATCTCGCCCTCGTGCACCTTCGAGGGTGCATCCGGTCCGTCCGGCCAGTACTCGAAGCCACCATCCGAGCCTTCGTAGAACCAGGCCACGGCCGTTGCGATGTTGATGCGCTCCTCCTCGAAGAGGCCGGAGCTGCCCATGGCCGAGAGGAACCACACGGGATGGCCACTGCGATCGATGCCGCGGAAGGCCGGGACGTCGGTATGGCCGCCGCCCTGGTTGAAGGGGAGCTGCCAGGTGATGTTGGTGAAGACCATCTGCGGGCGAACCAGCTCGGTCTCGAAGAGGTCACTCGCCGCGCGGATCAGCGTCGGGTGCTCGAGCAGCAGCTCGGCGCCCTGCACGAGGGGACGATCGAAGGCCCAGTCGCCGCGAAAATTGGGCGCGATGATGTTGATCCCCCCCTGCCCCGAGGAGGCGCGGTACTCGGCATTGCCCGAGAAGTAGCGCTGCACCGGAGAGTAGGGACCATTGGCTTCGATCATCTCACGGAAACGCTCCGGGGCGTCGAGCAGATGATCGATGAAGATCGGCTTGCGGGCTTCGCTGCGCATGGGCGGGGCTCCCGGTCGATGGGACTCGGAGCGCACAGTCTAGCCAGTCGGGGCCAGCGCAGGCAGCCGGTCGGCGCCGGGCTCGCGCCCTTCGATGGGAGGCTGGCTTCGCGCCGGCAGACACGCGGGTGGCCTCGATCCCGCCGGGAGGACGGGGTGGCCTCGCACTCGATCGCGTCCGCGTCGAGCGGGTCGGCCGACTCCGGATCGTCGCCCGGGCCGGCCGGATCTCGCGGTGTTGTGGTGTTGTGGTGTTGTAGAGTCGGGGTCTCGGCCTCGCCGACCGGCGACACGCGCGACGGCCCTGCGCGGTCGTGATCCGGTGGTTGGCCTCGATCGGAAACAGTCCTGGAACGATCAGACACGTGTGATGGAGGGGGAATCATGAGCGAACTGGCGACGGAGAACGTTCAGATCGATGTGGGCGGTGCGGCGATGAACGCCTACGTGGCTCGTCCGGCGGGCGCCGAGGCGCTGCCGGCGGTGATCGTCTGGATGGAGATCTTCGGCATCAACAGCCACATCCGCGACGTGACCGAGCGCATCGCGAGGGAGGGGTACGTGGCGATCGCGCCGGACTACTTCCATCGCACCGCGCCGGGCATGGAGCTCGGCTACGACGACGCGGGCATGGCCGAAGGCATGAAGCACCTCGGCATGCTGCAGGCCGACCAGATGATCGCCGACGCCGAGGCGACCCTCGCCTATCTGCGCGGGCGCGACGACGTGTCGTCGAGCGGCGTCGGCGTCATGGGCTTCTGCATCGGCGGGCACATGACCTATCTGACCGCCTGCGAGACGGACGTCGCCGCAGCCGCATCCTACTATGGCGGCGGAATCGCCGGGCCGGAGGGTCCCGGCGGCGCGCCCTCCACCGTCAGCCGGACCGGCAAGATCCGGGGGCGCATCAACTGCTATTTCGGTGGGCAGGACGGCATGATCCCGATGGATCAGGTAGATGCCATCAAGAAGGCGCTCGCCGACGCCGGTGTGGCTCACGAAGTGACGATCTACGAGCCGGCGGACCACGGATTCAACTGCGACCAGCGCGCCACGTACCACGAGGCCTCGGCCAGGGACGCGTGGGCGAAGACCGTCGCGCTCTTCGATGAGGTGCTCAAGGGCTGAGCTCGCCGGGCTTCTCCATCCCACGGATCCGATCGAGCATCGAGCACCGACCATCGAGCACCGAGCGAGCGCCTCCCCATGGAAAGTCCACTTCGCGGCATCGTGGCAGTCCACCGCGCGATCCTGCCCCGATGCCCCGGCCATCGGCATCGGCGATCGCAGCGTGCGCTGGTCGGACTACGAGCACCGCTCGTCGCGCCTGGCCTCCGCGCTCTCGCGCGGGAGAAGCTCGCCGCATACAAGGTACCCAAGGAGGTCCTGATTCACCGACCAGGTGCAGCGGGCCCCCAAGGCCAGGCCGACGACAAGTGGGCCCGCGCTCATGCGGAGCCCCAGACGACGCGGGGCCGACGGCGGGATCTCCGGGTCGCTCGGCGCCCCTTCCTGCATTGGGGCGGCAGCGCAGCGGCATGTCGTGCAGCCAATCGCCTGCTTGCATTGTGGATTTCGAGATCGCAGAGCGCCCCCGTTCGCTTCGACTCTCGCGTGTTAGCATCCGATTGCGTCCTGTGCGGAATTCCTGGAGCTGTCGATGCGAATGCTGTCCCTGCTGCTGGCCGCGATGCTTGGCCCGGCCCACCTCGTGCCCCACACCGACCTCGATGCCGAGAAGCGCGGCCCGCTGGTCTCGAGCGTCGAGCCCATCGATACGGA
Organism: uncultured Spirochaetaceae bacterium; assembly: GCA_964594405.1. GTDB lineage: Bacteria > Myxococcota_A > UBA9160 > UBA9160 > UBA4427 > CAZQMY01. The sequence continues at coordinate 6,599 of CAZQMY010000162.1, read as the reverse complement.
GTGCCGGATGCCGACCTACACCATCGACGAGTGTCGCTGGGATGTCTGCAACGCCGGCGCCTTCTTCTGGCAGGCCGACCGCAGCCAGGAGCTCGACGGCATCGTCGAGTGTGGCCTGTGCATGTGCGTGGTCGAGCGCGGCTAGTGTGCCGTCCCGGAAGTCCGGTATCGAAGTCCGAATGCCGCTGAACGCCTGGGGCGGGCCACCCGCTACGGGAAGGGCCACCCGCTACCGGAAGGGCCACCCGCTACCGGAAGAGGTCCTGGCTGGGATCGCGCAGCGTCTCGCGAACGCCCCCATCGCCCTCGGGCGTGTGACCCGACACGAAGACCGCGGGCACGCCGGCGTCCTTGATCATCAGGAAGCCCGCGGCGGCGGCGAGCTGATCGGCCGTCGCGGTCATCGTCACCTGCAGCTCTCGACCCGCCCAGTCCGAGCGCCCGCGGACGTCGGCGATGGGCGCGATCCCCGCGCAGCCGATCGCCTGGTCCACGAGTCCCTCTCGCCATGGCCGGCCAAAGGTATCGCTGATGATGACGCCGAGGTTCGCGGCGCCGCCTTCGAGCAACGCCGCACGGAGCGCTCGCGCGGAGGCATCTGAGTCCTTCGGGAGGAGCACCGCGACGCCGTCGCCGGGGCTGTTCGAGAGGTCGACGCCGGCGTTTGCACAGACGAAGCCATGGGCGGTCTCGCAGATCATGACCCGGTGATCGTGTCGCACGATGCGCCGCGTCTCGCGGAGCACCACCTCGACGTGGCGCGGATCCTTGTCGTCCTGCGCGGCGATCCGGCGGGCCTGCTCCGAGGGCTCGACCTCCGAGAGCCGGACGAGTCGTCCCTCGGCCTTGGAGACGATCTTCTGGCAGACCACGAGCACGCCGTCCCTCAGCTCCAGGCCCGCGCTCGTCGCCGCCTGCACGAGCAGGGCAGCGAGGTCGTCACAGGGGCAAACGGCGGGGACGTCGGCGAGGGGCGTGAGGGTCAGCGGCGGCGGCACACCGAGGTCCGAACGGGTCCCGGCTTCTCCTTCGAGCGCGGGTCGTCGGTCGCCTGATCGAGCACTGCGGGCGGGTTCGGCCCGGGTGCGGGCCAGCCGAGATCGGCGAGGACCGCCCGAGTCCTGTCGCCGCCCGCTTCGAGGGCGAGGAAGGCATCGACGTCCTCGGCCCGATCGAGGTCGATGGCCAGCGACTCGAGCGGGAGCTCGGCGAAGTGCAATCCTGCGGCGTCGGCGGCCTCGCGATGACGCCGCGCGCTCTGCGCGCCGAAGCGGCTCGGCAGGGCGGCGTGGGGATCGCGCAAGAGCGCGCTGGTGCCGCCGTCGCGCGAGGGGGCGAGCACGGCGCGAGGTCTGGGCATCGAATCCGCTCGGCGGTGCATGGCCTCGAAGTCCTCGCCGCTGGCCCCGGCCACGTCGCCCAGGACCACCAGCAGAGGGTCTTCGCTCGAGAGCGCGAGCTGCCCGGCCGAGGCATCGATGGCCGCATTCAGCCCCGGATCGGGCCCGACGAGCGGCTCGGCGCCGAGCGCCTTCGCGAGCGCGGCCACCCGCTCGTCCGGCGTCACCACCGCGATCCGCCGCACCGAAGGGGTGCGGTGGAGCGCCGCGATCACGTCCTCGAGCATCGCCAGCGCCAGCCGGGCCAGGGCCGCCTGGCCCAGCTCGGGCAGCAGGCGCGACTTGGTCGCGCTGAGGGCCTTGACCGGGATGAGCGCACAGCTCATGCGCCTGGCTCGGTCAGCGAGAGCGCGCAGCGCGCCAGCGCTTCGGCCACCTCGGCGCTCTTCATCATCGAGTCGGTCTGCGCCGCGCGCAGGCCGAGCGCCTCGATGGCGCCGCGTTGATCGGCATCCCGTTCGTCGAAGACATAGCCGTCGATCAGCTCGCCGTAGTGTCGTGCGACCCCCGATGCCGAGACCTCGACGCCGATGCCGCGCAGGAGCTGACTGGCCGGCCCCTTGACCGGCGCTCCGCCGACGATCGGTGAGACTGCGACCACCGCTGCCGGGGTCTTCGCAATGGCCTCGCGGATGCCCGGCACTGCGAGGATCGGGCCGATGGACACGACCGGATTGCTCGGGCAGATCAGCACGGCCCGGGCGCTGGCGATCGCCTCGAGCGCGCCCTCGGCGGGCTGGGCCGAGGCCGCGCGAGAGAGGTCGACGGACGCCACATCGTCCGGCGCACCCTCGCGGATCATCCACTCCTCGAAATGCATCGTGCCGCCGCCTCGCCGCGCCACAAGGGTGGGGCAGGCCACTTCGGACATGGGGAGCAGGCGTACGCGGACACCGAGGTGTCGGGCCAGCTCGGCGGCGACCTCGCTGAGGCGCCACCCCTCGGCCAGGCGCAGGGTGCGGTGCAGGCAGTGGCCGAAGTCGCGGTCGCCGAGTCGGAACCAGACCTCGTGGCCCAGAGCCTCGAGCTGGTCCATCAGCGTGTACGTATCTCCTTCGAGGCCATAGCCCTGCTTCCGATCCACGAGACCCGCCAGCGTATAGGTCACGATGTCGAGGTCCGGAGAGACGTGGACGCCGTAGAATGCGCGATCGTCGCCGGTGTTGACGATGGCAGTGATGCGGTCGGGTGGCACGACCCGGACGAGCCCGGTCAGGAAGCGCGCGGCGCCGACGCCTCCGCAGAGCGCCACGACGGATTGGGGGGCCGGGGGATGCATGGGCCGCGATTCTTGTGGAGGCCTCCATCGTCGTCAAGCCGAGGCGGATCGGGAACGCGCGTGTACGCGAGCCGCGTGAACGGGCGTCGAGCCTCCCCCGGTCGCCGACCGCGGATCCCTCGCCTCGAAGCCATCTCGTGATTCTGTCGCCGGCGCGAAGCGCCCGGTGAGCGGCATGGTCCTTGCGATGGGGTGGCTTCATGCGCAGACCCATCGTCTTCTTCTCGGTGTGCTTCTCGATCTGGACCGCCGCGTCGACCTCTCTTGCAGCGGCCGCGGATCCGCGGTCGCTCCACTGGCGCGCCGCGCAGCGCTTGCCGGGGCTCGAGCAGGTGCAGGCGCTGGCCGTCGACGCCGCAAGCGGTGACGTGGCGATCGGCGACGAGCGCGGGCTCCTCCTCGGTCGCGGCGTGCCGACCTTCGCGGTGATGGGCGCCGCTCTGGACGCGCTCGAGTGGCGTCGCTTCGCCGCCACCGGACCCGTTCGCGATCTGCACTTCGACGGCTCCGGCGCGCTCTGGATCGCCTCGCTCGAGGGACTGTGGCGGCTGGAGCCGGGTGGTCGGCTCACGGATCGCTCGCCGGCCGGCGCAGAGCCGGGTCGCATCGTGACCCGCGTCCTCAGCCGCGGCTCGGTGGTCGTCGCAGCCACCGGCGAAGGCGCATTCGTCGGCGGCTTCGATGCAGGCGCGCCATGGCAGAAGGTCCAGGCCGGGGTGCCACAAGGGGCCGCGACGAGCCTGGCCATCATGGCGGAGGCCGGCGGGCTCGCTCTGATCGTCTGCGTGCGAGGCGACCTCTGGCGCGTCCCGCTGCGGGGCGTGGCCGTGCCCGGCGCATCGCGATCCGATCCCGCCGAGGAACGCCCGATCGTCCTGCCGGCGCGCCGGCTCGCGCAGCCGGCGCGTCCCGATGGCGAAGGGCCGGTGGACCTCTTCGTGGACGTGTCCGGAGGCGCGCTGGTGGCGGTGCATCCGCGGGCGCTCGTCGTTCATCGCCGGGATCCGGGCGCCGGGCCGCGCTTCGAGTCGATCCATCCCGCCTGGCCGCCCGGGGCGCGCGCGCGGCGCCTCGCGCGCTTCGGCGGGCGGTACTTCCTGGCCACCGATGCGGGGCTCCTCGACGCGCCTGCGCTCTCGGGCCCCTGGCGTCGTGCCGCCTCGCCAGCGGGCGTCGCGCCGGCCTCCGCGCTGGCGGCCATGCGCGGTGCGATCCTCGTGGGCGGTGCGGCGGGCGTCTTCGAAGGGAACACGGCGCCCATCGGCGGGCCCGCCCCGCCGGCGTCCCGGACCGTCTCGGCGCCGCGCCGTCGCGAGCCGACGCTCCGCGAGATCCACGCCCGCGCGCTCGCCCACCAGGGGCTCGGCCACGAGCACTTTGCCAGGCTACGCAAGCGGCTTCTGCGTCGCGGTCGCTGGCCCGTCCTCAGTCTTCGCTTCACGGGCGCGCACGATCGGGACGAGAGCGAGTCCTACGACGAGTCGTTCAGCTATGGCGAGCTGCATCGACTCAACGACCGCGATCGCGGCCGCTCGCGCGACTTCGAGGGGAGTATCTCGCTCGCCTGGGATCTCGGCGATGCCGTCTACCCCGATCGGGCGCCAGAGCTCTCGCGCGAGGCGCGGCAGGTGATCGGTCTTCGCGACAACGTCCTCGATGAGATCACACAGCTCTACTTCGACCGGCGCCGGGCGCTCCACGCTCTGAACGCATACGCAGATCCCGACGATCCCGAGGCCGTGGCGTTGCGTCTGCGCGCAGACGAGCTGGCGGCCGGGATCGATGCCTGGACGGGCGGCTGGTTCGGCCGGCGCCTGGCCGAGCTGGAGCACGCCGCGCACCAGCCTCACCCCGATGCGGTCCCGAAAATGAGAGGAAGTCAATGATGAATCGGATCCGAAGGGCGGGTGCAGGTCGCGCACGCTCACGAGCGCGAGTCGCGCTCACCCTGCTGTCGGCGCTGCTCTCCACCCTCGCTTCCATTCTGCTGGCGGGGACATCGCAGGCCGCGCCCCTGATCTCGGAGCTCTTCTACGATGCGGCGGGGAGCGACGATGGGATGAGCTTCGTCGAGCTCCATGGCACACCCGGGACCTCGCTCGAGGGATTGATGCTGGAGGGCGTCAACGGGAGCAATGGCGCCGTCGGCCCGGTGGTCGAGCTGAGCGGCGTGATCGGCGCGAGCGGCCTCTTCGTGGTGGCCGATCGGACGAGCGCCGGCACCACGTCGGTGGTCGGCGCGGACCTGCTCGCCAACTTCGATTTCCAGAACGGCCCGGATTCGGTCGTGCTTCGCGACGATCTGGGGGTGCTGGACGCGCTCGGCTACGGCGTCTTCGATCCCGACGAGGTCTTCGCAGGCGAGGGCAACCCGGCGGAGGATCCGTCCGCGGGGTTCAGTCTGGCGCGGCGCTTCGCCGACGTGGATACCGACGACAACGCGATGGACTTCATCGCGTTGGAGGTGCCGACGCCGGGCAGCGCCGATCTGCTCGCCGTCCCCGAGCCGGGGACGGGCCTGCTGGACGGCGTCGGCCTGCTCGGTCTCGGGGTCGCGCCTCGGCGAAGGCCGGCGCGGGTCTGAGAGGGAGGGCTCGCCGAGGCCTCCTCGGGGCGCGGCGCACGTCGCCGCGCCCCATCTGCGGGCGCGGCTACTCCAGCCCGTAGATTCGCCCATCCCGAACGCCTATGGACTCGGCCAGGGGCTTTCGGGGCAGCCCGGGCATGCGCATGATGTCGCCGGTGAGCACGACCACGAAGCCGGCGCCGGAGTTGATGCGCAGGCTGCGCACGTTGAGCTCGAAGCCCTCCGGTCGGCCACGCAGCCTGGGGTCGTCGGAGAGGGAGCCGGGGATCTTGGCGATGCAGACCGGCAGGCCCTCGAAGCCGAGGCGCTCGATCTCCGCGAGCTCGCGCTCGGCCTGCTTGGTGTACGTGACCTCGCCGGCGCCGTAGATGACGGTGGCCACGCGTTCGATCTTGGCCTTCACGGGATCCGACCAGTCGTAGAGCGGCTTGAAGGGCTGCGACTCGGGCTCAGCCTCGGCGAGCACTGCCTCCGCGAGCGCCTCGGCCCCGGCCCCGCCGCGTGCGTGGTGGTCGGAGACGGCGAAGCGCACGCCGAGCTCCGCGCAGTGTGCGCGCACCGCTGCGATCTCCTCTTCGCTGTCCGCGCTGAAACGGTTGAGCGCGACGATGGGCGACTCGCCGAAGGCGCGAATGCTCTCGATGTGCTTGTCCAGGTTGGGTAGTCCGCGGCGAGTGGCGTCGGCGTCCGGTGCCCCGAGCTCGGCCTTGCGAACGCCGCCGTGCATCTTGAGGGCTCGGCAGGTGGCGACCAGCACGACCGCGGCGGTGTCCAGGCCCGCCGAGGCACACTTGATGTCGAAGAACTTCTCCGCGCCCAGATCGAAGCCGAAGCCCGCTTCGGTGACCGTCCAGTCCGCCAGATGCATGGCCATGCGCGTGGCCAGGACGCTGTTGCATCCGTGCGCGATGTTCGCGAAGGGGCCGCCGTGGATCAGCGCGGGGGTGCCCTCGATGGTCTGGACGAGATTGGGCCGCAGTGCCTCCAGCAGCAGTGCGAGCATGGCGCCCGCCGCCCCGATCTGCGCCGCGGTGATCGGCTCGCCCTGCCGCGTGAAGGCCACGAGGGTCCGCTCGAGGCGCGCCTGCATGTCCGTCAGATCACGGGCCAGGCAGAGCATGGCCATCACCTCGGAGGCGGCGGTGATGTCGAATCCGCCCTCGCGCGGGACGCCATCGAGCGTGCCGCCCAGGCCGATCACGACATTGCGGAGCGCGCGGTCGTTCAGGTCGATCACCCGGCGCCAGCTGATGCGACGGTTGTCGATCCCGAGCGCGTTGCCCTGGTGGAGGTGGTTGTCGATCATCGCGGCGAGCAGGTTGTTGGAGCTGGT
>CAZQMY010000161.1:661-12098 GCA_964594405.1 uncultured Spirochaetaceae bacterium | reverse complement strand
GGCGCTCGAGGTCGCAGCCCAGCCGGCCATCGCCGAGCTGGCCGAGGTGGTGTGCCCCACGCCCGCCCAGCTGAAGTCGGACGACACCAGCTGGATGCTCCCCGGTATTGGCTCGGGGTACCATCCTTGCCGTACGGCGCCGATGGGACCGCAGGGGGACGGACGCAGCGTGTGCGACGGATACGGCCGGGTCTACGGCGTGGAGGGGCTGTTCATCGCCGACGGGAGCATCATGCCCACGGTCCCGTCGCCCAGGATCGTCACCTTCCCGCGCTTCACGCCCGGCACGCCGCCGAGCAGGATGCCCTTGCCCCCGTGCTCCTTCTTCAGCAACGTGGCGCCGATCTGCGCGGCCAACCGCCCGGCCACCTCGCTCATGGGCGCCAGCACCGGACAGGCGCCATCGTCCTGCTGCACGGTCTCGTAGGCGATCGCCTTGATGTCCTTCTCGAGCAGCGCACGGGTCAGCTCGGGCGCGGCCGCCAGGTGCAGATAGGTGAAGAGCACCTGGCCAGCGCGCAGCCGCAACACCTCGACCTCGTTCGGCTCCTTCACCTTCACGATCAGGTCGACGCTGCTCCAGGCCTCCTCGGCGTCGACCAGGCGCGCGCCGGCCTTCTCGTAGGCCTCGTCCGCGAAGCCGCTGCCCATCCCGGCACCGCGCTCCACGAGCACCGCGTGTCCCGACCGCACCAAGGAGGTGGCACCGTCGGGCACGAGGCCCACGCGATACTCGCGATCCTTGGTCTCCCTGGGTACCCCGATCTTCATCCTGGCCCTCCCCGTCGCGTCCTCCCGATGATCAGCCCTTGTAGGCCGCGATCAGGATGTCCGAAGTCTCCGGTCGCATGATGCGTTCGTCCGGCCGTTCACCGGCCTTGAGCTGCTCCCGAACCTTCGTGCCGCTGATCGAGAAGGGCTTCTCGTCCGGATGCCGATCGGTCAGGTCCACCCGGCCGAGACTCTCATAGTAGGCCGCGAAGCCGATCTTGCAGGGATTGATGTGGAGCTCGCCCGGCAGCGCGTCGAAGATGTGGTGCGCGTCGAAGTCGCCCCAGATCGCGCTGCCGTCCTGATAGGGCGCGTCGGCGTGCTTGCGGCCGATGACGATGTCCGAGAAGCCGTAGTTCTGGCGATAGATGCCGTGCATCACGGCCTCCTTCGGTCCGCCGTAGAACATCTTGATGTCCAGCCCGATCAGCTCGAAGACCTCGGTGATGTCGTAGCCCGCCTCCTTCCAGATGGACTCGTCCTTGTCGCCCTGCCCCAGCAGCTTGCGGTCATGGAGCTCGCGATAGCAGGCCATCCGCGTCACCGCGGGCACGTCGTCGCCCTTCAGCTCGCCCACCAGGGGGTTGAGGACGGCGCCGGCGAAGTGGCCCTCCGACGTGAGCTGCTCGACGCCGCAGACCAGCGCGTACTCGTGGGCGCGGTGAAGCGGATTGCGCGTCTGGAACGCGAGCGCCCGCTCCCACTTGCGATCGCGAATCAGCGCGCGGACCAGGCCGGGCGAGAGCATGAACTGGCCGTAGTCGGGGTTCATGGGCTGCGGAAGGACGCGGATCGTGCCGCCGAGCAGCCTGGTCCGGGCGTCGCTCTCCACCATCTGGCCACCCGGATGGTCGAAGCGATCGGTTCCGTAGACGCTCTTCACGTAGTGGGGCTTGTCCCAGTCGTAGACCTCTGCATCGTCGACGATCGCCACCACCTCGCCAACCTCGTTGCGGATCGTCACCGAGCCACCGGGAGTGATCGCGCCGGCCTCACCATCGGTCAGCGGAAGGGCGAGTGGAATGGTCCACGCATAGCGCCTACCGCCGCGCTCGATGACGGCCTCGGCCAGCACGCGCTCCCACTCGGCCCGCTTCATGGGCCCTTCGAGCGGGGAGAGGGCGCCGTCGCCCAGGCGGTAGACGGTCGAGAGGTCGGCGGCCGTCACCTCGACGCTGGGATGACCGGCCGCTTCCTCGAGGAAGCCGCGACGGGCGTTGAGGGGAACGATCCGATCGACCGGCGCATCGAGGCCGCCGTGCACCGGGACCAGATCTCGCTGTGCGTTGCTCATCTTTGGAACTTCCTTCCGGGTTGGTTGAGGTGCACCTCTGCCGTGCACGTGGCTTTGCCTGCAGCCGCGCGGTGGCTACCAGACTGGAAACGCAGCCCCACCCTGCTCGAGCAGGATGCGGTCTCCGCTTCCATCGAAGCGCCTCACGTAGAGGCGGCTGATGCCGGCCTCTTCCGAGACGTAGACCAGATGCCGGCCGTCCGGTGAGACCGCCGGGTTGCGCTCGTCGCGCGTGGGAACGCCCAGGGCGCTCCGCGCGGAGCCGTCGGGGCGGATGCGACGCAGATGCCACCCCTTCTGGCTCCAGGCACTGTAGACGATCCACTCCCCATCCGGCGAGAAGGTCGGCTCCCGACCGGGAGAGAGCGCCCTGGCCTCGACGCCCGGCGTAGGGGCCTGAACGAAGAGATGCGAGCGATCCCGAGCACCTGCGGGCCGACGCTGCCGCTCGTCGCGGAGCGTCCAGACCAACAGGTCGCGCGTCGGCGACCAGCGCACACCGGCTGGATACTTGCCATCGACCACCAGCGGGCCATCGCTGCCTCCGGGCGCCACCACCCGGAGCCCCACCTCGGCGCCGACCGCGGAAGGATCGAAGAAGGACATCGCCACGCGGCCATCGCTCGCGTAGGCGCCTTCCATGTGCAACACGTCGCCGCGCGTCAGGATCGTGACCTCGCCGCTCTCGAGATCGAACTCGTAGAGCTGGGGCGTACCGCCGCGATGCGCACTCGCGAAGAGCAGCCGGGTCCGATCCCTCGACCAGGCCAGCGGCCGCGCGCCCGGCGGTGCGCCCGCGAAGATCTCGAGCTCCAGCGTACGCGCGTTCAAGAAGGCGATGCGCCCCGGAAACTCGCGGATGTCGCGCGCAGCCCCATCGGCCCCGCCCATCAGCAGCGCCAGCGAGTCCATGCTGGCCACGCCGCGCCGGGTCACCGTCCGCCCACCGCCGCGCTCCCGATCGGCGATGATGTCCGCCCGGCGGCGCGCAGACTCGTCGTCCCAATAGACGAAGGCGATGCGCTCTTCCGTGAGCTCCTCGAGCGGCAGGCCCGCGATGGTCTGACAGCCCAGGAGCCCGAGCGCGAGCAGCAGACACGTCGCCCGGAGCCCGCGCGATCCCTGTCGCGCGGTCACGTCCCGTCGCCTCCCGCGCGCATCCCCGCTCGCGGCGAGTGCACGAGTCGCCCGCCCCTCAGGTCGAAGTGCCCGGTCCTCGCGTCGAGCTCGAAGAGGCCGACCGCCTGTACACGATCGCCGAGGATGGAGATCACGATCTGCACCGCCTCGGGAAAGGGAAAGAGGGGATGCTGCGCGTAGGCGAGATCCTCGGTGGAGAGGTAGACGCCGGTCCCCACGTGCGAGTGGTAGACACCGGTGATCCGTTCGCCGCCGCGCTCTGCGTCGCGGAGCGCCGTGAGGTACTCCGATTCGAGCATGTAGTAGGCGTGATGCGCATCTCGCGGGAAGGTCTTGGGATCCGCCAGGTGCATCCGCGTCATCACGTTCGTGATGCGGTAGACGCGTCGGAAACGATCGTCGTCGCGCCCGGCGACGAGGCCACAGCACTCTTCGGGCACCACATCGCGGGCGTGGTTGCACAGCTCGTTGAGCACCGCTCCCGGCATCTGCACCGGGGCGAGATCACGATTCAGATCGATGCGATCGGCCACCTGACTTCGCTCGTCTTCCGAGACGCCCCAGTCGGGACGACACGCAGATTGGGCCGCGGCTGGCTGCCGCCGCGCACCCTCCCTGGGCGCTCGGGCCTCCCGCGGCCCTTGGGGGCTGGTGCGCGGGGGATACTACCGCGCACGCCCCGCTTCTCGCGAGGCACGCTCCCTGCGGGTGTGTGGGCAGGGGACCCGCAGATCTCGCCGCACGGGCGTCAGGGCCGCAGGCTCGAGACGATCGGCGCCGGGGGCGTGCCGTTGGCCGCCTGCCCGCTCACGCCCGCGCCGAGCGCGAATCCGATCAGCAGCAGCCCGAGCGCGACCAGTCGAATGGGCCGCGCGGTCGCGATCCAGGACAGCGGACTCTCGATCAGCTCCATGTCGATCTCCCGGCGGGCGTGCCCGACCCATCCTATGGGCTGGGGGGCCGGAAGGGAAGCGAAATCGCCGGGGGATGCGCCGTTCACGCCCTCAGAAGAAGACGTTGAAGCAGTAGCCGCGGGTAGCGGTTCCGTCGTAGCATGGAAAGACCCCGTTGCTCACCTCGCACCCGGCGTCCTGCGCTTCGCGCCAGCGCTGCAGAGCCGTGTCGTTGGTCGCGTAGGGTCCCGCTCGCGTCGAGGTGCCGGGCGCTCCGTTCACCGGGCACGCGCTCGATCCCGACAGCCCTTGACCACATCCGAGGCTGAAGCCGGCGATCACCAGGAGCAAGAGGGTGGTGCAACAGAATCGCAGGGTGCTCATCTCGATCCTCCTTCGACTGGTCTGTGTCGCGCATCGATCGATGGTTACTCTGTTTCTTGAGTGCCCAGCGGAGAGGCGGGGGTGAGGGAGGGCCGCCCCGGGCCTGGCCATGGCGCGCGGAACGCAGCCTGGACCCGTGGATCGGGCTGGCCGGGAAGGTGCCGCCGGATCCCCTCATCGCGCCGGATGGATCGGGAGCCCGGCCGGCGCGGGTCCCGTGTGGGCCCACGCGCGCGCTCGATCCGGCGAGGCGCTCCCCCAGGAGCGCCGGGCGACCGTGGCAGTCTCGTCATCGACGCTCGATCCTTGAATCGACTCGCATAGTCGAAACCTAGATCTGGTAGATGTGTGCCTCGGCGTTCCAGCGCCGAACACCTCGGCGCGCCGCGTCGCGACAGATCTCCTCGAAGTCGATCTCCGTGAGCGAGCGCTGGATCTCCCGGCCCACGAGGGGCGCCAGGAAGTCCGGCGTGTAGCGCTGCGCCTTGCCTGCTCCCGGAGCCAGAGCACGCTCTTCGCCCGCTTCGAGGATCGGCCCTTCCACCGCCTCGATCACCTCGGCCACGCTGATCTGCCTGCGCGGACGGGCGAGCCGATAGCCGCCGCCCGGTCCGCGCTTGGCGCTGACCAGGCCCGCTTTGCGCAAGCGGCGAAAGATCTGCTCGAGGTAGCGCATCGGGATGTCCTGCCGCTCGCTCACCACGCGCACCTGCACAGCGCCCTCGTAGCCGTTGTAGGCGAGGTCGAAGGTGGCCGCGAGGGCGTAGCGAACCTGCTGCGAGATGCGCATCGAGCGCTAAGCATGCAGGAGCGGGGGTCGGCCGCGCCAGCACGGGGCCGCCCATCCCAGCGCCCCGTTGCGAAGGGCGGTGCCGAACGCCACATTGCCCGGCTCCCGACATCCCGATCAAGGAGCAACGCCTGCCCATGGCAGAGCCGGCCCAGTCCGAAGACCAGTCCCCGCCCTCCGCGGCTCTGGGCACCGCCCTGCGCAACACGCATCGCGCCGTGCTGGCGCTGATCGCCGTCTGCCTCCTGGTCTCGCTCACCGCCGAGGCGCCGGCGGACGAGCCGCCGCCCGACCGGACGCTCACCCTCATCGCGCTCTGCGTCGCCGCGATGGCGATCGTGCTGCGCCGGCTCTCCACCTCACCGGTGCTCTCCCCGCGCACCGGCCTCTTCCTCTCCCTCGGCGCGCTCCTGGCGTGCGCCGGAGTCGCCCTCGCGGGCGCCTACGCAGCGGTCTCGCTGGCGGCGACACAGACCGGCGTGGCTTTCAGCCTCGCTGGTGGGATCTTCGCCCTCCGGCGGCCCGAGGTCCTGCGTCGCCTCCAGGCCCGCTGACGCGAGGAGGAGTCGCCCTGTACCTGCAGCTGCAATCCCTCGGCCGACGGATCGGCGGACGCTGGCTCTTCGAAGACGCCAGCTTTCACGTCAATCCCGGCGATCGGATCGGCCTCGTCGGGCCGAACGGCGCCGGCAAGTCGACCATGCTCAAGGTGATCGCCGGCGACGATCCCGCCGATGCGGGACAGGTCACGATGGTTCGCGGCACGCGGCTCGGCGTACTCCGCCAGGAGATCGATCCGAGGCAGAGCCACTCCGTGGAGCAGGAGGCCGCCACGGCGCTCGCGGAGCTCGACGCCCTGGCGCAGGAGATCGCCGGGATCGAGGCGGAGATGAGCCGCCTCGGCGAAGCCCATGAGGTGATCCCCGAGCCCCTCGCCGCCCGCTACGACGAGGCCCAGTCCCACTTCCAGCAGGCCGGCGGCTACGAGCGCGAGGCGCGGGTGGCGCGGGTCCTGGCGGGCCTCGGCTTCGACGACGAGGCGAGGAAGCGCTCCCTCTCCAGCTTCTCCGGTGGCTGGCTGATGCGTGTCGAGCTGGCGAAGCTCTTCCTCGCCCAGCCGGACGTGCTGCTCCTGGACGAGCCCACCAACCACCTCGATCTGCCCGCAATCCAGTGGTTCGAGGAGACCATCCGCGAGTTTCCGGGCGCCGTGGTGGTGGTCTCCCACGACCGCACCTTCCTGCAGCGCCACGTGCGCCGCGTCGTCGAGCTGGACGGGCTCGGGCGTTGCGAGGTGTACGAGGCGGGCTACCAGCGCTACCTCGAGCTTCGTCAGGAGCGACGCGAGCAGCTGCTGGCGCAGAAGGCGAATCAGGATCGCGAGATCGCCCAGATGGAGCGCTTCGTCGCGCGCTTCCGCGCCAAGGCCACCAAGGCCAAGCAGGCGCAGAGTCGAATCAAGGCGCTCGAGAAGATCGAGCGCATCGAGGTGGCGCCCGAAGGCAAGCGCGCCATGCGCATGAAGATCCAGCCGCCCCCGCGCTCGGGGCAGCAGGTGATGCACCTGGACCACGTCCGCAAGGCCTATGGCGAGAACGTCGTCTACGAGGATGTGAGCTTCACGGTGCAGCGGGCGGAGCGGGTCGCCCTCGCCGGCCCGAACGGCGCCGGCAAGTCGACGCTGCTCCGAATGGTGGCAGGCGCCCTCGCGCCCGACGGCGGCGATCGCGTGGTCGGCCACAACGTGCAGATCGCCTTCTTCGCCCAGCATCAGCTCGAGGCGCTGGACGAGTCGCTCTCGGTGCTCGAGGAGCTCACCAAGGACGCGCTGACCGAGGATGTCCCCCGGCTCCGCGGACACCTCGGGGCCTTTCTCTTCTCCGGTGAGGACGTGGACAAGAACATCGGCGTGCTCTCGGGCGGCGAGAAGGCCCGGGTCGCACTGGCCAAGCTGCTGCTGCGGCCGACCAACCTGCTGGTCCTCGACGAGCCGACGAACCACCTGGACATCGTCTCCTGCGAGGTGCTGGAGGAGGCGCTGCAGAGCTACGAGGGCACGCTGGGCTTCGTCTCCCACGACCGTGCCTTCATCAACGCACTGGCCACGCGGGTGGTGGACGTGAACCGCGGCAAGCTGCGCGACTACATCGGCAACTACGACGACTACCTGCACCGCCGACGGCAGGAGAGCGAGCGGGCGGCCGCCGAGGCCCGCGCCAGGGCGGCCGCCGCGCCAGATCTCGAGCATGCCGAGGCGGCGGAGCAGCCCGCGCAGCAGCCCGCCCCGGCCCCGCAGACCAAGGCCGAACGCCAGGCCGAACGCGAGCGGCGCAAGCGGCGGGACAAGGTCAAGCGAAAGGTCGAGCAGCTCGAAGCCAGCATCGAAGAGCACGAGAGCGCGCACGAGAAGCTCGGCTGGCGGATGGGCGATCCCGAGGTGGCTCGCGATCCCGATCAGCTCACGGCGCTGCAGGGCGAGCGGGAGGCCCTCGAGTCCATCATCGCCGAGTCCTACGACGAGTGGGAGCGCCTCGGCGCCGAGCTTTCGGCCCTCGAGGACGTCCTTTGACCCGACGCGCGGCCCGCGCATCCTCCGGCTCGTCCTCGAAGCCCTCGATGGCGAAGTTCACCCAGCCGCGCAGCTGATCGACGCGCACCACCCGGACACGCAGCTTCTGGCCCAGCGCGAAGCGCTGCCCGGTCCCGCGCGAGAAGAGGCTGAAGCTCTGCTCGTCGAATTCGAAGTAGCCCGGGAGGCGAGCCATGGGCACCAGGCCTTCGACGAAGTGCTCGTCGAGCGTGACGTAGAGGCCCTGACTCGCCGCTCCGGTCACCGTTCCGTCCAGTACCTGGCCGAGATGTCGAAGCATGTACTGACACTTCTTCAGGTCGACCATCTCGCGCTCGGCCGCTACCGCGATGCGCTCGCGCGCACTGGTGCGCAGCGCGATACGCTCCATGGCCTCGAGTCGCTCTGGATCCTCCTCGGCCTCGGCTGATTCCGCGCCCTCGGCGATCCAGGCCAGGAGCTGTCGATGGACCACGAGATCCGCGTAGCGGCGGATCGGCGAGGTGAAGTGCAGATAGTCCTCGAAGGCCAGCGCGAAGTGGCCGAGGGGCCGGGCGCTGTAGCGCGCCTGCTTCATGGCGCGCAGCGTGAGCATGTTGACCAGCGGCTCTTCGGCGTGGCCCAGAGCAGAGCGCAGCCAGCGGGCGAGCGTCGGCGCATCGATCTCGTCCGGCACCGGGCCCTCGATCAGCCCGAAGCGGGCGTAGAGCTCGTGGAGCTCGTCGAGCTTCTCGGGAGAAGGCGGCTCGTGAACGCGATGGACGCAGGCCCGTCCGGCGCCGTGCAGGGCGCGCGCGACGCTGCGGTTGGCGGCCAGCATGCACTCCTCCACCGCGCGGTGGGCCAGCGTGCGCTCGGCCTTGAAGATCTCCTGGGGCCTTCCCCGATCGTCGAGGGCGACGATGGCCTCGGGCAGCTCGAAGTCGAGCGCACCCAGGCGCCGGCGGGCATCGATCATGGCACGGGCCAGCTTCGCCAGCCGCTCCAGCTGCTCGCGCACCTCCGGCGCGAGGTCGGGGGAAGGCACGCCGGCCTCCATCACGCGTGCCGCCTGCGCGTACGAGAGCCGCGCGCGACTGCGGATCAGCGCCCGATGGAATCGGCTCCCCTTCACCTCGCCGCGGCGGTCCACGACCATCTCGACCACCAGCGCCGGGCGATCCACGTCCGGGCGCAGCGAGCAGAGATCGCCCGAGAGCCGCTCGGGCAGCATGGGAATCGCGCGATCGGGGAAGTAGACGCTGTTGCCGCGCAGCCAGGCCTCGTAGTCGAGGGCGGAGCCCTCGGGCACGTAGCGCGCCACGTCGGCGATGGCGACGTAGAGCGGAGCTCCGGATCGGTCCGGCGGCCCCAGATAGAGGGCATCGTCGTGATCGCGGGCCGAGGCGGGGTCGATGGTGAGGAATGGGCAATCGCGCAGGTCGAGCAGCGCGGCGCGCGCGCTCGGCTCGAGTGCCGTGGGATGGGCGTCGGCCTCGGCCAGCGCCGCTTCCGAGAACCCGGTCGGGAGGCGATGACGCCAGACCACCGCACGATGGTCCGCCTCGGGCTCTCCCGGCGGCCCGAAGCGCGCGACCACTCGCCCCCTCGGCATCGCCGCCCGACCTCCGCGCGCGCGCGGGCGCTCGTCCGCGACGGGCACCACCTCCACCACATCGCCCGGCTGCGCCGCGCCCTGGTCGCCCCGCTTGACGCGAATGCGCCAGCGCTCACTGTCGCGATAGGGTGTCACCTCGTAGCCGACCGCCGCGGCCTCGATCACCCCGACCCAGCTGCCGCGCTCGCCTCGGACCACGCCGATCACCTCGGCGCGCCCCTCGTGTCCCCGAAGCGCCGCGATGCTGACGCGATCTCCGGGCTGCGCCTCGCCGAGCCGCTCGCCCACGCTCCAGCTGCGGCCCGCGTCGTCGAGCACCACCCAGCTCGAAAGGCGCTCTGCCACGCGATCGGGCAGATCGTCCTCGACCTGGGCGCGAGCGAGCAGGACACCCTCGATCAGGCCATCGCCGCGCGTCAGCCGGTAGCGCCCCTCACTCCGCTCCACCCGTCCGGTCTCGCGGAGCGCGCGCACCGCGCGCCGCAGCTCGGCCGTGCCGCCTCTGCCGAGGTCGAGCTTGCGCGACAGGTCGCGAAGCGAGAGCTGAGGCCGTCCCCTTCCGGAGAGGACGCGCAGCACCGAGGACTCGAGAGGCTCGTCGGGATGGCGCCCCGCCCCACGCTCACGCCCCCCCCGCCGCGAGCCTCGACGCGCAGGACCGCGCCCATGGCGAGCGCCACCCTTGCCATGCTTCTTCCGGCTCATCGAAGGCTCCGCGGTAGACCCGCGGCTGGGCGCGGACGCGCCGGAATGCGGGGGCTGGGCGGAGCGGAGATTCGCGCATGCCGGCACGGACCGCAGCCTTGCGGGCACGGCCCGAAACCTGCCGAGGCACAATTGACGACCGGCCTGCTGCCGCTTAAGCTCGCGCGTCCTGCCCGGGTGGCGGAATTGGTAGACGCGCTAGACTCAGAATCTAGTGTTCGCAAGGACGTGCTGGTTCGACTCCAGTCCCGGGCACCATCGCCGCTCAGCCCGCCCCCGGGCCCCTCGCGAAGTGGGCCCACGCCGAGCGAGGCCGATGACCGGCACGCCGGCCCACTCGACTTCGAAGTCGTGGCCGCCGCGATTCCCGAGGCGTCGCCTTGACGGGGGTTGCCCCGCGCCTACGTTCGCGGCCCTGTGGGGACCGCTCGTCTCCGAGTCTCCGTGCAGCAGCAGCCATCGCAACAGGAGGTCCAGTGAGCAGCAACGATTCCGGCGGCCAGACCGACATGATCGAGATCGACGATCCGACTGGCGGCACGTTCTCCTTTCCCGCCGAGCTGCCCGTGCTGCCGGTCCGGGACGTCGTGGTCTACCCGGGCGTCACCGTTCCCCTCACCGTCGGACGTCGGAAGTCGGTGGCCGCGCTCGACGCGGCCGGGGTCGACGGCTTCCTGCTCGTGATCACCCAGCGCAATCCCACGACCGAGGACCCGACCCTCGAGGATCTCCACGAGGTCGCGTCGGTGGTGAAGGTGATGCGGGTGGTCGACGCCCGAAGGCAGGGCAAGCAGGCCCTGGTGGTCGGCGTGTCGCGGGCGCGAGTCGTCGAGCAGGTGGTCGACGAGCCGGCCTTGCGCGCACGAATCGAGGTGATCCCCGAGCAGAGCCAGGGCGATCGCGGGGAGGAGGCCGCCTGGCGACGCGTGGTGATGTTGGCGCAGCGCGTGATCGACCTGCGCGAGGACTATCCCGACGAGTGGAAGGGATTCATCGCCGGCATCCCCACGCCGGGCATGCTTGCCGACCTGCTCGCCTCCAATCTCTCGCTGCCCCTCGAGGAGAGCATCGAGCTGCTCTCCGAGCCCAACGCCGCCGAACGGCTTCGCGTCATCGAGCAGCAGCTCGAGCGTGAGGTCACCATCGCCGAGACCCAACAGGCCCTGCGCGACGAGGCCGAGAAGGGGGGCATGGACAAGAAGCGCCGCGAGCGGATGCTGAGGCAGCGCCTGCGTGAGATCCAGTCGGAGATCGGCGAGGACGATGCGGGAGTGCGCGAGGTGGACTATCTGCG
>CAZQMY010000161.1:0-651 GCA_964594405.1 uncultured Spirochaetaceae bacterium | reverse complement strand
AAGCTCGAGGCGGCGGAGCTGCCCGAGGAGGCCTATGCCCAGGCGGACCGCGAGCTCAAGCGCCTCTCCGCCCTGCCGCAGCACGCGCCGGATCGCCATCTGATCCGCACCTACCTGGAGTGGATGGTCGAGCTGCCGTGGAACGTGGAGACCGAGGACGACCTCGACCTCGCCGCGGCCAAGCGCATCCTGGACGAAGACCATCACGGCCTCGAGAAGATCAAGGATCGAATCCTCGAGTTCCTCGCCGTGCGCAAGCTCGCACCGGACTCGAAGGCGCCGATCCTCTGCTTCGTGGGCCCGCCCGGGGTGGGCAAGACCTCACTCGGTCGATCCATCGCCCGATGCATGGGACGCAAGTTCACCCGCGCCTCACTCGGCGGCGTCCGGGACGAAGCCGAGATTCGAGGGCACCGACGTACCTATGTGGGTGCGATGCCGGGGCGGGTTCTGCAGAGTCTGAAGCGGGCGGGCTCGCGCAACCCGATCTTCCTGCTCGACGAGATCGACAAGCTCGGGAGCGACTTCCGCGGCGACCCCTCCTCGGCGCTGCTCGAGGTCCTCGACCCCGAGCAGAACCACAACTTCAGTGACCACTACATCGAGTGCGCATTCGATCTCTCGCGCGTGCTCTTCATCGCCACCGCCAAC
>CAZQMY010000160.1:0-12106 GCA_964594405.1 uncultured Spirochaetaceae bacterium | reverse complement strand
CGCATCCACTGCATCGGCGATCGGCTTGACCAGCCCGAAGTCGAGCACCTTGACGAGGTCCGGAACACCACCGCGGTCGCAGACCATCAGGTTGGCCGGCTTCACGTCGCGATGGATGAGGCCCAGCGCATGCGCCTCGCCCAGGGAGCCCGCCGCCTGCATGAGGAGCCCGCGAACGCGCGCGGCCGGCTGGGGACCGAAGCGACGCACCAGCTGGTCGAGGGTGAGGCCGGCGAGATACTCCATGGCGTAGTAGAAGACGCCGGCGCTCGTCCTGCCATAGTCGTAGACGGCGATGGTGCAGGGATGGGCCAGCTCGCTGGTGTAGCGGACCTCGCGTTCGAATCGCTCCAAGGCCCGATCGCTCACCGTGCCGGCCTTGATGACCTTGACCGCCGTGGGACGCTGCAGCATTTCGTGACGAGCCCGGTAGACGGTCCCCATCCCGCCCTCGCCGAGCTTCGAGAGCAGGGTGTACTGCCCCAGGCGCTGCGCTTCGTCGACCTGGCTCCGCAACGACCGGATCGACCGCCAGGCGACCAGGGCGCCCGAGATGAGCAGGCTGAACGACGTGCCGAGGGCAAACACCTCGACGGCGTCGCCATCTCCGAAGAAGGCATCCGGCGGCCCGTGCACCGAGACGCGGTACGAACGCCCCTGGAAGCCGAGCGACCACTCCGAGAGGCGGACCTCTCCCCTCCGCGGCCCCGGCGGGATCCGGTCCAGACCGGGTCCGGGATAGAGCCGGCGGCGGGCGGGCGCGGCGAGCGGATCTTCGATCTCGACGCTGACCGGGCCGAGCCGAACGCTCCGGAGTGCCTCGGAGACCAGCGACTCCACCCGCACGAGCACGGTCGCCACCCCGCGGATCCTACGCCCACCAGGCGCCGCAGCCACGTCGCGGGCGCCCGGCTCGAAGACGGGGGCGACGAGCAGGACGGCGTGCTCGTTCGCCCTCCGGGTGTGGACGAGCTCGAAGCGCTCGGAAGCGATCAGCCTTCCCGTGCGCACGGCTTCCTCGATGGCGGCGCGTTGCGAGTCGCGCGAGAAGAGATCGAGGCCGATGACCTCGTCGAGCGGCGGAAGCCGGTACTCGAGCGGGAACATCACACGGCCCGCCGGCGGGGCGGGCACCAGCGCGCCGGACGCATCGAGCACCTTGATCGCGAAGGGCGACCCGTGGCGTTGCCGCATGGTCGCCTCGAATGCGCCGCGCTCGTCGGCCAGCACGCGCGGGGCCCACTCCACGGCGAACACGCTGGGGAGCCGCTCGAGCGCGGGTCCGACGAAGGCCTCGAACTCGTCGGGCGAGACGTACTCGCTCGCCTCGAAGAAGGGGGGGAGGTAGGAGGCGATCTCGATGGGGCCCGCGAAGCCCCGCGCGACGGCCACCTCGATGGCCCGCACGTGCTCCTCGAGGGTGCGCTCTGCGCGATTCTGCTCCCGCGTGTCCACCAGCAGCGCGGCGGCCAGCGAGAGCAGCGCCCCGACGACGAGGAGGATCAGCGCTGGGCGCAGGCCCGCTACGCCACCCGGAGGCGACGGACCACCCCCCGGCGGAGCCTCCGACTCGGATCGCGCTCGACCGGACTGCACCCGCTCCCCTCCTGGCCGACCAATCCCGGCGCACGATACCAGAAGCGGGCGACGCTGCTGTGTTCTCCGCGATGCTCCCGCCATGCCCGAAGTGGATCCCGGAACGCGGGCCGATGCGATCCCGACGCTCCTCGCCGCACACGATCTGCCCGCCCACGAGCCGATCGAGCCGGCCGGCGGCGGAACCGTGAACGCCTGCTTCAGCGTCGCCGAGCACTGCGTCGTGCGGATCAACGTGCGCGGTCGCGCGATCCCGAAGCTCGCGAACGCCGGGCTTCGGCCATCCGGGCGCCGGCGGCCTCCACCTGCCTGCCCGATGGTGGCGCGTTCGTGACCACCGAGCCCGAGCGACTCATCGCCATCGCCCTCCGGAGGCGAGCGCTCGAGGTCCGGATCTTGGAGCGCATCCGGGCGCTCTTCGAGGCCGAGTGCAGCCGCTTCGCCGCGCTGGAACATCCCACGTTGGTGCATCGCGACCTCCACATCGCCAACCTGATCGAGGATGCATCCGGCCCGCTCTCGATGATCGACTTCGAGGGGTCGGTCTTCGGCGATCCCGCCCCGGACCTCGCGAAACCCAGCGATCTGGTGCGTGACCACCCGGGCTTCGATGCCCGGGCGCTGGTCCGGGCAGACGCGCGCCACCGCGAGATCGACCCGGACTTCATGCGTCGAGCGGCGCTCTTCGAGCTCTTCTCGGAGATCGGGCCCTGCGGCGTCGGGGCGCTCCACTGGCCGCGATCAGAGCTCGAGCGGCGCCGAAGGCATCCATCCCAAGTGTTCGAAGCAATTGAGAGATCGATCCATCACGATCAGGGCGCGAGTGCGCCCTGGAGCGCCGACGCTTGACCTTCCGCCCGAGAGGCATTACTTACATCTCTGTCAGTAATGTATCAGCCGAAGGAGAAGCCATGGCACCGCGTGCTCCCCGGATCCGTCCTGTCGAAGGATTGCGCGCTCTCCACGCCCTCATCGCGAATCCGGACGACACCGCCCAGGCCTTCGCGGTGATCGGCGCCTTGACCGGCAACGCCAACGACCGACTGCGCCGACGCTTCGCGCGCGATGAGAGCGGGCGGCGGCTGCTCGTCGAGCGCCCCTCCCTCTTCGCCGCCTTCAGTGACGTGGACGGCCTCTGCCGCCGACCGCCCGGGAGCCTGGGACGCGCGTTGGGCGAGTTCTGGCAACGTGAGCAGATCGACGTGGCGGGCCTCGCGGCGGCGGGCGAGGAGGCCTTCGCCAGCAGCGATCGGCCGACGCCCGACGACGAGCTCGCCTATGTGATGGGCCGGCTGCGCGATCAGCACGACCTCTATCACGTGCTCACGGGCTATGGCCGGGACGTCCGCGGCGAGCTGGCGGTGCTGGCCTTCACCGCCGCCCAGACCCGCAACCCGGGCGTCGGCATGATTCCGTTCTACCTGCTATTCCGTGCCGGCCTCCGATCGGAGCTGGGTCGAATGATCCTCAGCGGATTCAAACGCGGGCTGCGTGCCGCCTGGCTCCCGCCGATCGCCTGGGAGGCGTGGCTCGACCGCCCCCTCGACGAGGTGAGACACGCGCTCCGGATCGGCGACCCGCCGAGCTACCGAGCGGTCCGCTCCGCCGGAGCACCGCAGCTGGCCGGCCAGGCCTGACGGCCAGCGCGCGCCGAGGGTCGCGCGCTCGCCGACATCGAGCGCTGCGCTACCGCCCCTTGTAGACGGGCCGGCGCTTTTCCAGGAACGCGCTCGTCCCTTCGCGCGCGTCCTCGGTCAGCGCCGCCATCACGTCGCCCCGGCCCTCATAGTCGAGCATCTCTTCCAGGGTCGAGTTGAGGCTGCGCCAGACGAAGTGCCGCGCCAGGTCGATGGCGACGCTCGGCCCGCTCGCCAGCTCGCGGGCGTAGGTCATCGCACCTTCCAGGGCCTTGCCGTCCTCACAGAGCTCGTCGATGAGGCCCTCCTTGAAGGCCTCCTCCGCTTTGACGATCCGCCCGGTGGTGATCATGTTGAGCGCCACGGGCATGCGCACCACGCGCGGCAGCAGATAGCTGATCCCGCAATCGGGAGCGAAGCCGAGACGCACCATCGCGGCGCTCATGCGCGTGGTCGAGTCGCCGAAGCGGCGATCGCACGCCAGCGCGTAGGCGAGCCCCGCGCCCATGCACACGCCCGGCACCGCGGCGATCACGGGCTTGCCGACATCGACGATCCAGCGCGTGAACTCTGCGAAGTTGCCCGCCGGCGTCTTGCGTTGGTAGCGCTCGCGCGGCGCATCGGAGAGCCCCGGAATCGGTCGCCCCTCGTCGTTGCCCGAGAGGAACTCGGCGTCGCCGCCGGAGGAGAAGTTCCCGCCGGCGCCGGTCAGCACGATCACCCTCACCTCGTCGTCGCTGCGCAGGCGGTGGAAGAGGGCCGAGAGCTCACCGCAGAGATCCCAGTTCACAGCGTTCATGCGCTCGGGTCGATTGAGCGTGACGACGGCGACGCCCTCGTCGTTCTCGAAGAGGTAGTGCTCCTCGCTGGCCATCCGGGGCCTCCTTCTGGTTTTCGGGTATCCATCCCCTCGCCGATCGGAGGGGGCACGTCCTGTGGCGGCGGGTCGCCGGGTCCACCCGCTCGGTGGTCGTTGCGAGCATGACGGTCTCGACCCTCATGAGGGGCTCCGAGCAGTCATGGTGGGCTCCGCTTGATCGTCATCGGATCCGAGCCCCATTCGTGGGCGGGCGGCAACCGTACGTCTCCCCTGCACCGATGATCGCGGCCCCCGGGTCGGGGCCGACAAATTCGCGATCGCGGCGCCCTCGCGCAAGCACCCGCTCGACTACTCTTGGGATCTCCCTGTGTGAGCGGCACCCGCCGGATCCCTTACTGCGAGAGGGAGATCGAGGAAGCAGTTCGACCTGCGAGAGCGCGGGATCGAGCTCGCGAACGGAGCACCCAGGCAATGACGGGCCAGGCGGTCGAGCGGCGCGCGGCAACGATCGCGCTGGTCACGGGCGCAATGCTGATCGCACAGCTCGTGGCCGCGAAGGCCACGCGCGACGCGCTCTTCCTTCAGCATTTCCCGGCGACGACGCTGCCCCGGGCCATGATCGCAGCCGGTGTGCTCAGCGTGGGCGGCAGTGGCCTGATGGCGACCCTCCTGCCACGCCTCGGCCCCCTGCGCCTGATTCCAGCGCTCTTCTCCACCAGCGCCCTGCTCATGCTGGGTGAGTACGCGCTCTACGGCGCTCGGCCTGGCTGGGCGGCCGCCCTGCTCTACCTGCACCTGGCCTTGTTCAGCTCGCTGCTGGTCAGCGGATTCTGGACGGTGGTGGGCGAGCGCTTCGATCCTCATCGCGCGAAGCGAACGATCGCACGCGTGGGCGCGGCGGCGGCGGCCGGCGGTGTGCTGGGTGGCTTGATCGCCCAGACGGCCTCGGGGCGGGTCGGCGTAGCGGGCCTGCTCGTGATGATCGCGCTGGCACAGCTGGGATGCGCCCTCGGCGTTCGGGCCATCGGGGCGCCGGAGGACGAGGCGCAGAGCGGCCCGGGTCGGTCGGACGCGCCGCCGGTCTCGCTGCGAGTGCTGGCTCGCGACCGATACCTGGCCGGGGTCGCCGGCCTCATGCTCACGATCTGCGTCATCGACGCGCTGCTCGACTATGCGCTCAAGGCGTCGGCGGAAGCCTACTTCGATCACGAGGAGCTGATCTCCTTCTTCGCGGCGTTCTACACGGGCATCGGGCTGGCGGGCTTCCTGCTGCAGCTCTCCCTCGGCGAACGGGTGCTCCGGCGCTACGGCCTCGTGGGCGCGATGCGGCCCCTGCCGGCGCTCACCCTCTTGAGCACGGCGCTGGCCGCGGGCCTCGGTCACTTCGTGTGGGTGGTCGGCGCCAAGGCGATCCACTCCATCACGGAGAACTCGCTCTTCGGCGCCGGCTTCCAGCTGCTCTACACGCCCCTGTCCCCGGCGCGACGACGGGCGGCCAAGCCTCTGGTGGACGTGGCCGGCCGGCGCCTCGGTGACATCTTCGGGGGAGCGCTCGTCATGGGCCTCCTCTTCATCGCTCCCGGCGCGGCGATCCCGACGGTCCTTCTCCTGAGCGCCGCGCTAGCGTGCGGCGGGCTCTACCTGGTGGACCGCCTCGGCCGGGGCTACGTGAACGAGCTGAGCAGCCGACTCTCGAGCGGCCAGATCTCGCTCTCGCAAGCGGATGCCCAGGACGCCACGACGCTCCAAACGCTCCTCGGCACGCATGGCGGGATGAATCGAAGCGCCGTGCTCGCCGAGATCCGCGCGCGCCAGGCGAACGAGGACGAGGCGTACACGACGGATCCGCAGACCGTGCATGCGGCACTGCGCGAGGCCGACCTGGAGTCGCTCGGCAACAGCAATGACGCGCGGCTCGTGCGTGCGTTGATCGTCCTGGACAGCGCCTCGCCAGAGGTCTTCGATGCGCTCCTCGACCAGATGTCCTCGGAGATGCGGCTGCTGCCCAGCGTGATCCCGCGGCTCGCGGAGCCCGAGTACGCCGAGATCTGCCGCAGCTTCCTGCGCCGGCTCGCGCCGCGCTGCAGCGGCCAGCTCATCGACGTGCTGCTGGATGACCGTCATCCCATCGCGGTGCGGACGGCGATCCCGGCGCTGCTCGAGCGCTGTCGCGACCAGCGTGCTGCCGACGAGCTCGCGCGGGCCATCGAAGATCCGAACATCGACATCCGATTCGCAGCCGCCGACGGATTGACACGCATCGTCGCCCGCGAGCCGGCGCTCGCCCGCCCCCGCGCGCTCGTCCTCTCCTGGATGCAGCGCGAGCTCGCCGCATCGGAGGTCGTGTGGCGCTCGGCCGGTCGCACGCGTCCGGGCGACCCGCTGCGCTCGCTGCTGCTCGCCGACACCGAGATCGAGACCGATCGGAGCCTCGAGCTGGTCTTCCTGCTGCTCGCGCTCGGCGGTGAGGTCGCGGTCGCGGGCTCGGCGTTGCGCAGCCTGCACGGCCGCGACGCGCGGCTGCGCGGCACGGCGCTCGAATACCTCGAGACCACGCTCCCCGCCGCCATGCAGCGCCCCCTCTTCGAGAGACTGCCCGACATGCCGGCGCCGGGTCGGCGATCACGGGGCGGGGCGCGCGGCGAGAGCGATCTGGCCAGCGAGCTCCTCGAATCGAAGGCCGCTCTGGCCCTGCCAGCGGACGTCGAGTCCCGGCGCGAAGAGGCGGGGCGACGGGCCCGGGATCTCGAGCGCAGCCGCTAGAAGTCGAGACCCGACCGAGCATCTGATCATCCAGGCGCGACACCCGCGAGCGCGTGGTCGCCGCGTCCATCTCGAGGGTCGGGTAGTCCCGGCGCTCTCGCGCCTCGAAGCGCAAGTCGATGCCGAGGGTGGGCGCGATCGGGGGCCGAGGCACGCCCTCATGATCACGCTCCCGATCCTGCCGAGGCGCTCGTCCTGGCCCTCGCTGCTCGGATCGTCGAGGACACCGCCCGGCCCAGGAGGCCGGCTCAGCGCCGATCACCACCGGAGCGCTGCCTGGGCGGCGCCGGCTCAGGCGGATGGTCGAGCCAGGCCAGGTAGCGCGAGAGCCGCGCGGGGTTGCCGCGGGCGAGATTGGCATAGAAGCTCCGGCGCAGCGCGACGCGCTCCTCTTCTCCGAGCGGGGCGCGAAGACCCGCCGCGCGAAGCTCGTGATCCAGGGTATAGAGCGCGACGCCTGCCGCCACGGAGACGTTGATGTACGAGGTGAAGCCCACGGTGGGCAGATGGAATCGGACGTCGGCGACACGCCCAAGGGCCTCGCCGATGCCGCGCTGCTCGCTGCCGAAGCAGGCCGCGATGCCCGGGGTCGGCGAGAGGGCGGAACCGGCGGGCCGCAGCGGGACCTCGGAGATGGGCACCGAGCCGTTGCCGTAGTCACAGACCCAGATTGCATAGCCCCGACCGCGCAGCGCGGCGATCGCCGTCTCGGCATCGGCGTACCAGTGCAGATCGATCCAGCGCTGTGCCAGTCGGGTCACAGTGCGCTCGAGCTTCACCCGACCCTCGCGCGCGATGCAGTGCACCTCCTGCAAGCCGAGGGACTCGGCGGTGCGCACCACCGCGCTGGTGTTGCGCGGGCTGCAGAGCTCGTCGAGGACGACCACCAGCGAGCGCGTCCGCTCGGCCAGCGCCCGCTCGGCCGCGCGCAGGCGTGCGGGTGGCATCTCGTCCGCCGCGAGGGCCTCGGACGATCCAGCCACGGGCGTGACCGCGCGTGACGCAGCCGGTTGATCGAAGCGGGCCTCGCCCTCCGTCCAGGGCGAGAACTCGACGTCCGGCGGCGCTCCGCGCACGGCGTCCGGCCCCACGCGCCACGCGGCCTCGAGCAGCTCGCGGAAGAAGGGCACGTCCATGGCACGGCGCAGCCACTCGGCCTCCAGGGATGTGACGCGGGCCCCGCGCCAGGTCGCGCGCTCCCACTGCTCGGCGAGCACCGCCTCGGTCTCGCGAAGGTGTTCGCCGCAGACGCGCATGGCCTCCTCGAGCTCGTCGAGATAGCCGCGCCAGCGCCCCCAGAGCCGCCTCATGGGGCATCCTCCCGAAGCGGGACCTCTGCCGACACCGATCGATTCACTCGCCCGTGAAGCGCGGTGCGCGCTTCTCCTTGAAGGCGCGCGGTCCCTCCCGCGCGTCCCTGCTGGAGAGCACGGCGGCGGAAACCTCGTCCTCGATGGCGAGGGCCTCCGAGAGGGGCAGGCCACTGCCGCGGATCAGGCCTTCCTTGATCTTGCGAACGGCGAGCGGTCCGTTCCGACCGAGCTTGTCGGCGAGCTCCAGGGCCTTCTCCATCAGCTCCGCCATCGGCACGACGTAATTCAAGAGGCCGATATCGAGCGCCTCGCGCGCACGGATCGAATCGCCGATGAGGAGCAGCTCCATCGCGCGCGCCCAGGGAATCTGCCTCGGCAGACGGGTGATCGACCCGCCCCCGGGCAGCAGCCCGACCTTGGCCTCGGGCGTCCCGAAGATTGCGTGATCGGCGGCCACGCGAAGATCGCAGGCGTTCGTCAGCTCGGTGCCACCGCCCAGCGCATTGCCGTTCACGGCGGCGACGATGGGCTTGTAGATCTCGAAGCCGCGCAGGATCGCGTCGGTGAACGCCTTCGGTGATTCCAGGAGCTTGTGATCCCACTCGTCCTCGGGCTGCCGGGCGCCGGTCATGAGCGGCATGGTCAGCTTCAGATCGCCGCCGGCGGAGAAGTCGACCTCGCCGGCCCCGGTGAGGATGGCGACCCGCAGCGAATCGCTGTCGCGAAACTCGTACCACGCCTCGCTGAGGCGGACGAGCATCTGCGGCGAGAGGGCGTTGCGCGCCTCGGGCCGGTTCATGGTCAGGATCATCACGCTGTCCCGGCGCTCGACGAGCAGATGCGCATCGCTCTCGACCGCTGCGCTCACTTCGATTCCTCCTGGGTGCCGAGGGATGGTCCATGCCCGGGCAGTCCGTGATCGGGCAGGAAGTACAGACGCGCGAAGGCCTCGCCTGTGGCCTCGCCGCTGGCCTCGACCTCGACCTCGACGCGAACCGGCCGATCGAGCGTGAGCTCGTCGAGTCCGCCTCGCCACCCGCCGACGAGGCGAACGCCCTCCTCCATCTCGACCACCACCGTGGCCCAGGGCAGCGCCTCCGCGGCCCATCCCGGGTCGACCGGGCGATGGGTCACGGTCCACGAGAAGAGCCTGCCGCGGCCACTCGCGGGCACGAAGGTCAGCGCATCGCCACCGCAGGCGGCACAGAGGTAGCGCGGCGGGTGGTAGGGGCGCATGCAGTCGTCGCAGCGCTGCAGGTGCAGTGTCCCGCTGGCCGCATGACGATAGAAGTCGACGTTGCGGCCATCGGGATCGGCCACCATCTTGATCGGCGCGGGGGACCCATCACTCACGTCATCGCACCCCGCTGCATCGCTTCGGCCACGGCGTTAGTCCCCCCGTCCGAGGATCGCGATGCTTCCGTCGCCGAAATCACCCCAGCCGGTACACAGCCCGAGCTCGGCGCCCTCGACCTGGGCGACGCCGGCCTGATGCCGGAGCTGGCGAGCCGCCTCGACCACGTGATTCATCCCCCACATGTGCCCCTGAGAGAGCAGGCCGCCGTGCGTATTGAGCGGCCGCTCGCCGCCGAGCGCCAGTCGGCCGTCGCGCACGTACGCCCCTGCTTCACCCCGCCCGCACAGGCCGAGGCACTCGAGCTGGAGGAGCACGACGTAGGTGAAGCAGTCGTAGATCTGCAGGAAGTCCATGTCCTCTGGCCCGACGCCGGCCATCGCGAAGGCGCGTGGCGCGGCGTGGGCCAGGCCAACCTTGAAGGGGTCGGCGCGATTCGTGATGTCATCGGCGGGATAGGGATGCCCCTCGGCCCCGCCGAGATAGAGGACCGGGCGATGTCGCAGATCCCTCGCGCGCTCTGGGGTCGTCATGACCACCGCGGCAGCGCAGTCGGTCTCGACACAGCAGTCGAGCTTGCGGAGCGGCTCGGCGACGTAGGGCGACGCCAGATAGTCGTCCAGCGACAAGGGGCGGCCCTTCATGAGCGCCTTGTCGTTGAGCTGCGCGTGTGCGCGACAGGCGAGCGCGACCTCGGCCGCCTCCTCGTCGCGAATCCCGTAGAGCGCCTTGTAACGCGTGAGGATGAATGAGTAGAACTGTGCTGCGCTCCTTGCGCCGTAGGGCAGGTAGTAGTCCAGGGTGACGCTTCCCACCGAGCCCGGATCGAGACCGAGCCTCGGTGGCTTGACGCCCGGCCTCGGCCTGAAGGCCGAGAACCCATTCCAGCCCACCACGATGAGAACGTGCCTCGCCACACCGGTGTGAAGCGCCATGGCCGCGCTCTGCAGGGCCGCGATCGGACTCGCCCCGCCGAGATGCACCGTGACGGCGTATCCGAGCTCCTCGATCCCGAGATTGGCCGCGAGCTCCTCCGCCGAGGTGTAGCCGGGAGGAGGAATGATGCCATCGATGTCCGAGCGCTCGAGGCCCGCGTCCGTGATGGCGTCCCGGGCCGCGCGGAGCATCAGCGCGACCGGGGGCTCGTCCGCGCCACGGACGTATTCCGTCTCGCCGATGCCCACGATGGCCGCACTCTGTCTCAGCGGATGGCTCTGCAAGCTTCACTCCGTCGCGCTCTCGCAGCCCGACACGCTACACGCCGTGCTACGGCATCGCCATCTGCGGACGACTCCAGGCCATCGACGAATCGACCGCGTGAGCTTCGATCGCGCGCCGTCAGAGCCGCTCGATGATGGAGGCGGTGGCCACGGCGCCGCCACAGCACATGGTGACGAGCGCCGTGCTTCGATCGCTCCGCTCGAGCTCGTGGAGGGCCGTCGTGATCAGTCGACTGCCGGTGCAACCGACCGGATGCCCCAACGCGATCGCGCCGCCGTTGACATTGACCTTGTCCATGTCGGGCTCGTGGACGCTCGCCCACGAGAGTGCCACCGAGGCGAAGGCCTCGTTGACCTCGAAGAGATCGATGTCCGGAATCGACATGCCCGCGAGGTCGAGAACCCGGGCGGTGGCGTCGACGGGCCCATCGAGGTGGTAGTAGGGATCCGAGCCGATCAGGCATTGCGCCACGATCCTCGCTCTGGGTCGCAGGCCCGCCGCGATGGCACGCTCCTCGCTCATCCAGAGCACCGCCGCCGATCCATCCGAGATCTGGGAGCTGCTCCCCGCCGTATGCAGCCCGCCCTCCTCCACGGGCTTCAGCGCCGCCAGTCCTTCGAGGGTCGAGGGGCGAGGGCCCTGATCCCGGCTGACCGTCGCGGTCTCGCCAGAGGGTCCGTCCACGCTCATGACCGGCGCCTCGACGGTGAGGATCTCGCGCTCGAAGCGCCCCTCGGCCTGCGCCCGCGCGGCCTTCTGCTGGGAGGCCAGCGCGAACTCGTCCAGGTCACTGCGCGTGAAGCCGCGCTTCTCCGCGATGCGCTGGGCTGCGCCGAACTGGCTCGGCATGTCCCAGGGAAAGTCCGTTGGCCTCGGGATCCCGGGCCCGTTCATGCTCTCCGCACCGAGCGGAACGCGGCTCATGGCCTCCACACCGCACGCGATGCCGACATCGATGGCGCCGGCCAGGATCAGCCCCTGGACGAAGTGGTTGGCCTGCTGAGCGCTGCCGCATTGGCAATCGACGGTGGTCCCGGCGGTCTGATAGGGAAGACCCGCCGCCAGCCACGCGTTGCGCGCGATGTTGAAGGACTGCTCGCCCGCCTTCGTGACACAGCCGCCCACCACCTGCTGAACCTCCTCGGGATGGATGCCCGCCTTCTCGACGACGCCCTTCTGCGAGAGCGCCAGCAGCTCGGTGGCGTGGAAGCCAGACATGGCGCCCCCGCGCTTCCCGATGGGTGTTCGAACGGCTTCGACGATGACGGGCTGGCCCATGGTGCGCTCCTTGGACTTTCGACTGCGCACTGCAGCGCGCAGTCGCGGGAATCTGGAGGATCGCCTCGGATCGGCGTGATCCGAGCGCCCTCGACTATACTGCGCTGTGATGGAATGCGGACGG
>CAZQMY010000159.1:0-12112 GCA_964594405.1 uncultured Spirochaetaceae bacterium | reverse complement strand
GTCTACCACGATCACCGCAAGGAGTTCGAGGCGATCGGAGACGAGAGCGAGAGGTGGAATCGGCTCGTCGAGGTGAATGTCCGCGAGCAGGTCGTAAACCTGGCCAAGACCTCCTTCGTCCAGCGCCGCTGGCACGACGGCGACTTCCCGGTGCTCCACGGTTGGGTGTACCACGTCGAGAGCGGGCGCCTCGATGACGTGACGCGCCACGGAAAGGAAGATGAGCTGGATCCGATCTACCGATACGAGTTCGACCAGGAGCTCTGAGGCGACGACGCATGCGCGCTTCGTTGGTGGGGCGCCAGCAGGTGCCTCGGTGCGGTGGAGGGGACTGTCGTATGATGGAAGCGTGGTCTTCGGCGAGGAAGGGAACAACCCCGTGCTCTGGACGAAGGGTTCGGGCACCGAGCTCCGCACCGACGAGATCTTCCTATGGAGCTGGGCGACAGGCAAGGTATCTCCAGAGGGAGACCACGCCGTCTTCACCGGCTGCGACGGCGACTTCAGGCCGATGCTGGAGGCCTTGATCGACGCGGGCATCGACCTGGGCGCCTTCGACAAGGACGTTCGGGGCTACGACATCTCCTCGGACGGAAGCCTGCTCCTGGGCCGAAGCAGCGACGGCGCGACCGATCGGTACTGGATCGCGAACATCGGCGTCGTGCCCGAGCCCGGGACAGGGCTGCTGATGGTCGCTGGGCTGGTCTCGCTGGCGGTGCTCAGAAGGCGCTGAGCTGGGCTCGTCGACGGCCCGCACCCGCCCGACCGGCAGCTCGGTTGGGGGCTCTCGCAGCGCAGACCGCAGACCGCGGCCTGATTCCGATTTCTCGCGAGCGGCTGATCGTCGATCCGCGCGACATCGCCCCGGGGTCCTCGCTACCCTCCCGGCGCGATTGGCTTCACCGACATGGCACTGACGCCGGAGGTCTTCCAGGATGGCCGTGCATCCCCAGAGCCTTCAGTTCACCCCTCTCGCAAGGGCTCTCCTCCCGCTGATCCTCGCCTCTTCCGTACTCCTGGCGACCCATGCCGCGCGAGGCTACGAGGACTACTCGCTCGAGCGGATCCTCACCGCGGACGTCTTCCGACCGGAGGATCTGGAGCGGATCCGGGCCGGCGAGATCGTCCGCCGGAACTGGTCGGAGTACACACCGCGCGACATCAGCATTGCCCTGGCGTTCCTGTGCACGCGGGATCCCGCCGAGATCGTCCGGCTC
This sequence comes from uncultured Spirochaetaceae bacterium, assembly GCA_964594405.1. Lineage (GTDB taxonomy): Bacteria > Myxococcota_A > UBA9160 > UBA9160 > UBA4427 > CAZQMY01. Next base: position 10,895 of record CAZQMY010000159.1, on the reverse strand, counting down.
TCGGTCGACGAGTTCGAGGACATCCGCCTGGACCCTCGTGTGCGGCAGCTGCGCATCCTGCCGGACGTGGCCGAGCTCGAGCACTTCGATGGCGTCGTGCTCGGCGAGGCGGAGGCCGCACACTACCTCGCTGCCCGGCCGGGTGACCAGCTGAATCTCTCCCGCGAAGAGATCCGCCGCTTTCAGGAGATCAAGCGGGCGGGCGGCGGGCGCAAGGAGGCGGAGCGCGAGCTGCGTCGCCAGCTCTTCGAGCGGCACAGGGCCTACGCGGCGAAGGGACTCGCGGGGATGGCGCCCTACGCGCGCGAGGACGGGCGCGACCTGGACCTCGGCGCCCGCCTGGCGCAGGACATCCGCAAAGATCCGGCCCACGCGCTGACGCCCCACTTTCGAGAGCTGATCCTGCAGCCGCCCAGCGCTCAGCGAGACGAGATGATCAGCCAGTTCGTCTTGATCGAGTACGAGATGAACGACCGCCAGGCCTTCGTGCTTCGCCACAGGGTGGGCCAGAAGCTCGGCCGGACATGGGCCATGATGGAGCGCGACTACTACGTCTCGCACCACTACAACGCGTCCCAGGGCTTCTGGGCGGTCGTCCCGGCCGATGGAGGCACGCTCGTCTTCTACGGCGTTCGATCCAACACGGACAACGTCACGGGGTTCGGTGCCGCCATGCGCCACGCGCTCGGCCGCCGGATCATGGCCAGCCAGCTCGCGAGCCTGATCGAACGCCAGCGCGCGATCAAGCCGACCGAGGCGCAGTAGCGGGCGCCCGGCGGCTCGGCGCCGCAGCGCCGAGCCGTCGCGCTGCCAGACTCGGATCGCTCGGGGCTAGGCGACCGTGTGGTAGCCGCCATCGACGTGCCGGACCGTACCGGTCACGTCCAGCTCGGCGCGGAGCAGGTGCGCCACCTCGTTGGCGAGCGAGGCCGGCGATGCGTTGCCGAGCGGCGCCGCGGCCTCGGCCTTCTCGATCGCCGAGACCAGCTCCGGAATCGCGCCACCCGCGCGGCTCGCCGAGTAGGGAGAGAAGCGGATGCAGTTCACCCGGATCCCGTGGCTCGGCCCGAGCTCGAAGGCCAGCTCCCGCGAGATGCGCTCGAGCGCGGCCTTCGCGATGCCGATATTGCGATAGGCGTGGGACATGGAGCGCTCGGCGCCGAGATAGGAGAGCGCCACGATCGAGGCTCCCTCGCGCAGACAGCCGCGCTCCAGAAGCTCGCGGGTCATGGCCAGCAGCGAGTAAGCGGAGACGCTCATGCAGGAGAGGAAGTCCTCCCGCGAGACCTCCAGCAGAGGCGGCGCGACGCCGCGGCGGATCGTGCGATCCATCGCGATCGCATGCACGAATCCGTCGAGGGCGAGGTCCTGCGCCCGGAGCATCTCGCTGGCGTCGACCAGGGTTGCGTCGACGGTCGCATCCACGACGACGGTCGGTGTCTCCGAACCGAGCTCCTTGGCCACCACTTCTCGAAACGCCTCGAACGTCTCCTTCAGGTAGCGCTGCCCCGCCTCGGACACGTTCTCGTGATGCTCGGTCGGCCCGAGCCCCGAGCAGACCAGCTCGGCGCCGCACGCCTTCAGCGTTCGCGCGATGTGCAAGGCGAGGGAGTTCTCATCGGCGATGCCGGTGATCAGGAATCGGCGTCCGTTCAACATGTCTGCTCGGGTCCTTTCGGATGGGGTTCGTTCGAAGATGAATCGGGCTTGCGGCGGCCGGCGCGGGCGCTGGCCACGAGCTCAGTGCTTGAGCCACCTCGCATCGCTGACGAGGCAGATTCCACCGGTCCTCCTGAGGACGTCGCGGATCGACTCGACGAAGGTCGATGTCTCTTCCTCGGGCGCCGCGATCAGGAAGACGACATTCTGGAAGGCGCGGGAGAGGCCGTCGCTGCTCCGCTCGCCCCGCTGGCCCCGGCCGGCCACAGCGTGGAGCATCGTGAAGCCGTCGATCCCCGCCTCGTCGATCAGCTGACGAATCGTCTCTTCCTGCGTCGCCTCGACGACGATCTCGATCCGCTTGACGTCGCGCATGGGTCAGGCCCCGATCACCCACCAGTAGAGCGGGATTCCGATGATCACGTTGAAGGGGAAGGTCAGGCCGAGGGACATCGGCACGTAGAGGCTCGGATTGGCCTCGGGGAGCGAGAGACGGAGCGCCGCGGGGACTGCGATGTAGCTGGCGCTCCCCGAGAGTACCGCCAGCAGCAGCGTATCGCCCGGGGACAGACCGACGAGACCGCTGGCCAGGATCGCGAGCCCGGCGTGCACCGGGGGGGCCACCAGCGAGAATCCGATGGTCGCCGCACCCGCGGCGGGCAGGTCACCGAGACGACGGGCGGCCAGCAGCCCCATCTCCAGCAGGAAGACGCAGAGGACGCCCTTGAAGGGCTTGCTCACGAAGGGCGCGACCTCGGCGAACCTCTCGGGTCCGATCAGCATTCCGATGCCCATCGATCCCAGCAGCATGAAGACCGCCGGATTGAATGCCGCCTCGTGCAGGAGCTCTCGCCATCGAAACCCCGTGGAGTCGCCGCCGGCCCTCGTCGTCGCCGAGGTCTCGGCGTAGCGATGAGCCAGCAGGATGCCCATGATGATGGCCGGTGACTCCATGAGCGCCATGGCCGCGACCATGTGCCCCCCGTAGTCGACGGCGATCTGCTCGAGGAAGCTGGCCGCGACGACGAAGGTGACCGCCGAGATGGACCCGTAGGTGGCAGCCACGCCCGCGGCGTTGGCCACCCCGATCTGGCCGCGCAGGAGGAAGAAGGTCCAGATCGGGACCAGGAATGCCAGCACCACTCCCGTCCCGAGACCGGCGAGGACTTCGCCCGAGAACCCTGCCACCCGCAGCTCGACGCCCCCCTTGAGCCCGATGCTCAGAAGCAGATAGAGGGAGAGGAAGCGGGCGACGGGCTGGGGAATCTCGAGATCCGAGCGGAGAACGCGCGCGAGCATCCCCAGACCGAAGAAGAGGACCGGCGGCGAGAGGAGATTGTCGATGACGAGAGCGGAGTCCACTTGAATAGCGATCCATGAGTCGCGATATTATTGTCGCGTTATGACAATCGCATTCCCCGGAGAGTGCGTCAAGGGCCGGGGGCCGGGGCGCGGAGACCGACGCCGGCAGCGGCGCGGCCGAGCGGGTCAGCGCCGGGAGGAGGCATGCGTGCGTCTCGCGGCCCGATCCCGATCTGATCGCCTTCGACGTCGTCGAGTTCGAAGGCGTACCGGCAAGCCGATGACGGTCGCGGTGCAGGGCCGGCCGGATCGGCGCATGATCCGGCCGGCCCCCAGCCCTACGCGGGCTGCAGCTGCTCGCTGCGTGCCACGGCCAGGATCCTGTCAGCCGCCCGCTGTGCACCGGAGAGGTTCCGCGAGACCGGCCCGAGCTCGAGCTCTGCGAGTGCGCCGGTCACGAGCAGTCGCGGGTGCCATCGCAGACCGCGATCGACGATGGGATAGCCGCAGGCCGCACAGGGGAGCCGAAGTGCATCGACCGCGTCGTCGAGCCAAGAGCCCCCTGGACGACGACTCGGAAAGCCCGTGGCGAGCAGGACGCGGTCCGCCTGGATCTGCTGAGCCTCGAGCGCCAGTGAGACCTCGCTGTCCGAGACGCGCGCAGACGTGACCTCGGCCCCCTCGAAGAGCTCGATCGTTCCCTCGGCGAAGGCTCGCCGCAGGGCCGCATGCACGTCGGGTGGCATCGACCCGCGATGCCGAGCTGCCCGAATCCGGCTTCTTCGCTCATTCGGATCGCTGAGGCGCGCGAAGCCCCCCATGTTCATCGGCCCCTGCCAGCCCGGATCGCTGTCGAACTGCTCGACCTTGAGGCCGTGTCGGGAGACGAGGATCACGCGCCGGCCCGGGCGGGCCATTCGAAGCGCGACCTGGGCGCCCGAGATGCCTGCACCGATCACCGCGATGGCGGAATCGCTGGGCTCGTCTTCGAGCTCGAAGCCGGGATCGAAGATGTGTCGGATGCGCTGACGGGCACCCGATCCGCCCATCGCAGACTCTGATGCCAGGGCACTTCGGGCCCATTCGGGCCACGCGGGCTCCCTCGGCGCTCCGAGGGCCAGGATCACGTGCCGCGCGTGAAGCTGCCCGATCCGGCCAGCATCGGCGAGGTCCTCGAAGCCGACCTGCGCGCCCGCCGGCGAGACCTCGAGACGGTGGACGCGACCCCAGACGTGCAGGGCCTCCAGCGCGTTCCGCTCGATCACATCGTCACAATGGAGATCGAAGAGCTCGAGGGCCGGACGGGAGTACGGTCGCGTGAAAGGCTTGTGCACCCGCCTACCCCGCCCGCTGGCGAAACGGCTGAGCGACGCCGAGGACAGACCGATGTGATGGACGCTGGGCGAACGCAGGAAGGTCATGCCGGTATTCCGGGTGGACCTGCGCCATCGCGCCAGCAATCGCGGCTCGTCATCGACGATGCGGATGGCGTCGCGCGCCACACCCGCTTCGCCGATCAGACGAAGTGCGATATGAACGCCATGAGGCCCTCCTCCGATCACCAGCCAATCGAGCATCAGTGCAGCCTCCCCCTCTCCGTCGACGGGCCCACGGCCCCTTCCGAGCGCGAGGATTCCGCACAGCGTGGAGGGCCCGCCTCCTGCAGAGCGAGCACATCCGAGAGCGCCGGCGGCTCGGGAATCGATCCCAAGCGATTCCAGGCGCGGCGAGCGGTCGGATCGAGCATCGACACGGAGCGCGAGAGCAGACCGGTCGGCAAGCCCGCCACCCAGTACACGCCCAGAGCAGGCCGGGAACGAGTGCTTGCAACGGAGGGTTCGTCCGGCGTAATCGGAGCGCAGCTCGTTTCGTCCCCGCCGCCGCCCGACTGCCGGACGACCCTTCGAAGCGAACCGGCGGTCGTTCCAGACACCCCATCGGGCTTGGCGCGGTGGATGTGCAGAGGACGGGCAGGCGGCATGGCTACTTCGGGTATGACGGAATCTTCGGCCCAGACCGGAGCAGTCTCGACCTCGTGAACCGGGTGCCAGCGGGCGGGTCGGAGTTCCGATTCGCCCCAGATTCACGGCGACCCACCTCGACCGGGAACTCGGTCGATGCGAGCGGCACTGTTTGCGGCATCCCGGATCGGGCAGACGAGGCAGCATGGAGAAGACGAGATCGCTCGGCTTGCGATCACTCGCGGACGGGATCGGCATCCTGGGCTCGGCGGCATGCGCGTTGCATTGCGCCGTCACGCCCATCTTCCTGGTGGCCGGGACGACCCTGCCCGCTTCGCTCGTGCCCGACGAGCGCTTTCACCTGATGCTCTTCTGGGCGATCCTCCCGGCGTCCGTCCTCGCCTTCGGGCTCGGATGCTGGCGGCATCGGGATCGCCGGGTCCTGCTCCTCGGCGCCCTCGGTCTCTTCGGCCTGAGCTCCGCAGTCGCCTTGCCCCACGAGCTGATCGGAGAGAGCGGCGAGCGATGGATGACCGTCGGCTCGGCCGGGCTACTGATCTCTGCTCATGCGATCAATTTCAAGAGATGCCGAGCCGACGAGTGCGACCACGAAGCGGCCGGCGCTGAAGGTCGCTGAGCTCCGATTCGATCGCGCCCTTGCTCGACCGGACGACCCGCCACCAGACCTTCGGACTGATCGACGACCCCTCATGCCTGTCCGCTCCCGCGGATCAGCACCGCCATCGGTGTAGCCGCAGCAGAGTCCGGGAACACCCTCGCCGACCGCGCGGGTTGCGGCGTTTCGGGCGCGCCCGCTCAGCGCCGGCGCCAGCGGCGCATCGTCAGCCGGCCGACCCACGCGATGCCCAATGCCATCGAGACCCGCATCGCCGGCGCCAGCGACGGGAGCGCGGCGCTGCCGAAGCTCCCGTGCGTCGCGCTCAACCACTGATCCGCGCTGACGTCGGTCATGGTCTCGACCAGCCCATCCGCCCAGGTGATCTCGATGGAATCGATCGCGGTCGCGCCGGCGACGCCGAAGTGGACCTCCGGCGGAAGTCCGACCAGGTAGCTTCGCCCCGGAATGACGTCCCGGCGCTGGGTCACGCCCGCGACCGTCACCCGCACCGTGGCGCCGAAGGCCTTCGCGTCGGGGCCGAGCGAGAGGCCGATCCAGTGACCGGCGCCGCTGGTCTGGTTCTCGAAGAGACGGACCGGCTGATTGCGATTGGTCACCAGCAGGTCCAGGTCGCCGTCTCTGTCGTAGTCGAAGGCGGCGAGCCCGCGCGAATCGTCCGTCGCATCGAGGCCCGTCCCGGTCATCCGTACGAAGCTTCCGCTGCCATCGTTCACGAAGAGGTAGGAGGGCGTCTGGTAGACCGGCGAGTCCGTCCCCTCGAGTTCGACCAGCTCGTCGAGGCCGGTCACCGCCACGAGGTCGACGTCCCCGTCGTGCTCGACGTCGATGGCTTCGGTGCCCCAGCCCCAGGCCGTATCCCACACCCCGACGCTGCTCGCGACGTCGTCGAATCCCAGGCTGCCGTGGGGCACGAGGCGATTGCGGTAGAGCACGTTGCCCTGAGTGGTGCCGAACTCGCCGGAGGGGTCGGCGATGTTCGTGGCGAAGCAGTCGAGGTCCTGATCACCGTCGAAGTCGGCGCAGGCCACGCCCATGTCATTGCCGACGTGGTCGGTTCCAACCAGCGAGGTGACGTCGTTGAAGGTCCCGCCGTCGTTGCGGAAGAAGTAGTCGGAGGTGTGGTCGACGGCGACGAGCAGATCGCGATCGCCGTCATCGTCGAAGTCGGCAAAGACGGGCGTGAACGAGTCGACGTCCAGGCCGGGGAGCCCCGCGAGCGAGGTGACCTCGTCGAAGGCCAGACCGCCGAGGTTCCGATAGAGCTCGTTCTGCCCCGGGAACATCGGCGGGGGCGAGGCGCCCAGCTGAGCCGACCAGTTGCTCACATAGATGTCGATGAGGCCGTCGCCGTCGTAGTCCACCAGACCGCAGCCGGCGCGCATGAAGCCGAGGGGCTCGAAGCCAGAGGTGGACGTGACGTCGGACCACGCGCCACCGCCCTCGTTCCGGAAGACCCTGCTCCGCGAGAGGATGGGACCGACCGGGGGCTGGTCACCGTCGTTGATCAGCAGCAGGTCGCGATCGCCGTCCCCGTCGAGGTCGACGAAGTGGGCGAGGCGTGAGAAGCCGGTATCGGCGAGCACTGCCGGCGTCACGTCGGTGAAGTGCTTCTGTCCCAGGTCGTGGTCGTTGCGAAAGAGTCGGTTCGGCTGGCCCAGATGGCCGAGCAGATAGACATCGAGGTCGCCGTCGCCGTCGTAGTCCCCGACGGCGGCCCCCGTCCCCATGGCGCGATAGGCGATCGGCATGGGCTGCATCGCGGGGACCTCGGGCAGCACGGCGGTGCCGGTCGACGTGAAATCGAGGTCCACGGACTGCGCCACGTCGACGAAGGCGACATTGCCCGAGGCGTTCGCCGTGAGGCCCGACGCGACCGAGGCGATCAGCCCCGCCAGGCACAGGGCACGGGCGCTCGGGGGCGCGCAGGCGCGAACCGACCCGCTTCGTCTCGTGGGATTCTGCCTCGACATGGCTCCGCTCCAATATGGTTCCAGCGACGGATCAGCCCTTCGATTATACGACCGACCGCCCCTGACCTGCGGAGAAATCTCGCAGTTCCGATACGAAACGGGCGGTGAACGAACTCCTTGCATTTCCATGGGTTTCTGCGCATAAGAGGGACGGATTCAATATCCGCCCGGGAGTGCTGCCCGGCTCCGGGGGCGGAATCCATCGCCCCCTTCGTCCGCTCCGTCCGCCATTCAACGCCCGCTGCTGCCGCTGGAGATGAGCCGTGCCGAACCCCTATCTGCATACGTTCCGCTTGAATCTCGCCCTCCTCTCAATCGCGACCATCTCGTGCCTGCTGTGCATCGGGAGCGCACGAGCGGCCGATGGCCCCGGACTCGGAAATCTCACCTACACGTCCGGTGAGCTCTTCGACGACATCTCCCGGATCGACAGCCCCGAGAGCCAGGGCAAGGTGGCCATGGTCAATGGCTATCTCTTCGTTCCCTACTCGAGCGATTCGGGCGGCAACGCGAGCAACGGCGGCATCGAGTTCTGGAACGTCTCGAATCCGCGCAGCCCGACGCTTCAGGCCCGGCACGACAATGCGGATACGCACGGTCTGCGCGAGGCCCACGGCTTCGGCTTCAGCACCAGCTATCCCTGGGACGTGGGTGTGATGCAGGGCATCGACGGCATCCAGTTCTGGGACCTGACGAATCCCGACAGCATCGCGCTGCTCGACTACATGGACCTGCCGGGCATCACCCAGGGCGACTACAGCGGCGACTGGTGGGTCTTCTTCCAGGCGCCCTATGTCTTCGTGGCCGGCGTGGGGCAGGGGCTCTACGTGGTCGATGCGAGCGATCCGGTGAATCCGGTGCTCGTCACGCAGGTGCCCACCGGTCAGCTCGCGGGTCGCTCGCCCGGCGTCGTCTTCGCGGTGGGCAATCTCCTCGTCGCGATGGGCAACGGCGCCAACGGCTACACCACCGTGGACATCAGCGATCCCACGAACCCGACGCTCATCACCTCGATTGCCGGCGTCGCCGGCTACAGCCACCTCTTCGCGGCGGATGGCAAGATCCTCACCTCGGGCGGTAACGGCGGCCCGGAGACGATGGTGATCCATCAGGTCTCGAACGACGGAAGCTCCATCTCCTTCGTCGGCCAGGGCACCACCTCTTCCTGTCCCGGCCTCTTCCAGCCGGCCCTGGACAACGGTGGCTACGGCTCCTACCAGGACGGCTTCTTCATCTCGGGCTTCTCGAATCGTGTGGCGAAGTTCCGCGTGAGCGATCTGGCGCGCATCGATTGCGGGACCGCCGGCATCTTCGACAGCGACGAGGATTTCGGCATCGTGCTCGGAAACCTGATCTGGGCCGGCAACGACCACGATGGCGGCTCCGGCCTCCTGCCCCACCAGCAGGGGCAGGACCTGACCGGTCCGAGCGTCGACTGGGTCCACCCGCCCAACGGGGCGACGGATCAGGCGCTGACCTCGCGGGTGGGCGTCATGATGTCCGACCTGATCGAGATGGACTCGGTGGACGCCACCACCTTCATCGTCCGACCGCAGGGCGGCGCAGCGCTGCCGGGCAAGTACAGCGTGCAGATGGGCATCGTCAACTTCAGCCCCGATGCGCCGCTGGCTCCGGGTACGACCTACGAGGTCGTCGTGAGTGGCATGCAGGACTACGTGGGCAACGCCGGCGGCTCCTTCCAGAGCACGTTCACCACGTCGGGACAGCAGACGCCGCCCCCCACCTGCGATCTCGGTGAGCTCGCGCCGGTGGAGACCGGCGCGCTGGCCAACCTCGACGTCGTCAGCACCACCGGTCCGCCGGACACGTACTCATGGACCTTCGGCGACATGACGCCGGCCACGCCCCCCTCGGCCACTTCGGGGACGACGCACAGCTGGCTCGCGCCCGGCCGCTACAGCGTCCAGCTCACCGTCGAGAACGCGGCGGGCAGCTCGAGCTGCTCGGCCGTGCAGATCGTCCACAACGCGCTCACCACCTCGGCGCCGGTCTCGTCCAGCCCGATCGCCTACGACGGCGCGCGTGTATACAACGTCAATCCCGACAACGACTCGGTCAGCGCGATCTCGGGATCCTCGCTCAACAAGGTCTGGGAGCAGCCGGTCGGCGACAATCCCCGAACGCTCGCCGTCGCGCCGGACGGTCGGATCTGGGTGGTCGGTCAGGACGACGCCACGATCACGATCCTGAACGCCGCAAACGGCAGCTTCTTCGACTCCTTCTCCCTGCCCCGCGGCTCGGCGCCCTACGGCATCGCCTTCGCCCCCGACGGCAGCGCCGCCTTCGTCACCCTCGAAGCCACGGGAGAGCTCGTCAAGCTGTCCACCGCGGGCGCGATCCTCGGCACCGTCCCGGTCGGGCCCAAGCCTCGCGGCATCGCCATCAGCGGCGACTCGTCGCGCGTGCTCGTGACCCGCTTCATCTCCGAAGCCGCGCGACTCACCGACCCCGCCGATCCGGGGAGCATCGTTCTGCCGACCGGTGAGGTGCGCGAGGTGGATCCCGCGACCATGACGCTGGTGCGCACGATTCCGCTGGCCTTCGATCCCGGTCCGGACACGGAGGCCTCCGGGCGCGGCGTCCCCAACTACATCACCGCGCTTCGCATCTCGCCGGACGGCACGCGCGTCCTCGTCCCCTCGAAGAAGGACAACGTCGCCCGCGGCGACTACCTCGACGGTGTCCCGCTCACCTTCGAGAGCAGAACGCGGACCATCGTCTCCGAGATCGACCTGGCGGGCAACGTGGAGAATCTCGCGGCGCGCCTCGACGTGAACGATCGCGACATGGCGCAGTCGCTGATCTTCAGCCCGCTCGGCGACATCTACTTCATCGGCCTGCAGGGATCGAACGAGATCTCCGTCCACGACGCGAACACGAATACGCGCCTCGGCGCCATCGATACCGGTCAGGCGCCCCAGGGCCTCGCGCTCGATGCCGTCGGCGAGCGGCTCTTCGTGCACGAGTTCATGTCGCGGGCGGTCTCCGTCTTCGATGTCTCGAGCTTCCTCGACGCTTCTGGGAGCAGCGCCACGAGCCTCGGGCAGATCTCGACGGTCAACGCGGAATCGCTCGCCCCGGACGTCCTGCTCGGCAAGACGATCTTCTACGACGCCTCCGATCCCCGCATGAGCAAGGACGGCTACATCAGCTGTGCGAGCTGCCATCTAGACGGTGGCAGCGACGGACAGGTCTGGGACTTCACGCAGGTGGGCGAGGGCCTTCGCAACACCGTCGAGATGCGGGGTCGCGCGGGCATCGGCCACGGCAACGTGCACTGGTCGGCCAACTTCGACGAGATCCAGGACTTCGAGAACGACATCCGCGGCGGCTTCGGCGGGA
>CAZQMY010000158.1:0-12151 GCA_964594405.1 uncultured Spirochaetaceae bacterium | reverse complement strand
AGCCGAAGCTCTTCTCGATGACGACGTTGCGGCCCTTCGGGCCGAGCGTCACGCGCACGGCGTTCGCGAGGCCGTCGACGCCCTCCTTGATCTTGGCACGCGCGTCCTGGTCGAACAGAATTTCCTTGGACATGATGCTCCTATTGCCTCCTGCCTACTCGAGGATTCCGAGGACGTCGTCCTCGCGGATGATCAGGTGCTCGACGCCGTCGAGGTTGACCTCGGTTCCGGCGAACTTGCTGAAGAGGACGCGATCGCCCTTCTTGACGTCGAGCGGCGTGACGTCGCCGTCGTCGTCGACCTTGCCCTTGCCGACGGCGATGACCTTGCCCTCCTGGGGCTTCTCCTTGGCGGTGTCGGGGATGATGATCCCGCCAGCGGTCTTCTCTTCCTCGTCGACGCGCTTGACCAGGATGCGGTCGTGGAGCGGACGGATCTTCATGAAACCAATTCCTTTTTCTGGTTCGGTGTGTGGTTCGATGGGGCGGCCCGTGGGAGGCGTTCAGGCCGGCCGAGCGCGGACTGCGCCGGCTGCGGTCGACCTCGCCCCGGTTTGGCAGTCGGGTGACCCGGCTGCCAAGGGCGGGCGGCAATCTAGGGCGACCGCCTTGGGGGTCAACCGCCGGGCCGCAAAAAAATCGGACTTCTGGACGCCCCGCCGCGATCCATGCCCTGGAGCCGTTGACTTTCGCCTTGGTTTCGCGACCATGCGGCAGGCGAAACCCAGACGAAACCGACTCGAGGATTGTCCAGGAGACGTTCGTGGCCCTGACCCGACGGCAGCGTGAGATCTACGACTACATCTGCGAGTTCGTGAAGGAGAACGGATACTCGCCGAGCCTCGAGGAGATCGGTCAGCACTTCCAGCTCGCGAGCGTGGCCACGGTTCACAAGCACGTCCAGCACCTCGTTTCCAAAGGCTTCCTGCGCAAGGCCTGGAATCGTTCGAGATCGGTGGAGCCGGTCTTCGAAGACGAGAGCCTGCCCGCGGGCGGGGCGGTGCCCGTGCTCGGCACCGTCGCTGCCGGATCGCCCATCGAGGCCATCGAGGAGGCGAGCGAGCACATCCAGGTGCCGACGGACATGCAGGGGCGCCCGGGCGAGACCTATGCGCTGCGCGTGCGCGGCGATTCGATGATCGAGGACCAGATCTGCGACGGCGACCTGGTCGTGGTCGAGAGCCGCAGCGAGGCCCGCAACGGCGAGACCGTGGTGGCGATGGTGGCGGGCAGCGATGTCACGCTGAAGCGCTTCTATCGGAAGGGCAGCCAGGTGAAGCTGGTCCCCGCCAACTCATCCATGGAGCCGATCGAGGTGCCGGCGTCGGACGTAATGATCCGGGGCGTCGTCAAGGGACTGATCAGGAGCTTCTGATCCGTGGCCCGCGACGGCCCATGTCGCTGCCCCGCCGTCGATCCGCGGCTCCTTCGAAGCAGCCGTGGTCGGATCCCCGGCCCGTAGACGACGGGCACTCGAGGTTGGACCCTTGTCTGCCGATATCTGGACAAAGCCTCCAAGGAGGCATATTTGTCACGATTATATCTTGACAAGAAGCTGAGCTCCCGGAACATCTGGACGTCGCCCAGCGAACCGCGCGGCTCCTTCGAGCCGCGCCGAGCAGACGGAGAGACGAATGTTCCGGACGAAGAAGCGGGCCACGAGCGCGCTGGTACTGGCGGTCGTGGGGGTGTTGGTGGGCGTCGCGGCGACGAGGAACGAGCCCGAGGCAGCGGCGCCCGTCGAGCCTCCGCTCTCACCGACGAAGGTCGTGGTCGCGCGGACGTCGCTGGAGCCCATGGAGGATCCAATCCGCCTCACGGGTGAGATTCGGCCCCTCCGGCAAGCGCAGGTGCGCGCGGAGTCGGGGGGGCGGGTGCTCGAGATGGCCCTCCGCCTGGGAGACGCGGTCGAGTCCGGTCAGCGGCTGGCCCAGCTCGATGGCAGCAAGAACGCGCTGGCCATCCGGCAGGCGCGGGCCCGCGTCGAGCAGGCCGAGATCATGCTCGACCAGGCTTCCCGCAAGCGGGCGCGCTCCGAGATCCTCTTTGCGAGCCAGAAGATCTCGGAGGAGCAGTACGACGACGCGGTCTTCGGGCAGCGCGAGGCCGAGGCCATGCTCGAGCTACGCCGCGCGGAGCACGATTCGCTCGTACGTCTCGATCAGGACTTCGAGATCCGTGCGCCCTACGACGCCTACGTCACCGAGATCGGCATCCAGGTCGGCGATTTCGTCACCCCGGGTGCGCTCGCCTTCTCGATCGTCGAGCGGGGGGGCGTCAAGGCCAGCTTCAAGGTGCCGGCGGACCACATGGCGGCCTTTGCGCAGACCGAGAGGCATCGCATCGAAGTGCCCGCGCTCTCCCGATCCTTCGACGCGCCGGTCGCCGCCATCGCACGGCAGGCGGATGCGCGGAGCCGCACCTTCGAGGTCGAGCTCGACCTGCCCCGCGACGCGGATCTGCGCGCGGGGATGATCGCCAGGCTCGCAACGCGCCTCGAGACCGGCCGCGAGGGGCTCTTCGTTCCCGGCTCTGCTGTGGTGGAGAAGTTCGGCGGCTCCTTCATCTATGTCGTGCGGGAGGGCCGTGCGCACCAGATCCCCGTCGAGATCGAGCGGCGGAGCGGAGAGCGGGTGGCGGTCTCGGGCGCGCTGGGCGCGGGCACTCCGGTGATCGTCTCCGGCCAGCACCGACTCGTCGATGGCGGTCCGGTCCAGGCGACGAGCGAGGCGCTCGCTGTGCGCGCCACCAGCCGGCTCTGAGATCGGCTCGTCCCACCCGGAGACCGAATCGATGAACGTCGCAAGGCTCGGCGTCCGCCAGCCCGTACTGGTGAACATGATCGCGCTCTTCGCGATCGTCGCCGGCCTCTTCGCCTACGCTGACATGCCGAAGCGCCGCATGCCGATCGCCACGGCGAACATCGCGCTCGTGACGACCCCCTATCCGGGCGCCTCGCCGGAGGACGTGGACCGGCTGATCACGAGTCGCATCCAGCAGGAGATCGCCGATCTCCCCGATCTGAAGCAGGTGACCTCGCTGTCGAGGGAGGGGCTCTCGACGCTCTTCGTCGAGTACGAGGCGGACGTGGACGACTTCGATCGCGTGATGATCGACCTGGCCGCGGAGATCGACAAGGTCGAGGACCTGCCCGCGGGCATCGATGCGCCGGCGGTCGATCAGCTGCGGATCGAGTCCACCGCAATCTACGTCGCCATCTCGGGCACTGCCGACGAGGCCGTGCTGCAAGAGGTGGCCCTGGATCTGCGGGACGAGATCGCGCGGGTCGACGGCGTCGCGCGGGCCGAGTTCATCGCCTTGCGCGAGCGTGAGGTCTGGGTGGAGCTGGACCCGAAGCGGCTGCATGGCCACGGTCTGGCGCCCGCGCAGGTCGCCCAGGCAATCGCCGACGAGAACCGCAACCTACCGGGCGGGGCACTGCGCGCGGGCGACGGTGAGCTCCTGGTGCGGACCGAGGGCGAGTTCGAGCGCGCGGCCGACGTCGAAGAGGTGGTCGTCTATCGAGACGACGCGGGTGGCGCGGTGCGCGTGGTGGACGTCGGGCGCGTGCTGGATACGTTCGAAGAGGCCACGCGGGAAACGCGGCTGAACGGTCACGAGGCGCTGGTCCTGCAGGTCTACGCCGCCAACCGCGCGGACGCGTTCGTCACCGTCGAGGCGCTCCGCGGCGTGCTCGATGATTTCGACGCGATCCTGCCGCCGGGCGTCGAGATCACCCCCTTCCTCGACTCCACCGAATCGATCCGCGAGTCCCTGATGAACCTCGTGGAGAACGCGCTCTTCGGCCTGCTCCTCGTGGGGCTCCTGCTCTGGCTCTTCATGGGACTGCGCAGCTCCCTGATGGCCGTGGTGGGCCTGCCTGTCGCCATCCTGGGCGGCGTGGCGATCCTCTCGATGATGGACGTCTCCGTCAACCGGCTGACGCTCTTCGCGATGATCCTGATCCTGGGCATCCTCGTGGACGACGCCATCGTGGTGATCGAGAACATCGAGCGCCATCTCGCGATGGGGAAGGATCGCGCCAGGGCCGCCATCGACGGCACCAACGAGGTGCTCTGGCCCGTGCTCAGCGCCACTGCCACGACCCTCGCCGCCTTCGGCTCTCTCTTCTGGGTGACGGGCATCATGGGGCAGTTCCTCTCTTCGATTCCCAAGGTGGTGATCGCCGCTCTCGCGGCATCGCTCATCGAGGCCCTCTTCGTCCTGCCCTCCCATGCGGCGGCGCACAGCCGGGCCACGCATCAAGGGCAGGGCTGGCGGAAGCGCATGCTCGTGCCCCTGCAGCAGCGCTACCTCCGCGCACTGCAGTGGACGCTCGCGCACCGCTACCTCGCCGTCGCCGCGGCCGTGGTCCTCGCCGTCGGCGTGACGATCATCGGCGCGAGCTTCCTCGACGTGAAGCTCTCGGATCAGGACGAGCCGGAGATCGTCGAGGTTCGGCTCGAGATGCCGCCGGGCACCCGCCTCGAGGCGACCAGCCGGACCATCGAGCGGCTCGAGGAGCGGATCGCAGACCAGCTGGGGGATGACGCCGAGCACGTCTTCAGCATCTCCGGCTTCTCCCGTCAGACGGGTCCGGGGACCAACGTCGGCGGACGCTACGGCCAGGTCTACGTCTTCTTCCCCCCAGCCAGCGAGCGGAAGGAGAGCGGATTCGAGCTGCTGGCGCGCCTCCGCTCGCTCGCCGAGGCGCTCGATGGCCCCATCGCGACCGAAGTGGTGGCCGAGGTGAACGGTCCGCCCACAGGTGCGCCAGTCTCGATCCAGGTGCGCGGAAACGACATCCAGATCGCCTCGGCCCTCGCCGCTCGGATCGAGGCGAAGCTGGCACAGATCCCCGGTGTCGAAGACGTCCGCTCCGACTACGTGCCCGGCAAGAAGGAGATGAGCGTTCGCGGCGATCGGCGCGCGGCCGCCATGGTCGGGCTCACCTCGTTGGACGTGGCGGCCTATGTCCGTATGGCCCATGCCGGGACCGTCGCCACCCGCATGAAGGCGCCGCGCGGCGAGATCGATGTGCGCGTGAGACTCGAGGGCAGCGCCGACGCGGACGCCTCGATGCTGCAGTCGCTGATGATCCCGACCGGCGACGGTCGGATCGTCTCGCTGGGCGAGGTGGCCACCTTGCAGGAGCAGCTGGGTGACGCCGCGGTGACCAAGATCGACGGCAAGCGCACGGTCACCGTGAACGCCAACGTCGATGAGGCGGTGACCACCGGCGTGGCGGTCAATCGCGCGCTGCTGCCCTTCCTCGCCGAGCTGCGCCGCGAGCGACCCGACTTCACCTTCAAGGCCGGCGGCGAGTTCGAGATGACGCAGGAGAGCGTGGCCTCGATGATCAACGCTCTCGGCATCTCCGTGCTGGTGATCATCGCGATCCTCGGGGCGCAGTTCCGGAGCTACATCCAGCCCGTCGTCGTCATGGCCGCGCTGCCCTTCTCCTTCGTCGGCGTGATCGTCGGGCTGATCGTCTCGAATGTCGCACTCTCGCTGATCTCGATGATGGGCGTGATCGCGCTGGCGGGGATCGTCGTGAACGACTCCCTCGTGCTGGTCGACTTCATCAACGGCGAGCGGGCGCGTGGCGTCGGTCGCTTCGGCTCGATCCTGCGGGCCGGGCACAACCGCCTGCGGGCCATCATCCTGACCACCGTGACCACCATGGGCGGCCTGCTGCCCCTCGCCTACAGCTTCTTCGGACGCGACGACATGCTGGGCCCGATGGCCGTGGCCATCGTCTGGGGCGTCGCCATCGCGACGCTGCTGACTCTGCTCCTCGTGCCCGCGCTCTGCGCGATCGTCGACGACGCCCGCCGGCTCGTCCTTCCCCGGGAAGCGGTGGTGGATGATCGGGAGCTGCTGAGCGCCCCGGTGGAGTCGATCGTGGAGGGGCTGTCGGGATCGCAGGGCTCCGACGCGGAGCCCGGAGATGCGTCCATTGCCGGCACGCCGGCCCTCGGAGGCGCGATCTGGAGGCTCGAGGCGACGCGCTCCGGCGACGCGTAGCTACTCCTCCGCGGTGAGGCTCTCTATGATCGGGAGGCGCCCACTCGGACGGCGGGCGCATTGGCCCAGATGATCGCGAGGTCGCGCCCATGCCCGCTCGAACGCACGTCCATACCTGCCCGCTCTGCGAAGCCATGTGCGGCCTGGAAGTGCACGTCGAGGACGGACGCGTCCGGCGGATCCGCCCCAATCCCGACGACGTCTGGAGCAGGGGCTACGCTTGTCCGAAGGGCATCGCGCTCGGTGAGCTCCACCACGATCCGGATCGGCTGACCCGGCCGGTCGTACGCCGCGAAGGAGCGCTGGTCGAGGTCTCCTGGGACGAGGCCTGGGCGGTGGCGGAGGAGAAGATCCACGGCGTGCTCGCCGATCGGGGGATCGCCGCGATGGCGACCTATCTCGGCAACCCGCTCGCGCACAACTTCTCGCTCTCGCGCTATACCGGCCCCTTCATGGCGATGTCGCGCATCCCGAACGTCTACTCACCCGGCACGGTGGACCAGTGGCCCAGGAACCTCTCGTCGGCGTTGCTCTATGGTGACATGTGGCGCATCCCCGCGCCGGACATCCCGCGGACGGACCACCTCATCATCCTGGGCGCCAATCCTCATGCCAGTCAGGGCAGCCTGGTCGCGATCTCGAACATCCTGGGTGCCCTCGACGATGTGAGAGCCCGGGGCGGTCGTGTGATCCTGATCGATCCACGTCGCACCGGAACGGCGAAGCACGCGGACGAGTGGATCGCGATCAAGCCGGGCACCGACGCCGCACTGCTGCTCGCCATGGCGAACGTGCTCTTCGAGGAGCGGCGGGTGCGGCTGCGCGATCTCGAGGGACGCGTGGCGGGCGTCGAGGCCGTGCGGGCGGCGATCGCCCGCTTCGAGCCCGCCGCGGTGGCGGCGACCTGCGGCATCCCGGCCGAGCGCATCCGCGCGCTGGCGCGCGACTTCGCCGCCGCCGAGCGCGCCTCGGTCTACGGGCGCATCGGCACCTGCAATCAGGCCTTCGGTACGCTGGCCACGTGGGCTGTGGACGTGCTGAACGTGCTCACTGGCAACCTCGATCGAGAGGGCGGGGCGATGTTCGGCAATCCGGTGGCCTGGCCCTTCGTCAACCTGCCCGACCCGCAGTGGGAGGATGGCTACGCGCTCAATCGCTACACCAGCCGCGTGCGCGGCGCGCCGGAGGTGCTCGGGCAATTCCCGGTCTCGTGCCTGGCCGAGGAGATCACGACGCCCGGTGAGGGGCAGATTCGGGGTCTGATCACCGTGGCGGGCAATCCGGCCATCAGCAGCCCCGACGCGGGGCGGATGCAGGCCGCGCTGTCGCGGCTCGATGCCCTGATCTGCGTGGACAACTGGATCAACGAGACCACGCGGCATGCGGACGTGATCCTGCCCGGGCTCTCCCCCCTCGAGAACCCGCACTTCGACGACCTCATCTTGAATTGGGCCGTGCGCAGCGTCGGCAACTACTCAGCGCCCGTCTTCGAGACCGAGCCGGGCCGACCGCACGAATGGGAGATCCTGCTCACCATCGCGGGACTGTGCACCGGACAGAAGCGCAGCGGGTTCACGGCGTCGCAGCTCGATGCACTCTTCTACGGCGGCCTGGTCGCGGGTCTCACGCAGATGCCGGGCTCTCCCATCGAAGGTCGAGACGCCGAGGAGATCGTCGCGGCGTCCAGGCCCGGACCGGGCCCCATGCGGCTGCTCGATCTGCAGATCCGGACCAGCGACTTCGGCGATCATTTCGGCGCCAACCCGGACGGCCTCACCCTCGAGCACTTCGAACGCGAGCCCAACGGCATCGATTGCGGTCCCATGATGCCCATGCTGGATCGGATCCTGAAAACG
The DNA here is from genome assembly GCA_964594405.1 of uncultured Spirochaetaceae bacterium. Lineage (GTDB taxonomy): Bacteria > Myxococcota_A > UBA9160 > UBA9160 > UBA4427 > CAZQMY01. Next base: position 4,269 of record CAZQMY010000158.1, on the reverse strand, counting down.
CCCTCGCGCAAGATCGAGCTGGCGCCGGCCTACGTTCTCGCGGACCTGCAACGTCTCGCCGAGAGGCTCGAGGCGGAAGAGGATGGCCTGCTCCTGGTCTCCCGCCGCCACCTGCGCTCCAACAACTCCTGGATGCACAACGCGCCCTCCCTGGTCTCCGGCAAGGATCGTTGCACGCTGCTGATCCATCCCGAGGACGCGCAGGCGCTGGGCGTTGAGGATGGCAAGCCGACTCGCATCACCTCGGAAGCGGGCGCCCTGGTGGTCGCCGCCGAGGTGAGCGATGAGATGATGCGGGGCGTCGTGTCTCTGCCCCATGGCTGGGGCCACGATCTGCCGGGCGCACGCCTGGGCGTCGCCGAGCGCCATGCCGGCGTGAACAGCAATCTGCTCAACCCGGGCCATCTCGTGGATCCGCTCTCCGGCAACCAGGTGGTCAATGGTGTTCCGGTGCAGGTCGGGCCCGCCTGATCCGCCGCGCCTGGGGACTCTCGAGCCATCTGCTAGTCTCATCTAATACCTGACATCCGCGCCCAGGGATGCATCCCCTTGCTCCTCGTCACCCGAACCATCCACTTCTCCAGCTCTCTCCGCTACCGGCTGCCCGGGCTGAGCGAGGAAGAGAATCGCGAGCGCTTCGGCACCGCCGCGCTCCAGCACGGACACAACTACGAGCTCGAGATCTCCGTGCGCGGAGAGCCCGATGAGAAGACCGGCATGGTCATCAACCTCGTCGACCTGAAGGATGTAGCCAAGTCCGAGATCATGAGTCGTTTCGACCACAAGGACCTGAACGCCGACACAGACTTCTTCGAAGAGCGCCCCCCGACGCCGGAGAACTTCGCGCGCGTGATCTTCGATCTGCTGGACGCGAAGCTGCCCGATGGGCTGCTCGATCGTATCCGGCTGCACCAGGACGAGCGCACCTTCGTGGACGTGATCGCGGAGCGGTCGTGATCGAGCTGACCCGGCGATACAGCTTTCCCGCCGCGCATCGCCTCGCGCAGCCCGAGTTCAGCGACGAAGAGAACCAGCGCATCTTCGGCAAGTGCGCCAACGCCGCCGGCCATGGGCACGACTACGGCATCGAGGTCAGCGTGGGCGGCGAGGTGGACGAGGAGAACGGCCAGCTCATCGATCTCGCGCTCCTCGACCGGATCTTCGAAGAGGCCCTCGAACGTCACTGGGCCTATCGGATGCTGAACGAGGTCGAGCCGTTCGGTCAGCTCGTTCCGACTGCCGAGAACATCGCACGCGTGGCCTACGATGAGCTCGCTCGCGCCGTGGCGGAGCGGAGCGACGCGCGGGTCGTCCGCGTTCGCGTCGTCGAGACGCCGCGAAACCACGCCATCTACGGAGAGAGCGATTGAGTACGAGCGACGACCCCATCAGTGGGCTGATCCATTCGCTGCTGAAGGAGCTGGGGGAGGATCCCGGACGCGATGGTCTGATCAAGACGCCGGACCGCGTGGCGTCGGCCATGCGCTACTTCACTTCGGGCTACGAGGTGACGCCGCACGACGTCCTCAACGATGCGCTCTTCGACGTCGAGTACGACGAGATGGTGCTGGTCAAGGACATCGACTTCTACAGCCTCTGTGAGCACCACATGGTGCCCTTCTTCGGGCGTATGCACGTGGGCTACATCCCGAGTGGCAAGGTGGTCGGGCTCTCCAAGATCCCGCGCCTGGTGGATGTCTTCTCGCGTCGCCTCCAGGTGCAGGAGCGGCTGACGACACAGGTGGCCGAGGCGCTCGAGGAAGTCCTCCAGCCGAAGGGCGTCGGCGTGGTCTGCGAGTCCAAGCATCTGTGCATGATGATGCGGGGCGTCGAGAAGCAGAACAGCTTCGCGATCACCAGCTCGCTGCGCGGCGAGTTCCAGACCGAGAGCAAGACGCGCGCGGAGTTCATGGGGCTGATCGGCCACCGCAAGGATCCCTACGCCTGAGCGAGCCGGCCACCGCCCATTCCGTCCCGGGCGACTCCGCCGCGTGGTTCAGCTCCCGATGACGAGACCCGGGTTGACCGTGAGCCGACCGGACTCCTCGAAGGTCGAGCGGCGCTCGGCGATCCACTCCTCGATGACCTGCTGGCGCTTGCGCGAGAGCAGCATGTCGCGCTGCTCGCTCACGGTCTGCTCGATCGTCTCGGCATCCGGCGTGCTGCGCTCCAGCAGCTGGATCAGGACCAGGTTCGGGCCCACCTCGAAGATGCGGTCCGAGCTCGCCGCCGCCATGTCGAGGGCGAAGGCCGCGTCGAGCAGCTCCGGGCTTCCGCCGAGGCCCGGAATGAAGCCGTCGGGGCGCCGCTTGAGCATGGCGGTCCGCTCGAGCGTCAGCTCGCGCTCGCGCGCGGCATCCTCCAGCGATTGCCCGCCGGCCACGGCGGCGGCGAGCGCGTCGGCCGCCGCCCGCGCCGCCCGGGCGGCGGCGGCGCGCTCGACGGCCTCGCGCGCGAGCTCGGGGGCGACCTCGTCGAAGCTGCGGGTGCCGGCGGGCCGGCGCTCCTCGACCTGGACGATGTGCAGGCCGCCATCGGTCTCGATCACCTCGCTGACGGTCCCGGGCTCCAGCCCGAAGAGCGCCTCCTCGATCCTGGGATGATGCTCGCCGCGGCTGAGGAAGCCCAGATCGCCGCCCTCTTCACGCGTGCCGGGATCCTGCGACACCTCCCGGGCCACGGCGGCGAAGTCCTCGCCGCCCTCGATCCGGGCCCGGGCCTCGTTGATCTGCTTCTCCGCGACGGCTCGTGCGTCGCTCTTGTCCTCCGGGTCGAAGCGCACCAGGATGTGGCGCCCGTGGGACTGCTCGGGGAATGCCCACTCGAGCGACCGCTCGTCGTATGTGGCCCGGAGCGCTTCGCGGTTGGCCTCCAGATGCGCGCTGATTGCCGCCTCGTCCGGGCCCTCGCCCCCGGGCAGATTCTGCGTATCGAGCTTCACATAGGCAATGCGCGCCTCTTCGAGGGCGTAGAGTGCGGCGTCGCGTGCCTCGCCCTCGCTGAGGGACGCCTGGTTGAAGAGCAGCCCGACCATCTTCTGGCGCAGCAGGTCCTGGCGCATCATGCCCAGGAAGGCCTTCTGGCTGCCGTACTCCCAGCGCGCGAACTCCTCGAACCTCTCCGGGTCGAACTTGCCGGATTCGTTGCGGAATGTGGGTGTAGAGCGGACGAGCCGCTGGATCTCCTGACGCGTCACGCGCAGTCCGAGCTCACGCGCCGACTCGGCCATGACCGCCGACTCGACCATCAGCTGCAGCGTCTGCGAGTCGAGGAAGGAGGCCGCGGTCTTCGGGTCGAAGCGCTCGCCCAGTCGCTGACGGAACATCTCTTCCTGCTGGGTGCGCAGGCGCCCGAAGTCGCTCGCCGTGTACCGGAAGTCTTCCAGCGCGACGACGACGTCGCCCGCGGGGCCCGGTCCGGATCCAGCACCGAAGCCGCCGCCCATGAAGAGCACGAAGACTCCTCCGATGGCGATCACGAAGATCCAGGTGAGCCACTGTTGCCCCTTGCGCATCTGCTCGAGCATGGTTCCTCCGGGCGTCTCTCTGGAGAGGCCGCCGCCCCAGGCCGCGCCAGGGGTGGGGTGAGCCCGCAAAGGTACGAATGCGGCGATTGCGGATCAAGCGGCTCGGGTGGTTGATGTGCGTGCCTTGCCCCGCTATTTTTTAACGTGGTTTGAGGTCCGCTAAAACGGCTTCCAAACCGGCTATTTAGCGGTCGATCTGCCAATCCCTTCCCCGCTCACGGTTGAGAGCCGGTCGAGAGGCTGGCCAGGCGATCGCGGGGGAAGACCGCCATTCCCCCGGAAGACCGAGGCTCTCGTCGAATGCAGGTGCGAGAGCAGGAATCAAGGGGGTGCGCTTCGTGATCATAGACAGGATTCTGGGCTGGTTCTCCAGCGATCTCGCCATCGACCTGGGCACCGCCAACACGCTCGTCTATGTCAAGGGTCGGGGCATCGTCGTCTCCGAGCCGAGTGTCGTAGCGGTGAGCAAGGACGGTCGCGGCCCCGACAAGGTCCGCGCCGTAGGCAAGGCGGCGAAGGAGATGCTGGGACGTACGCCCGGGCACATCGTCGCCATTCGCCCGATGAAAGACGGTGTGATTGCGGATTTCGAAATCACCGAGGCGATGCTGCGCTACTTCATCATGCGCGTACACGACCGCAAGCGCATGGTCCGCCCCCGGATCGTGATCGCCGTGCCCTCGGGCATCACCGAGGGGGAGAAGCGCGCAGTACGCGAGAGCGCGATGCTGGCCGGCGCGCGG
>CAZQMY010000157.1:10516-12162 GCA_964594405.1 uncultured Spirochaetaceae bacterium | reverse complement strand
GTGGTGGCGCGCCACTTCGCCCCCACCGAGACCTGGAAGGTGCTGGAGCGGGAGCGCATCACCAATGCGCTGCTCGTTCCTGCGATGCTCAAGTTCATGATGGCGACGATGCCCCAGGACGCAAACGGCAAGTGCTCCGCCGAGCTGCCCGCCCTGCGCTGGATCATGTCCGGCGCCGCACCGGTGCCGAAGAGCCTGATCGAGGCCTACGCGGGCCATGGCATCGAGATCCATCAGGTCTACGGGCTGACGGAGACCTGCGGGCCCGCCTGCCTGATCGGCCCGCAGGACGCGATCGAGCGAGCGGGCTCCACCGGCAAGAGCTTCTTCTTCACCGATGTGAAGATCGCCGACGAGAGCGGGCACGAGCTGCCGCCGGGAGAGATGGGCGAGGTGTGGATCCGCGGCCCGCACATCATGAAGGGCTATCTCAATCGGCCGGAGGCCACCGCCGAGACCCTCGTGGACGGCTGGCTTCGCTCGGGCGACATGGCGAGCATGGACGCGGACGGCTTCGTGACCATCCAGGACCGGCTGAAGGACATGATCATCACGGGCGGCGAGAACGTCTTTCCGGCCGAGATCGAAAACGTGATCCTCTCCCATGAGTGGGTCAGCGATGTGGCGGTGATCGGCATCCCGAGCAAGCGCTGGGGCGAGTCGCCGCTGGCGGTGGTCGTGCGCAGCTCGGATCAGCTCACCGAGCAGCAGGTGCTCGACCACTGTGAAGGTCGCATGGCGAGATTCAAGCTGCCCAAGCGAGCGGTCTTCGTGGACGAGATTCCGCGCAACCCGACGGGCAAGGCGCTCAAGCGCGTCCTGCGCGATCAGATCGACGTCGAGGCGCCCGAGTAGCCCGGCGCTCCGCGCCGAGCAGGGCCGAGGTCGCGAGCATCGCGCCCAGGGTCTCGCGCCCGGCAATCGCCGCCGAGCGGAGCGCGAAGCGTCGTCAGCGGGCGCTCAGCGCGCCCGAGGCCGAGAGCACGAGGCCGCCCACGCGCACGGTCCGTTCCGCCGAGTTCAGCTTGCGGCCGCGCAGCTCGAGCTCGACCAGCGGCTTGCCGTCCTTCTCGTCGAGGGCTTCCGTGGCGAGCGTCCACTGGCCGTTGCCCTCCGCGTCGAAGACGATTCGCGTTCGGGCCTGGCCCGTGCTCTCGCGGGCCCGCCCTGCGAAGCCGCGCGTGCTCAGCACGCCGATGGCTCGGGAACGCAGCACCTCGATCTGCGCGACCTCTTCGAGCCCGTCCGACCCTGCGTGGATACGCCCGTAGGCCAGGAACTCGCGGCGGTGGAACTGGTCGAGCTGCTGCCGGCCCGTGGTGAGGAGGTAGCTCGAGGCATAGCCCCGCGATGTCTTCCGGATCGAGACGTAGCCCCTGACCGGCCGCCTCAGGTGCCCCTCACGACTCCGCAGCCGGCCGCTCACGCGGTAGAGCCCAGCGACCTCCTTCGGCTGGACTGCGCTCGCGACGCTGCCTTCGCCCGGCTCTCTGCCCGGACCCACGTCCCTCGCACAGCCGAGCGCGCCGATGGCCACCGCCAGGATGATGATCTTCGTTGCCTGCGTCCTCATGCCGACTCCCCCCCCCGAATCGCGGGGGCGGGGGGGCGGCGCGAGAGGGGGAGGGGGGGAGGGGTGGGGGGGG
>CAZQMY010000157.1:0-10506 GCA_964594405.1 uncultured Spirochaetaceae bacterium | reverse complement strand
CGCCCGTTGAAAGACGGGGACATGATTCGGGGTAATTCTGGGCTCGGCCTGGGGTTTTCTATGCAGGCTCGCTCGGATTCCCGGCGCCGAACCGGAAATGTGTCGATCTTGAATTGCGAGAATCGGGCCGCTGGCCCGAAGGCACCTTCTCGCTACCCATCAATTCTCCTCGTCCGCGGCCGGGGCTTCGTCCTCGCGCATCGATTCGATCTCACGCATGCGGCGCCTCGCCCGCTCGGCCCGACGCCGGTCGCCGTGCTCCTCGGACCACGCCAGCACGTAGGCCCAGCGATCGTGAGCCTCGTCGAGCCGACCTGCGCGTTGCAGGCAGAGCGCGAGGTTGTTGTGGCTGAAGATGTGATGGGGCGAGAGGGTGAGTGCACGGCTGTAGGAGGCGATGGCTTCGTCGAGACGTTCGAGCTCGGCGTATTTGTTGGCCACGTTGTAGTGGGCCATCGTGTAGTCCATGGACGCGAGCGGGCGGTCGGCGAAGAAGGGCGCGGGCCGCGTCGCGAGGACGAGCACCGCTGCAGCGGTGAGTGCAAGTCCGAGGGCGATGAGGCGGCCCGCGCGCAGCCAGCGCCAGAGCGCCACCGGGACGGCCGCGGCGTAGGTCGCGAGCACCGGAACGGCCGGCACCCGGTAGCGCGAGAGCACGAAGAAGGCGAGCGCCGCGGCGAGATAGACCGCGACCACGGCCAACGCCGGGCCGTGCATGGCGATGGCCTGGCGCCGCGCTTCCGGACCCATCTCGCGGAGGCGGTGCAGCCAGAGACCCAGCCCGAGCAGGGCGAAGGGAGAGACGACGCCCCAGCCGAGCAGCGGCGCCCGCAGCACCCAGGAGAAGTCGCGCGAGATCTCGATGGCCCGATTGTTCCAGGGCTCGAGGGCGTTCCAGAAGAGGGCGAGCTTCCGCAGCTCGAGGCGGAGCCATCCCATCGGATCGGCGGCGATCTCCGCGAGCGCGCGCCGGGCCCTGTAGGCGCTGACCTCCGAGGCGGGCAGCGCTCGCCCGGCCTCCTCCTCGGCCACCGCCGTGAAGGCCTCGCGCATCGCCGATGGGCTGTCGACGCGCCGCCGGCCGAGATCCGGCGGGCTCCAGAGGCCCGTCGCCCCTCGCCGGTTGCCCATGAAGAGGTTGGCGCCGCCGGTCGAGTTGAGCATCACGAGGTCGCCGCTGACCACGTAGTTGCGTACGGTGAAGGGCGCGATCATCAGCGCGACGACCAGGCAGAAGGCGCCGGCGCAGCGCGCGGCGTACCGCCCCGCGTGGGCCGGCCAGAGCATCCAGAGGACGAAGGGCGCGTAGAAGAGCACGAAGAGCAGCATCGTCTGACGCGCGAGCACCGAGGCGCCCACCAGCGCGCCCACCAGCGCGAAGCGCATCGGCGTCGGCCGGCGGAGCGCCGCGAGATGCGTGAGGAGCACCCCGAGAATCAAGGGCACCTGCACGTTGGCGACCATCACCGTGCCCCCATAGAAGATCAGCATCTCGGAGTACGCCATGCCGAGAGCCGCGATCCAGGCTGCCGTGCGGCCCTGGAGCTGGCGACCGAGATCGAAGACGAGCGCACAGGAGAACGCGCCGAGCAGGGCCTGCATCGACTTGAGGACCAGCAGGCTCGGGCCGGCCAGGGCGTAGACCCCCGCCATCAGATAGGGATAGAGCGGACCCAGGATCAGGACGCCCTCGGCCTCGAAGTCACCGGTCGCCAGGGCGCTCGCCCAGGCGTGGTAGTGCTGACCGTCGACCGCCGGGATCTCGAAGAAGGGGTCGTGGCGGATCAGCTGGGAGAGGTGGAGCAGGCGGGGGGCGAGCGCGAGCAGGAAGACGACGATGGGCTCGCGAAGGCGCATGGCGGAGGAATCGGCATCGTCGACCATGAGCGATCTGTCCTTCGCGAGGGCGGGCCCGGTGCGGAGCTGGCTCAGGGCACCTCGGCGGGAAAGAGGGCGTCGATCTCCGAGAGGGTCTCCGGGGAGAGCGTTCGCCCGGCCGCGCCCACGTTGTCCTCGAGCTGCGCGGCCTTGGTGGCGCCTATGATCACGCTCGCCACGCCTTCGTGAGAGAGGCAGAAGGCCAGCGCCAGCTGGGCCATGCTGAGGCCCTCGCGCGTCGCCAGGGGGCGCAGGGCCGCGACCTTCTCGATCGCGTCGGCTTCGAGGTAGGCCCCCATCCAGCGGCTGCGATCGAGATCGGCGGCGCGGCTGTCCCGGGGCACCGCACCGCCGCCGTACTTGCCCGTGAGCACGCCCTGCCCGAGCGGGCTGAACACCACCTGCGAGAGCCCGCAGCGCAGGCTGGTCGGAAGGATCTGCGCCTCGATGCCCCGGCGCATGATCGAGTAGTTGGGCTGGTTGGAGATCGGGCGCACCCCGCCCACGGCATCCGCGATCTCGCACGCCGCGTCGATCAGCTCGGCGCTCCACTCCGAGACGCCCCAGTAGAGGAGCTTGCCCTGGCGGATGAGGTCGCTGTAGGCGCGAACCGTCTCTTCCATCGGCGTCTCTGGATCGGCGCGGTGGCATTGGTGCAGGTCGATGTAGCCGAGCCCGAGGCGCTCCAGCGACCCCTCGACGCTCTCGACCACGTGCTTTCGCGAGAGTACGCGATCATTGGGACCGTCGGACATGGCGAAGAAGCACTTGGTCGCGACCACGAGCTGGTGGCGCGGCAGGCCGCGAATCGACTCGCCGAGCGCGCGCTCGGCCTTGCCGTTCGCGTAGACGTCGGCGGTGTCGAAGAAGTTGATGCCGAGCTCGAAGGCCCGCGTCACGAGCTTGGTCGTGGCGGCCACGTCCACGCGTGAGCCCAGCGTGAGCCAGGAGCCCATGCCGATCTCGCTCACCTCGAGCCCGCTGCGTCCGAGTCGTCGATACTCCATGGCTGCGAGCGTAGCGCTCCAGAGCGGGCGGCGAAGGCCGCGGCTACACTCGACGGTCATGTTGAATCTCGCAACGCCCACCGCGCCGGACTGGCTCGACGGCGCGCTCCAGCACCTCGACGACATCCTGGTCGATCATGCGCACTGCGAGAAGAAGGCGGCGGGGGCCGCCGTGAAGCTGCTCTTCGCCTATCCCCATCACCACTTCCTGCAGGCGCCGCTGGCCGAGCTGGCCCGCGAGGAGCTGGAGCACTTCCAGCGCGTGCTGGAGCTGCTCCGCGAGCTGGGCATCGAGTATCGCGCGCAGCGCCCGAGCCCGTACGGGACGCGTCTGCACGCGCTGGTCCGCCGCGACGAGCCCGAGCGCGCCATCGACGTGCTCCTCGTCGCCTCACTCATCGAGGCCCGCAGCTGCGAGCGCTTCAAGCTCCTGGCCGAGGGCGTACCCGACGCGCGGATCGCGGACTTCTTCACCGAGCTGCTGGCCTGCGAGGCGCGTCATCACCGGCTCTACGTCGAGCTCGCCACCGAGCTGGGCCGCGAGGACCGGGTGCGCGCGCGGCTCGGCGAGCTGGCGCGCTGCGAGGCGGCCATCCTCGCCGAGCCTCCTCCCTTCTACAGGCTCCACACATGAAGAAGATCCGTGTCGGCGAGATCGAGGTCGCCTACGAAGACGAGGGCGAGGGTCCCGGCCCGCCGCTGCTGATGATCCACGGCTTCACCGGCCATCGCGACGACTTTCGCGAGGTGCGCGGCCGCCTGGCCCGTGCGCGTCGGGTCTTGATTCCCGATCTGCGAGGGCATGGCGACAGCACCTCCACGGGCATCGCCGAGGGCTACGACTTCGAGACCCTGGTCCGGGACATCGAGGGCTTCGTGCAGGCGGTCGGCGTCCATCGACTCCACCTCTTCGGACACTCCATGGGCGGGATGGTGGCCGTGCGCTACGCGCTGGCGCATCCGGAGCGCGTCGCGTCGTGCCTCTTCGTCTGCACCTCGCCGGCGGTGCCGGTGGGCCTCGGGCGCGACTCCGTCCTGCGCGCGGGTCGGCTCGGATGCGAGCGGGGCATGGCCTGGCTCCAGGCGCGGATCGAGAAGAAGGCCCGCGAGGCGCAGGGCGAGACCCCCTTCTACCATGGCGAGTATCCGAGTGAGCGCTACTGGACCCATCATCGCCGCCGGCTGCTCGCCATGGATCCCTTGGCCTATCTGAACCTCGGGCGGGCGATGATGGATCAGGCGCCGGTCACGGACCGGCTCGGCGAGATCCGGGTGCCGTGTCTGGTGCTGGTCGGGGGCGATGACGAAGAGTTCCTCGAGGGCGCCGATCTCTTCGAGCGGGGGCTGCCGGAGGTCGTTCGCGTCACGCTCGAGGGCGCGGCCCACCATCCGCACCACGAGAGGCCCGAGGGCTTCTTCGCCGCCCTGGAGGCCCACTTCGCGCGCCTGGGCGAGGAGCCGTGCGGAGACGGCTGAGGGCTCAAACGCCGAGCGTCTCGCGCAGCGCCTCGAGCAGACGCTCCACCGAGGCCGGGCGCGCGTTCTCGCCCATCAGGCCGACGCGCCAGATCTCTCCCGCCAGGGCGCCGAGACCAGCGCCGACCTCGATGCCGTACTCATCGAGCAGGCGCCTTCGCACCGTGCCTTCGCCCGCCGCCTTGACCGCATCGGGGAGCCGCACGGACGTCAGCATCGGCAGTCGGTGGGCCGTGTCGACCAGCGGCTCGAAGCCGAGATCGGCCAGGCCCGCGATCAGCCCGGCGGCCGCTTCGCGATGGCGGGCGGCCCGGCTCTCGCGCCCCTCCTCCAGCGCCAGGGCGATGCCCTCGGCGATGCCATAGATCGCGGAGATCGGGGCCGTGTGGTGGTAGGCGCGGTCGCCGCCGTAGTAGTTCGAGAGCAGCGAGACGTCGAGGAACCAGCTCTGGACGGGCAGCTTGCGCCCGCGCACCCGCTCGAGGGCGCGCTCGGAGAAGGTCACGGGCGAGAGCCCCGGCGGGCAGGAGAGGCACTTCTGCGTGCCGCTGTAGGCCGCGTCGATGCCCCAACCATCGATGGAGAGCGGCAGCCCCGAGAGCGAGGTCACACAATCGAGCACCGTGAAGGCGCCCGCGTCGCGGGCGGCCGAGGCGATGCGCTCGGGGTCCTGGCGGACGCCGGTCGACGTCTCCGCGTGGACGAAGGCCACGACGCGCGGTCGGTGTCGGTGGATGGCGGCCATCATCGCGTCCTCGTCGAGCGGCTCGCCCCAATCCGCCTCCACCGCGTGCACCTTTGCCCCCGCCCGACGCGAGACCTCGCACATGCGGCCCCCGAAGACGCCATTCACGCCCACCACCACGTCGTCGCCCGGCTCGATCAGGTTGACGAGGCACGCCTCCATGCCCGCGCTGCCGGTGGCCGAGAGCGGCAGGGTGAACGCGTTCAGCGTGCCGAAGAGTGTGCGAAGGCCGTCCTGCACACTGTCGAGGATGGCGAGGAACTCGGGATCGAGATGGCCGAGCAGCGGCTTGCTCATGGCATCGAGCACGCGCGGATGGACGTTGGACGGGCCCGGCCCGAGCAGCAGCCGGTCGGTGGGGGAGACGATCCTGGCGGTGTCTTCACTCATGGACGGGATCGTAGCGCCCGGTGGCTGGCGTGACCGTTGACATCACCGATCCGTCTCCTACGCTGGATCAGACCCCTGGGAGGAGAGGCCTCCTTGATTGAAGCTCGCCGACGAGGACCGTCGCGGCGCCTTTCGTGGACCGTGCCGTGACGCACGCGATCACGCGATGAGATGGATTGCGCTCATCGTCGGCCTCGGACTCGCGCTCGGCACTGGGTATGCACTGCTGGGCGTCCGGGTGCCGTCGTCGACGACGCCCGGCCGGATGGCCAAGGAGTCGCCCGCCGGCGAACGCCGCCTCCCCGTGGCCGCGCCGCGCGATCACATCGACGACGACTCGCGCGAAGCGCTGCGCGACATCCTTCGCGAGGCGGATGAAGAGGGCGCCGGGAGCTAGCCGATGATCGGCGCGGGGCATCGTACGCGCGAGCGCTACGAGAAGGAGGAGGCGGAGCGACTCGCACCCTTCGCGGTGCGCAGCGGCGAGTCGCGCGGGCGCGTCCACGCCGAGGATCCGCATTCCTACCGCACCGGGTTCCAGCGCGATCGCGACCGCATCATCCACTGCCGCGCCTTTCGTCGCCTCGAGGACAAGACGCAGGTCTTCGTCCAGCGCCAGGGCGACCACTATCGCAATCGCCTCACGCACACGCTCGAGGCCGCGCAGATCGCGCGCACCATCGCGCGCGCCCTGCGTCTGAACGAGGACCTCGCCGAGGCGATCGCGCTCGCACACGACCTCGGGCATCCGCCCTTCGGTCACGCGGGCGAGCGTGTACTCGCCCGCTTGATGAGCCGCCACGGCGGCTTCGACCACAATCGTCAGACGCTGCGCGTGGTCGATTGGCTCGAGGAGCGCGTCCCCGACGCGCCGGGCCTGAACCTCTGCGACGAGACGCGGGAGGGCATCCTGAAGCACGGCTGCCAGTGGAGTCATCCGGTCCCGCTGCCCGCGCTGGGCGCGCAGCCGAGCCTCGAGGCGCAGGTCGCCAATTCGGCCGACGAGATCGCCTACATGAGCCACGACATGGACGACGCGCTGCGCTACGGGGGGCTCGAGCTCGATGGGCTGGGCGAGCTGCCCCTCGTCCGCGACCTGATGCAGCGCGTGCGGCAGCTGGGCGCCGGCGCCCGCGACCGCATCCGGCGAGCGCGTCTAGTGGCGATGCTGATCGACGCGCTCACGACGGACCTCATCGAGGCGAGCGCCGATCGGCTCGCGGCGGGTGAGGTGGGCAGCCCCGAGGCCGTCCGCAGCGCGGCGGAGCCCTGGCTCGGCTACTCGCCGGAGGTGGATCGGCGCAAGGGCGAGCTCAAGCGCTTCCTCTACGACAACTTCTACAACCATCCGGAGGTGCTCACGAAGACGCGCCGGGCCGAGAGCATGCTCGACGAGCTCTTCCGCGTCCTGCGGGACGAGCATGCGCTGCTGCCGGAGGGCGGGCGGGCCCGCGGCGATCTCGAAGGACCGGAGCGCGCGGTGGCCGACTACGTCGCGGGGATGACCGATCGCTTCGCCATCGCGAAGCACCGCCAGCTGCTCGATCCGCATCGCGGCTAGGGGACCGCACTGAAGGGGCGCTCCGGAGGCGGTGGGCGCCGCGTAGAGCCAGGAAGGGGCCTGGCGGGGCGCCCCGACCACTCGCGTGCGGATGCCCCAAATCCCCGTTTTTTTTGGTGGAACGGCCGTCAGGCGGCGGTGAGCTGGCTATGCTCCGGGCTTCGTCCGGCAGCGCATCGTCCCGTTCGTGGCACGGCGCTGGGCGCGCGCGCTGCCTCCCCGAGGGCCTTCGGGAAGGCCGAAGGGTGCGCGATCCTTCGGAGTCGAAGCGGCCCGGCACCGGGCACAGGCCGGCGGCATCCACTCATCGAGCGACGACCGAGAGACGTCCATCCGGATCCAACGACACCCGTGAAGCGCATCGAATCCCGGAGAAGGGCCCCATGAGCCTTGCAGAGAGCCTGGAGCGCGCAGCCAGCGCGCTGCCCGACGACGAGGAGGCCATCCGGCCCGCCAATGGGGATCCGGTGCAGCTGCTCGGTGGGCTCGGCGTCGAGGGCAGCCAGCGCGTCCTGGCCTGGATGCTCGAGCACGAGCCCGCCGAGGCGGAGGAGCTGGCATCCGCGTGGCTCGAGGAGGAGGGGGGACCGCAGGTGCTCGCCAGCCTGGACGGCAGCGAGCTGCCCAAGGCGGGTCGCAAGGTGCTGCGACGGATCGCGCATCGGGCGCGGTCCCGTGGCATCGAGATCGCGGAAGGGCAGGCCACGCCCAAGGTGGCCCGCCTTCCGGAGGTGGAAGAGTCCATCGAGCAGGGCTACGTCAGCGCGTACGATCCGCGAGGCTCGCGGATCGTCTATCTGGTCGAGTCGCATCCGGGCGGGGGCGTTCGCCTCTATGAAGGACTGCTCGACGAGCTGCGCGGCGTCCTCGATTTCCAGGTCTATCGCATCGGGCGCAGCCAGCTGCGAGACTTCGTCCGCCGCCTCACGCGACAGGAGCGCTATCCCGCCATCGCCGCAGGCGCCGCGGCCGTGCGGGCACTGATCGCTGCGGCCGCCGAGGTGCACCCGGAGGCGCGAAGCCTGCCCAAGGCCTTCAGCGAGTGGCGCAGCGCGGCGATCTCCGGCGCCGATCCGGACGCCCGGCCCGGTGAGCAGGTGCGCAGCGCATTGGCCCGGCCCGTGCACGACGCGGCGGCCCAGGCGGCGCTGCTCGAGGAGATCGACGAAGGCGGCCTCGGCCCCTGGCCGCCCGATCCCGACAAGATGGCCGAGACCACGGCGGCTGTGCGTGATCGCGTCGAGGTGCAGCGCTCGGCCGCGGAGGCCTCGGGCGAGGCTCCGGACATCGACGCCGAGGAGGTCCGGCGCGCTCTGCGCGACGCGATGCTCGAGCTCTACGTCGGCGAGCTCGCCTCGGCCACGGCGACGCGCTTCGAGGAGAGCGCCTTCTTCGCCTGGAAGCAGGAGCAGCCCGAGCGCGCCCAGCAGATGCTCCTCACGGCCTCGGCGCTGCGCGCGGGCGAGGCCGCGGAAGACGCGCTCGTGGCGGGCCTCGCGAGCGCGGTGACCCGGCATCTCGCCGACTCGCTCCTCGAGAGCGTGGACGCAGCGGCCGAAGACGACGAGCCGGAGGCTTCCGACTAGCGGCACGCGCCGCTCGGGAAGCGAGCCCTCGGATGAAGGATCCAATGAATCACTCCACGTGCAGCCGAGTCCCTGCTCACCCGTATCCGGGTGCGGCCGGGCCCGAGCGCGTGGGATGCAGCGGTGCCGGCCCCAGGCCGGTCCGCATCGAACGAGAGCGCACAGTCGCTCCCAGCAGGCTGCGGGCGCCCTTCCATGGGCGGCGGTCCGCGGCTTGCCGCGATGGGGGGATCGACGGGCGAGACGTGCGCTCGGCTGAGCCGAATCGGCTTCCGATCGGACCGATTCCGAACCCCGACGCGAGCGCCCCGGTGCTGCGTCGCCCACATGATCGAGCGTCGACCGGTGCGCGCCGGATGTGCCCATGGCCCGCGAACGCGCCCCGTCGAGCTCGAGCGGAGCTATTCGATGAGACGATTCTCCAGAAGACGCCGCGCGGAACAGGCTGCAGACGGACGCGGTGCCGCCATCGACGCCGGACGCTGGCTCTCCCGGATCACTGAGAGCGGTGTTCTCGGCACCGCCGGATTCGAGGCCCTCGAGCATCCCGACGTCCCCGACTACTTCGCGGCCATCGGCCGGGCCACGGGGGAGGGCGCGGAGCCGCTGATCGTCGCCTTCTCGCCGCGCGACGCGGGCGATGCCGTGCTGGCTGGCCTCGCTACGGGCAT
Organism: uncultured Spirochaetaceae bacterium; assembly: GCA_964594405.1. Taxonomy (GTDB): domain Bacteria; phylum Myxococcota_A; class UBA9160; order UBA9160; family UBA4427; genus CAZQMY01. Next base: position 1,192 of record CAZQMY010000157.1, on the reverse strand, counting down.
GCGCCTGGCGGACGAAGAGCAGTTCGCCGGTGAGGTGGCAGTGGTGGCGCCGCAGTGGAGCAGCGACGCGCGCAGACGCCTGGGGCTGGTCCGCGCAGAGCTGCCCTTCCGGATGCGTGCCGTGATCGCGTCGGGCCTGGTCGAGGGAAACGTCAACGTCGATCCCGAGGGCGCCATCGAGCCGAGCGTGGTGAGCACCGAGCAGGTGGCCGCACATCTCGAGCGTGCGGAGGACCGCCAGCTCTTCGCGCGCGCCAGCGCCGCGCTCGAGGGCCTGGCCTCCAAGCACGGTGGCTCCATCCGCGGCGTCGGGCGCAGTGTCGAAATGGTGCTGATGGCGCGCCGGGTCGCAGAGCTGCGTGCGGATGGCGACGGTGTCGTGCTCAACACCCTGCAGCCCTCGCGCTCGACGGCGCGGCTCTCTCCCACCGATCTGGCCGGTCATTTCGACGCCCTCGAAGGTCAGCTGCGCAAACGTCTGAACGACAAGCGCGTGCAGTCGGGCGAAGAGGGCATGCGGGGCCGACTGATCCCGCTGATCTGTACGGCGCTCTCCCTGCGCAACGTCACGACCTGGCCCCTGGGCGGCTCGGATCGCGAGGAGATCGAGCTGCTCGGCGTCGCCGAAGACGGCCAGCCCACCGCGGCGGCCGTGCGCGACGAGCTCGACCTGCAGGCGCTCGGCGCCATCATCGACGCGACGCTGAATCTGGGTGCCTACGTCCCGCTGCTGCTGGCCGACGCCCTGGCGCCCGTGCGGCTGGCGCCCCCGAAGCTGGTGCTCGCCAGTCGCGCCATGACCCCCGGTGTCGCCTGGGCGCTCCGTGGCCTCTCCCTGGCCCACGCGCTCTTCGAGGTTCGCGTGGGTCGGGATCAGGGCTACGAGCTGGTCAGCACCGCCGAGGGCGAGGCGGGCGTCTCGGTGCGTGAGCAGGCTGCACGCAGCGGCGGCCGCGGCCGCGGACGGACTCGGGGTGGCCGCGGTCGGACGCGCAGCGAGGCCGCCGAGTCGCGCGAGGCGGCCGAAGAAGCAACCGGTGAAGCGCCCGCGGAGGCGGAGGCGGAGGCCGAGACGCAGGTCGACGCGCAGGCCGGCGCCGCCGAGAGGGGCGGCGAAGAGCGTGGGCGCCGATCGCGCTCGCGCCGCCGCGGAGGACGTCGTGGGGGCCGCGATCGCGAAGCCGCCGCGGAC
>CAZQMY010000156.1:0-12273 GCA_964594405.1 uncultured Spirochaetaceae bacterium | reverse complement strand
GGGCCAGCCGCTCTTCAAGGCCGATCCCAATGAGTCCGAGCCCGTGAAGGACCAGGGCGGCGTGGCCGCTCAGGGGATGAATCTGCGGATCGGGGGCGGGGGCCCCAGATACCAGATGCAGTACTGGCGCTTCCACATCCAGGGCACCGCACCGGGCGGAACGAACGCACGCGTCGAGACGACCATGGGCGTCCTCAAGGGCAGCTGAGCCGCTCCCTCGAGCGCGCAACGGGAGAACACATGTCGACACCCCCCACACTCCGGATGAAGTCTGCTCGGCTGATGATCGCCGTATCCCTCGCCCTGGGCGCACTGACGCCCCCGCCCTCGCCTGCCGCCGTCGATGACGACCTCTTCCTCTTCACGACCACTGTCGCCCCGAACGTCGCGATCCTGCTCGACAACTCCGGCTCGATGAACCACATCGTCTGGCACGAAGCCTTCGACCCCGATGTGACGCCGAGCTGCGGAACTTGGAGCAACACGACGAGCTACAGCTACTCCTCCGACCTGACCCTCACCAGCTGTGGCCGAACACGCACGCTCTACCACGACCCGAGCTCCCTCTCGTATACACGGATCGAGGGGCGCTATCTCAACTGGCTCTTCAGCACCCAGTCCGATGCCTACATCTCGGACTACAACATCAACAACAACGGGGCGACGGCCTGCGCCGGCGCCGGTCCGGCCACCTTCGCGAAGTACAAGCGCAACCGGATGACCGCGGCCAAGCAGGTGGTCCGCGAGGTCATCTGCCTGGTGAACACGAGCAAGGACGTGCGCTTCGGCCTCGCCGTCTTTCGCGAGCCCCGTGACGCCTCCTGGGTCGACCCGAACGGCGGCTACATCGAGGTGGGCATCGACGACTACGACACCGCGCACGCGACCAAGCTCGAGACGGCGATCACCAACGAGCTGCCCGATACGTGGACGCCGCTCGCTGAGTCGCTCTTCCAGCTCTACACGTACTTCATGAGCCGGAACACGTCGGACCTGCCGGACGGTCGCGTCTCCGGCAAGTTCCCGGCGTACCAGTACACGGAGTCGAATGCCAGCGGCGGAGGCCCCTACTCGGCCAGCGGTCCGCCCACCGTCCCCGACAGTCCCGTGCAGTATGCCTGTCAGAAGAGCTTCGTCATCGTCATCACCGACGGCGAGTCCACGATGGACGACTTCGACGCCGACCCCAGCTCCACCGCCGCGGGCTTCTCCAGCTTCAACAACCTGATCGGGGACTACAACGCGGACAGTGAGACCGAGACGGGATACGCCTCCGAGGGCACGCTCCTGCTCGACGACGTCGCCAAGTACATGCACGAGACGGACTACCGTCCGGATCTCGACGGCGACCAGACACTGGACGTCTACACCATCGGATTCACGACGAACGATGCCGCCAACGCCCTCTTGAAGAAGGCGGCCGAGCAGGGCAACGGCATCTTCTACACGAGCAACAACGCAGAGGAGCTCACGCAAGCGATCGTCGGCGCGATCACCGACATCATCGAGAAGTCGCAGTCCTTCACCGCGGCAACGGTCCCCTCCACGCGCACCGCGGCCGGCGGCGACTTCTACACGAGCTTCTTCCTCCCGTCGTCCAAGCGCGCCTTCTGGCAGGGTCACCTTCGATCCTTCGGCATCGATGCCGCCGGCAACCTCTTCGACAGCACGGGCAGCTGCCCCCTGACGGACGATACGGTGGGTGAGTGCAACAGCGGGCCCTTCACCGCCGCTGCCTCGCCCTTCTGGGATGCCGGCGAAGAGGTGCCTGAGCCCGGACTGCGCAAGCTCTACACCACCCGCCTCGTCGGCGCCTCCCCGAGCCGCGTCGACTTCGACGACAGCCTGACGGCGGCCGATCTCGACATCAGCCCATTCACGTCGGCGCCCGATCCGGCGCCCAACCCGAACTACCTCGGCAGCAACGCGCTCAACGCAGAAGGGCTCGCCGAGGAGGTCGTCGCCTTCGCTCGGGGATGCGAGTTCGGCACCGGCGTCTCGAGTGCCGACGTATCCAGCGCCGTGACCTGCACCAAACGGTCGTGGCTGCTCGGCGACATCTTCCACTCGAGCCCCGCGGTGGTCGCAAACCCGGGTCGCCCGAGTACAGAGGCATCCTATGCGGCCTTCAAGAGCACCTGGAGCACGCGGCCCCGGGTCATCTACGCCGGCGCCAACGATGGCTTCCTCCACGCCTTCGAAGCCGGCACGTGGGATGCCGGAGCCTCTCCGCCCGGCTACACCCGTGGTACGGGTGAGGAGCTCTGGGGCGTGATGCCCTGGGAGGCTCGCAAGAACATCAAGAACCTCCACATCGACTCGCCCTCGGACCGCACCTACTACGTCGACGGCTCGCCGCAGGCCGCCGACATCTGGCTCTACCCTTCTCCCACGACCGGCACGAAGTCGATCGGAGGCGCGGAGTGGCGAACGGGCCTCTTCGGAGGCATGCGCCAGGGCGGTAAGGGCTACTACGCCATCGACATCACCGACCCCGACGACGCGAGCTACCCCTCCTACGTCTGGGACTTCCCCGGCGAAGCCGACCCGGACGACATCTCGGATGCCACGTCGATCGCGCCCTACCTGGGCGAGTCATGGTCGACGCCGATCATCACGCGCGTGAAGGTGGCGATCGATGGCAACGACAACGGCGGCCTTGGATTCGAACGCTGGGTGATGATCGTCGGTGGCGGGTTCTCGGAAGACGGCGATCCGAACGATTCGACCAACTACGATCCAGCCGCCTACGAGGGGCGCTCGATCGTGATCGTGGACATCACGAGCGGCAAGGTGCTCGGCATGAAGCGATTCGACCCGCTCGCCGCCGTCGGCGACCCGCAACGCGACATGGTCTATGCCATCCCGTCGACACCCGCCGTCTTCGACCTCGATTCGGACGGCTTCGCTGACGTCATCTACGTCGGAGACCTCGGCGGCCAGCTCTTCAAGTGGGTGATCAGCGAGATCGGCGAGGACCGCGTGAACGACAGCTCGGCCGTCGGCGACTTCAGCCAGCCGAGCTGGCCCTTCAAGAAGTTCTTCTCGGCACCGATCACCCATGTTGCGGGGGTCGACTACTACCGGAGCTTCTACTTCCCGCCCGCCGGTGCCCTCGTGGGCCGCAACCTCTGGCTGGCCATCGGCAGCGGTGAGCGCGGGAACATCGGCTTCGAAGGCATCGCAGGTGAGGACGAGAACAACCGCTTCTACGTCTTCCTGGAGCGTGATCCCTTCGAGACGATCGTCCCCGCCTACTCGACGCTGGCGGAAGCCGACCTGACGGATCTCTCGAACACTCAAGCCTGCACGTCGATCACGGATCCAGGCTACTTCTTCAAGCTCGCCGATGGTGAGAAGATCGTCACCAACACCGAGATCTTCGCCCGGATCGTCCTGGCCGGCACCTTCACGCCGACCAACACCGGAAACCCCTGTACGTCCAAGGGCGTCGGCACCCTCTACGCCTTCCGTGTGGATTGCGGCGGCGGATACTTCACGGACGGAGGCGGCGCCCCGACGCGCAGCTTCGACATCGGCGAGGGAATGCCGACCGACCCGCAGGTCTCGGTCGGTGTGGACGGCAAGGACAACCTCGTCTTCATCGAGAAGAGCGGCGCCGACCTCGAGAGCATCTCTGCGCCGACGATCCCGAACAATGCCAAGACCCTGCTCTACTGGCGCGAAGTGCGTTGATCGGGCTCGGAGAGGACCGTCGCGGCGACGTCGGGGACCGGGGTCGGGGGAGAGACGATCATGGACGGACGCGCCCTGGAGAGAAGCAACATGGAGAGACAAGCCATGAACAGACGAGTCATGAAGATCGATCCCGACACCGGCCATCCCCGCGCCCGGATCATGAAGGCGGTCGCACTCATGGTCTTCGCGATCGTGATCGCGGCGGGCCCTGCGTCCGCCGGCGAGGAGCGATTCGGCGTCGTTGAGCGAGCGGACGCCCTGGCGGGCACCGTCATCATCACGGGACGCACCTACCGGGTCACCGCGAAGAGCCGCTTCTTCGACGAGAAGGGCCAGCAGATGGATTTCCGAGCGCTGCGCCCGTTCGACATCCACAAGGGGCTCTTCGAGGAGAGTCAGGCCACGAAGGCGCGCTTCGAGGCCGATCTGGTCGGGGGCGCCTGGGTGCTACGCCGGCTCGACCTGGTGAACGAGCTGCCGCAATAGCTCGAGACGGATCGGGCGCAGACCACCGCGTCCACCGAGTCGACCGAGGAGGGGAAGCCATGGACCCGCGCTTGGGCCTGATGATGTCGATCGCGCTCATCTGCATCGTGGGCTGCGGAGCCGCACCGGAGTCGCAGACGCTGCCGACGCCCGAAGCCCGCGCCGTCGCGGAACCCTTCGTGGAGGGGGCGCCGAACGCGCCGCCCGAGATCGTCAGCATCCAGCTCTCTCCGACGAACCCACGACCCGGCGAGCAGCTCAAGGCCGCGGTCCGCACCCGGGATGCGGAGGGATCATCGGTCAGCGTCGCCTACGAGTGGGAGGCGCGAGGCAAGCGCATCCTCGCCGAAGGCCCCATCATCAGCGTTCCCGAGCTGCAGCGGGGCGACCGCATCACCGTCCGAGTGATCGCGGACGACGGCCAGAGCCTCAGCGAGCCCCGCACGGCAAGCGCCAGCATCGCGAACCGGCCGCCGCGCATCCTCTCCCTGGACTTCGATGTGGACGAGATCGATGGCGGAAAGGGCCGCAAGATTCGCCGCTGGCGCGCCCGCCCGAAGGCCGTCGATCCGGACGGCGATCGCATCGACTTCGAATACACATGGGTGCTCAACGGGCGGGCGACGCGAAACCACCGGGACACCCAGACCAGCGCAGACCTGCGACGCGGCGACCGGCTCTCACTCACCGTCACCGCCCAGGACGGGGAAGGGAGAAGCAAGCCCCTGGAGAGCGCGGCCCTGGTGATGGGCAACGCTGCCCCCGACATCCTCAGCCAGCCGCCGGGCCTCGATCACAGTGGCGTCTTCCGCTACACGCCCGAGGTCGACGACCCCGACGGCGACCAGCGCTTCAGCTTCACGCTGACCCGGGGACCGGAGGGCATGGAGATCGACGACAAGGATGGGACCCTGACCTGGAAGCCCACGGCGCGCCAGGCCGGAAGCCATCCGGTGAAGCTCACCGTGGCCGACGATCACGGCGGCAAGACCACCCAGGGCTTCGCTTTGAAGGTCGCCGTCGGCGCGGCCCCCGCCGCTGCGCGATAGGCGTCCGGCCGCACATCAGGGCTGCATCGTCTCCACCTCGCCCAGATCCTGGAGCTGCGGGCGCAGGTCCTCGGCGGGTCCGAGGAGCACGATGGCGGCGCGTTCCGGGTGCAGCAGCTCCCGCGCGATCTGGTGGGTCTGCGCGACGGTCACGGCATTGACCCGGGCCCGGTAGGTGTCCAGGGAGTCCCGCGGCAGCCCGTAGACCTCGAGGTTCACCAGAGAGGCCATCACGGCCGCCGATGTCTCCAGTCCCAGACCGAACTGGCCGACGTTGTAGCTCTTGGCCTTTCGCAGCTCGTCTTCGCTCTGGGGATCGTCGCCTCGGATGCCCTCGATCTCGTCCAGCAGGATGCCGACGGCCCGGCGAACCTCGGGAACGCGCGTGAAGCTGCTGACGAGAAACGGACCGGGCACCCGCCGCAACGAGAAGCCCGAGCCCACACTGTAGGTCAGGCCGGCGTTCGAGCGCAGCTCCTTCATCATGCGCGACGAGAAGCCACTGCCTCCGAGGGTCGCGTTGAGGAGACTTGCCGCGATGCGTCGCTCGTCGGTGCGCGCCAGCCCTTCGTGGGCGATGACGATCCGCGCCTGCACGAGGTCGGGCTTGTCGAAGATCACGATCCTGCGCCGACTGGGCGACGTGGGCGGCGGCGCCGGAGGGTCGTCGGGCACGGGGCCCGGCGCCCAGCTCGCGAAGACCTCGCGGAATCGTGCCAGAACGGCCTGCGCGTCGATGTCCCCGGTGGCGTGCAGGATCGCGTTGCCGGGCACGAAGTAGCGCGCGTGCAGCGCGCGCGCATCCTCCGCGTCCAGGCCTTGCACCGTCTCCGGCACCCCCTCGAGCGGCAGGCCGAAGCGATGCCCCTCGTAGAGCACGCGCATCGCCCCGTCGTGCACGGTGGTGGCGGGCTGGTCCTTGGCGGCCTCGAGGGCAGCCAGCTGCTCGCGCCGCGTCTTGTCCGCCTCGGCCGCTTCCAGGCGCGGTGCGAGCGCAACGTCGCGCAGCAGGGCGAGCATGGCTTCGGTATCGCGGGACAGCCCCGAGAGGACGACGCTCATCGAATCCCAATCGGCGGAGACCGAGAGCCGCGCCCCCAATGCGTCCACCGCCTCAGCGAGCGCCAGCGCGTCGCGACCGCCTGCACCTCGATTCATCAGCTCTGCCGTGAACTGCGCGAGGCCCGCATGCGAGGGATCGACGCCTGCCGCGCCGGAGCGCAAGGTGAGCCCGAGGGTCACCTGGGGAAGACGGCGGTCGGTGAGCACGAGAGCCTCGATCCCATTCTCGAGCCGGCTGCGCGTCAGCGCCCCTTCCTGCACCACTGGAGCCACCCGAACCGGAGGAGGCGGCAGCTCCCAGGCCGGCCTGGGAGCACCCACCGGCATCGACGCACAGCCGAGCCCCAGCAGACCGACGCACGCCACCGAAGCGAGGAGGCGAGTGATCGAGGTCGCCCGCATTATCGCGTCTCTCCTTCGTCTGCGGCTGCGAGTGGAGGCGGCGCGGGCAGGAGCTGGATGACGCTCCGCTTCTCGGGCACGAGGTACTTCTGGGCGACGCGCTGCACGTCCTCCGCCGTCACCCCGGCGATGGCCGCCATCCGCTCGTCCAGAGAGCGAACGCGGCCGAAGAAGACCATCTCGCGCCCGATGCGATCGGCCAGGGCATGCGCGGTATCCAGCCCCCGCACCAGCGAGACCTCGAGCTGCGTGATCGCCTTGGCCACCTCTTCGTCGCTCACGCCTTCGTCGCGGATGCGGTCGATCTCGGCGAAGAGCGCCTCCTCGACCTCGTCCACGTCCACGCCGGGACGCACACCCGCCACGGCGTAGAACATGCCGGCGTCCTTGAACTCCCAGTAGCCGCCCTGCGCATAGAGGGCCTGCTGCGCGTCGTAGACCAGCTGGCGGTACATGCGACTCGACCGGCCTCCGGAGAGGATCTGGCTGGCCACGTCCAGGGCCTCGCCGTCCTCGTGGCCCGACGCGGGCGCGTGGTAGGCGGCATAGATGAGTGGGATCTTGACGTCGTCGACGATCGAGGCGCGCCGCTCGCCGCGCTGGTCCACCACCGTCGTCGGATTGCGCGGAATCTCCGGGGCCGCGGGGATGCCACCGAAGGCCCGCTCGATGTGCACGAGGGTCTCCTCGGTCTCGAAGTCACCGACGATGACGAGCACGATGTTGTTTGCCGCGTAGTATGTATCGAAGAAGGCCCGGCAGGCCTCCACCGTCACCTGCTCCACGTCCGCGCGCCAGCCGATCACCGGCCAACGATAGGGATGAGCCTTCCAGAGCAGCGCGGACAGCGCCTCGAACGCCAGGCCCGAAGGGCTGTCCTCCACGCGCAGCCGACGCTCCTCGAGGACGACCTCGCGCTCCGTCCCGAGCGTCTCCTCGCTGATGTCGAGGTGGGCGAGGCGTTCGGCTTCGAGGTCGATCACGAGGGGCAGCGACTCACTGGTCACGTCCTCGTGGTAGACGGTCACGTCGCGGCTCGTGAAGGCGTTGATCCGACCGCCCCGCGAGCCGATCCAGCGGGCGTGCTCTTCCGGCCCCATGTTCTTCGAGCCCTTGAACATCATGTGCTCGAAGAGGTGGGCGATTCCCGTATAGAAGCTCTCGTCACGTGAACCGGCCTTCACCCACATCTGGAAAGCCACCACCGGCGTCGTGTGATCCTCGAGGGTCAACACCTGCATGCCATTGGCCAGATCCGTCCGCTGCAGGCGCGCGACGGGATCGTCGATCGATGGGGCGGCCTTGGTGGGGCCGGCCAGCACGAGGGCGGCGATGAGCAGGATTGCGGGGCGGCCGGCGTGCAGAGAGCGGCCCATCTTCGAAGGTCGAGCGGAGTCGGCATGCATGGCCGCGTACCGTATCGGCTGGCGGTGCCCATGTCGACACAGACGCCCGACGGCGCCCCGCGACCAGCGAAAACCGACGGAGCGCCGAGCGTCCGCGATGCGTTACCATCTCCGGACAGCGAGGTGGCCCGGGCCCGGCCGTCGGCGATCCCGCAAGGCGAGTGCTCCCGCGTAGAGGTGGCCGGCGCTCCCGAAGAGAGAACGAGAGAACGAGAGAACGAGAGAGAAAGAAAGAGAGGACGCTGTGGAGACCGACGCAGAGATCGCAGACGTCCTCTCGGCGGTGAAGACGATCGCGGTGGTGGGGATCAAGGCTCGCGAGGGTGAGGACGCCTATCGGATTCCGCTCTACATGCAGCAGCACGGCTACCGCATCATCCCGGTCAACCCCAAGCTCGATCGCGTGCTGGGCGAGGACTGCGTCGCGGAGCTGGGTGACATCCGGGAGCCGGTCGACATGGTCAACGTCTTCCGCGCCTCGGAGAACGTGCCCGGGCACGTGGAGCAGATCCTGGCGATGGAGCCCATGCCCAAAGCCGTCTGGCTGCAGCTGGGCATCCACCACGGCCCATCGGCCGCCCGACTGCGTGCCGCGGGGATCGCCGTGGTGCAGGATCGATGCATCATGGTCGACCACCGCCGCCTCCTCGGCACGAGGGTGGCCTAGGGCACGCCGGGCGCGCGAGGCGCCGGCGGCGTGCAGATCGGCGGCCCCGGAAGAGTCGGAAGCGCCGGAAGAGACCGAGGAGCATGAGCCGATGAACGCGCAGCGAGGCGGCGGAGATCGGGTCGTCTATTCCTCGGAGGCGGGGAGGGTCTGCCCGCATTGCGGCCTCGCCACCCGCAGGTGCCAATGCCGCGCCAATCCTCGCGGCCAGGGCGGCGTCATCAACGCCGACGGCGACGGGATCGTGCGCGTGGGCCGGAGCTCCAAGGGACGCGGCGGCAAGACGGTCACGCTGGTGACCGGCGTGCAGCTGCCCGGGCCCGAGCTCAAGGCCCTCACCAAAGACCTGAAGAAGCGATGTGGGACCGGGGGAGCGCTCAAGGAGGGCGTCATCGAGATCCAGGGCGACAACCGCGACGTTCTCGTGGCCGAGCTCGAGACGCGCGGCTTCAAGGTGAAGCGCAGCGGGGGGTAGCCTCTGTCGGTGACGGACCCGAGGCGCGAGCAGGTCGAGGGGGATCGCGCGAGCCTCGAGCTGCGCACGCCCACGAACGACCCGGGGGTGTGGCGCAGCCCGCGACGCCAGATCGCAATCGTTCTTGGCGCGGCTGCGCTGATGCTGCTTCCGGGGCTCGACGCCATCGATCTGTGGGCGCCGGACGAGCCGCGTTACGGGCAGATCGCCGAAGAGCTCAGGAGCTTCGAACACGGCACGAAGGGCCTTGTGCTCCTGCACCTGAACGGCGAGGCCTACACCCAGAAGCCGCCGCTCTACTACTGGTGCGCGGCCGCGGTCGGCGCACCCTTCGGCCATGTGGGGGAGCTGGCCGTCCGCCTTCCCTCAGTGCTCGGCGCCATGGGCGTGATGCTCATCGCGCTGGCCATCGGACGACGGACCCATCCGGGACGGCTTGTGGGGCTGATCGGAGCGCTGCTGCTGCTCACGGTGCTGCGCTTCGCCCATCAGGCGCGGCGTGCGCAGCTCGATGTGCTGCTCACGCTCTTCGAGTGGCTGGGACTCTACTGCTACTGGCGCATCTACGAGCGGATCGAATCGGGCGCGAGCGACCCGGTCGGGGACCGGCGCGATCTGATCGGGCTCCACGGCGCGCTCTCACTCGCGCTCCTCACGAAGGGCCCGGTCGGCCTGCTCGTCTACGCCGTGATCATCGTCCACCTGATCGCCGTCGGACGAGGGAGGGAGATCCGCCGGGTCTTCCCTTCGTGGGGCCCCGCGCTCGCCCTGGCGCCCGTGACGATCTGGATCCTCGCCGCGGCCACGCTGGCCGGAGAGGGCTTCCTCTTCGAAGCTGTCTGGGAGAACGTGGTCTCCCGCTTCTTCACCGGCACCGCTCACGTCCGGCCGATCTACTACTACGTCTACCAGCTGCCCATCGACTTCCTGCCCTGGACGCTGCTCTGGCCCCTCGCGGTCTACGCGCTACTGAGCGACGAAGAGGCCCCGAAGGCCCGCACGGGCCAGAAGCTGCTCGCCGTGATCCCGCTGGTCTACTTCGTCTTTTTCTCGATCTCGTCGGGCAAGCGCGGCCTCTATCTCCTGCCCGCCTTTCCCGCGATCGCCCTGCTCTGTGCAGCGGGCCTGGAGCGGGCGCGGCATCACGCCAGCGAGCGCCGGGCCGTGGCGATCGTCGGGGGCTCGATCTGCGCGCTGATCGCCGGGGTGGGCGGCGTGATCGCGCTCCTGAGCGGCATCGGCCCGGATGCTCTGGTGGATCTGCCCCAGGTCGTCTCGGCGCGCAGCCGGCTCGAGGGATGGCAGGCACCGGATGCGTTGGGTCCTGCTCTCGTCACCCTGGGCGTCGCCGGCCTCGTCCTTCACCGCCGGTTCGGGCCCTACCGCCCCCTCCACCGGTTCGCCCTCGCGAGGTGTGGCGCGGTAGGGGCGTTGAAACGCGGGATACCGCGACGAAACCCCCCCCAACCCCCGCTCAAGTCGCCGCGGCCCATCGCTGAAGCCGCGGCAAGACGCAGCGCCCCGGACGAGCGCATCGCCGTCTTCGATCAGCATGCCCTCGCGGGCGGCATCGCGTACTACTCGGGTCGCGAGGTGATCGCCCTCGATACGCCCGACGAGGTCGACGACTTCCTCGAAGGCGGCGGGAGCCTTGTGATCACCAAGCACAGCCGACTCGGCAAGCTCGACCCGCTCCGCGACCGACTCGTGCGCCAGGGGAAGGCCGATGCGCTGACCATCCTCTCTCGATCGCGGAATGGACGACGACAGCTCGTCCTGCTCGGCCCTGGCGCCAGGCTCGAGCCGGGGGACGACCGTTCGCGCAACGCCGGTCCGCGCGCATCGACGCACTCGGTCGACCACACCGTCCAGATCCGACACCTTCCACCGGGATCGGATCACGAGGAGCACGCGTGTGTCGGACCACGCGGCTCTGGAGTGCCATCGCCGGCACGATTCAGCGAGGGGCACCCCACGCCCCACCTGCTTGCTCATTGGAATCAAGTGGGCATTTCACCCTAAGGGCTGTTGGGTCGAGGCGTTATCGGCTAGCCTTGCGGGTGCCTCGGCGCCCACGAGAGCGCGCGTGCACGGTGGATCGGCGCCGCTCCCACGATCGGCCCGCGCGAACCGGGTTAGCGGTTCGAAGACCCCACGTCCAATCATCGGATCTCGACCCCGGGAGGCGAGACGCACTTCGACCGCAGCCGTCCCGACCGGACCTGCTCGACATTTCACGCGGATGCCACGGGACCGCCCGAGGCCCAGAACAACGCGACGGAACGCGACCAATGAACGCGATCAATGGAGGAAGAACGAATGGCAGAGACCGCAGAGATCCGCCTGGGAGACAAGACCATCGAGGTTCCGATCATCGTCGGGACCGAAGGCGAGCGCGCCATCGACATTGCCAAGCTGCGTGCAGAGACGGGCTACATCACTCTCGACCCGGGCTACGCCAATACGGGCTCCTGCCGCAGTGCCATCACGTTCATCAACGGTGAAGAGGGCATCCTGCGCTACCGCGGCATCCCCATCGAAGAGCTCGCCGAGAGGGCCAGCTTCCTCGAGGTCGCGTTCCTCCTGATCTACGGGAAGCTGCCGACCAGCGACGAGCTCGACAACTTCTCCGGCTCGATCCGGATGCACACCATGCTGCACGAGGACTTCAAGAAGATGTTCTCGGCGCTGCCCAAGGACGCCCACCCCATGGCAGCCTGCTCTGCCACCGTCGGTGCCCTGGCGACCTTCTACCCGGACTCGCTGGATCCGCGCGACCCGCGCCAGGTCGAGATCTCGGTGCATCGGCTGATCGCCAAGCTGCCCACCCTGGCCGCCTACGCGTACAAGCACTCGGTGGGTCAGCCCTTCATGTACCCGGACAACAAGCTGAACTACGTGAGCAACTTCCTCCGCCTGATGTTCGCCACGCCCTGCGAGGAGTACCAGGTCGACCCGGTCGTCTCGAAAGCCCTGGATCTGCTCTTCATCCTGCTCGCGGATCACGAGCAGTACTGCTCGACCAGC
>CAZQMY010000155.1:0-12291 GCA_964594405.1 uncultured Spirochaetaceae bacterium | reverse complement strand
CAGCCATCGCGAGGTCACCCGGATGCCCGCTCGAACGCTCGCACCGCCCCGGACCGTCGCGGCCATCTGCGCGGCGATGCTGCTCGCTTGCGGGGGGCCCTTCATCGTCTTCCCCGGCGGCGCACTCGAAGGGGAGGTCGTGCCCGTGCCCGCCAGCTGGGCCTTCACCGACGACATCGACACCATCCAGCTCGAGACCCGACCGGCCGATCCCTACTCGGTGAACATCTGGGTCGTCGCCCTGGGCGACGCCCTCTACGTCCACGCCGGATCCAATCGCTCCACCTGGGTCCAGGGCATGGAGGCCGACCCGAACGTGCGTCTGCGGGCCGATGGGGCGATCTACGAGCTCTCGGCGACGCGGGTCGTCGACCAGGCAGAGTTCGACCGCTTCGCACCGGCCTGGGAAGCGAAGTACGGCAACCCGCCGAGGAACGACGAGATCGGCGAGGTCTACCTCTTTCGCCTTGCGCCGCGCTCGCCGCGCGAGTCGAGCATCGACGCCCGACACGGCGAGCTTCGCGCAGCGCTCCGAACACCGGACCCGCGGCCGGGCGGACGAGTGCGATGAGATCGGCGCACGCCTGTGTCATCGCCGAGGAATTCGCCTGAGCGGGAGTCGCATCGGTGGCCCCGGCAAGGCGACGCGTGTTACGAATGGGGGCGCCCGGGCCCGCGTGGCCGACCGGAGGAGTCCCGATGCGCCGATCCGCACACTGTCTCGCCACCCTGTTCATGCTCACGACGGCCGTCGTCGGCCCAGGGCTGCTCACCGCGAATCGGGCGCACGCCGGTGATTGCCCCGACGACCTGAACGATCAGGCCGACGTCGCCACCAATCCCCCCGGATTCGACTACGACATCCGCTACACGAACGACGACCCCGCGGATCCCGACTTCCTCAGCAATGCACGCGCGAGCTGGATCCAGGCCTGGGTTCCGCAATCGCACAACGGCCTGCTCGCGCCGCCCCTGAACTTCCCCGCCCCGCCCTTCGACGGGGACTCGCCGCAGAACTGGTGCGCGTACAACGTGAAGGCGGGCATCCTCGCCGATGCGCCGGCGGACAAGGTGCGCGTCCACGCCCCGGCCGCGAATACGTCGACACAGGCCTCCATTCGCGCCATGACGGTCCACGAGCTCTTCCATCACGTGCAGTACTCGAGCATCGCGTTCGACGAGTGGCAGAGCTGGGGCGCCTGGTTCGTGGAAGGCACCGCGCGCCTCATGGAGGACAAGGTCTACGCCATCGACGACAGCACCGCTGGCAACACCGGCTTCGTCGGCTCCGCGAACAACCTGCTCGGCGATCCGAGCGTGTCGCTCTCCGATCGCGACTACAACGCCGCGCTCTGGTGGAGCTATCTGGCGGAGCAGGCCGGCACGGTGGTCAGCGAGCCCGCCTACGGCGTCGACTTCATGACCGAGCTGATCGCCCAGATGAACGACCGCGCGCCGAACACCATCGGCGCGACCATCGACACGCTGGCCGCGAAAGGCGTGAATCGCTCCCTTCCGACGCTCTGGAGCGAGTTCCAGGTCACCCTCTACACCCACGACAAGGACGTCTCCGCGCTCTCCAACGCGTCGCGATTCGACTTCGTCGACGAGACGCCGGCCGGCGGCGGCACGGCCTACGACCCGGTTGCCCTCACCGCGGTCGCCAGCCCCGACACCGACTTCAACGACTCCATCGACCGCCTCGCAGGCCGGCACTTCGAAGCGCAGCTCGACGTCGGGCAGGCCTGCGAAGTGGTGGGCTACGTCGCCGAGGCCGATGCAGGCAAGACGCTCGGCTGGGCGGTGGTCGCCGTCGACAGCAGCAGCGGCTCGGATCGCGTCCAGGCGATCTACCAGGGGCGGGGCAGCCGATTCGCCCGGACGCTCATCGAGCCGCCGAGCGGCTCGCAGCCCTTCGACAAGCTGGCGCTCGTGGTCACCTCCTACGCGGACAGCGCGAACTTCACCTACTCCTACGGCAGCGGCACGCCGGGCGGCCAGGTGGTGCTGCCCTTCGAGGCGCGCCAGGCCAAGGTGGGCGAGATCGACAACCCGCCCGAGCGCTTCCTCGTCCGTACCTTGATCACCGGCCCCGCCGGCCTGACGCCCGAGGGCGCCGGTCCCGTCTCCGTCCAGGGCATCGACGCCTCGCTCTTCGACGTCCGCCTACGCAGCGACGCGACGGGCGCGACCTACGACGACGCGCCCATCCTGTCTTCCCGCTACGTGGACGGCGAGTACTGGCTGACGGTGCGCGCCCCCGAGATCACCAACCCGGTGGACGGGACGCTCTACGACCTGGAGATCTGCTTCTGCGGCACCTTCGAAGGGGGCTGCGGCGCAAGCCTCAGCAGCGCCAGGAGCGTGCTCTACGAAGAGGAAGAGCTGCACCAGGTGCTCACCGTCGACCGCTCCTTCAGCATGCACTACCCCGAGCCCGTGGAGACGGCGAAGATCACCGCGGCGAAGAACGCGGCGCGCTCCTACGTGGATGCGGCCAACGACGACGACCGTCTCGCCGTCGTCACCTTCAACGGCAACGACTCCGAGTGCGACTTCGACGCATCGACGCAGCCCGTCACCGGTGGCCTCGTCCCGGTGCTCGGCAATCGGACCAATCTCCAGACCGACATCACCGGCATCCTCGAAGACGGCTGGACCTCCATCGGGGACGGCATCCGACAGGCGGCGGGAGAGCTCGCGGGCTCGGTTGCGCCGGAGATCACCCGCGGCATCGTGCTGATGAGCGACGGCCTCGAGAACGAAGGGGACTTCTGGGCCTTCCCGAACCCCAGCTGCGGAACACCGCCCGTGCGCGACAGCTTCGATCCGAACCTCGGCGGCGTGAACGAGGATATCCGCATCGACACCCTGGCCTTCGGTGCCGACGCGGACCAGGGCCTGCTCCAGTCCATCGCCGACTTCACCGGCGGTCTGCCACTTCCCGTCTCGACACAGGGCCCCGCCCCGGCTGCGCCGTCGGCCGCCGCCTTCGCCGCCGCCGCGCTCGCACCGGGCGTCAACGTCGACCCGAGTCCGCTCGACCTCCAGGTGCCCAATCGCCTCGCGGACGCCTACCGCACCATCGAGGAGAGCAATCGCGAGCAGGATCGGCTCTACTTCGCCGCCGCCGACCTCGGCCCCGGCTCCCCGCTCGTCTTCTCGATCACCGTCGAAGAGGAGCAGGGCGGCGGGGTCGATGACGCCGTCTTCGCCACGAACTGGCATCTGGACGCGGCCAGCGTGGCCATGGAGCTGCGCGATCCCGACGGCACGCTCATCACCGGCGCGTCACCGGGGTGGACCGTCGCCAGCGGGCTCACCGACGCCACCTACCTCTTCGACTCGATCCTGCCCCCGGGCACCTGGGAGGTGACGCTCACCAGCAACATCGCCGTCCAGGCCACCGTCGCGCTCTCGGGCTTCATCGTGAATGGCGTGTCGTTGGATGCGGAGCTCTCGCAGATCAAGCAGGAGCCGCCGAACATCGAGTGCGGCCAGGAGAACTACATCTACCTACGCGGCCTGCCCGTCAAGGTGCTCGCGAACGTGACGGACGTCTTCGGCGGCGTCGCCGATCTGACCACAGAGGCGTTGGTCGTCAACCCCGACGGCTCGACCAACCGCATCACGCTCTTCGACGACGGTGCACACGACGACGAGCTGGCCGGTGATGGCGTGTACGCGAACCGGTACACCAAGACGCCCTTCTCCTCGCGCGGCGGTGTCCCCGACTTCCCGGACGGTCCGCCCACGGGCGACTGGGGCAGCTACTCGGTGGTGGTGACGACGAGCGGCACCTCGAACTTCGACGAGAACTTCAGTCGCTACGAGCTTCGCGGCTTCCACGTGCACGAATTCGATCCAGGCGTGAACGGCTGCGATCCCGATACCGACGGCGACACGCTGCCGGATCGATGGGAAGACCTCTATGGCCTCGACAAGAACGATCCTTCCGACGCCGGCCTCGACCCCGACAACGACGGGCTCACCTCCAAGGAGGAGCTCCAGGTCGGCACCCATCCCAACGACCCGGATACCGACGACGGCGGAGAGAGCGACGGCAGCGAGGTGAGCTTCGGTCGCGATCCCCTCTACGACCGAGACGACCTGCTGCCGCCGATCATCGACTATGGGATCTCGACGCAGGTCTACCACCAGCCCGTGACGCTCCCCTCTCCCCGCGCACTGCTCCTTCGCTTTCCGGTGCACCCCAACTACGCCAGGATGCACGTCTACCGGAAGGATCCGGGTGCGTCGCTCTTCACCCTCGTCCACACCGAGGACCTCACCGTCGTCAAGAAGGGCTACTACTACGACGAGAACCTGCCGCCCAATCAGGTCTACGAGTACTATCTGGTGGCCGAGGGACTCTCGGGCGCACGCAGCGCGCCGACGGAGACGTTCGAGGGCACGCCGCTAGACGATCCCATCCCGCCGCAGGTGGAGACACGCATCAACAACGGCTACCCCGTCACGCCCTCGCGCAACGTCGCGGTGCGCGTGAACGCGAGCGCCGACGCCGTCCTGATGCGCATCTCCGAGGACGTGACCTTCTCCGGGGCGCCCTGGATCCCGGTCTCGACCCTCCATCCCTTCGTCCTCGCCCCCGGCGGCCCGGCCCCCTACCCGGCGACGGTCTTCGTCCAGCTGCGCGATGGAGACGGCCTGCTCTCCTACATCGACAGCGACAGCATCATCGTCGACGAGGGTGGGGATGCCGACGGCGACGACGTGCCGAACGGCTCGGATCCGGATGCCGACGGCGATGGGCTGCTGGACACCGATGAGAACTTCGCCTACCTCTCCGACCCCTTCACGGTGGATACGGACGAGGATGGGATCGCCGACGGCGATGAAGTGATCGTACTCGGCTCCGATCCCATCGACCCCTTCGACCCCCTGCCGCCGCTGCCCGTCCCCTGGCTCGGGCCGGCGGGGCTCGCGGCCATGGCGATCGGCCTGGTGCTCGGGGGCGTGCAGAGGTTGAGGCGCCGGCGCTCAGCGCTTCGGGCGCGATGAAGCCATCAACACCGCTCGCCGAGCAGGCGGCCCATCTCGTCGACCGCCTGCGCGGGCGTCGCGACCGTCGTGGTCCCAGGGATGGACGACCAGGGCGAGGCGAGCGTGATCACAGGTCGACCGAATTTCAAGGCCATGGCGATCTCCGACAGGGTTCCGTGCTCGCCCGACACGGCGATCACCCCGCTGGCCGCCCGCACCAGCACGGCATTGCGCGCATCGCGCAGGCCGGTGGCGATGGGGATATCGACCCAGGCGTTCGCCTCGGAGGCCGCGATACCGGGCAGGATCCCCACCACCAGACCGCCCGCGGCCGCAGCCCCTTCCGACGCCGCCTCCATGATGCCTCCGAGCCCTCCAGTGACGAGCACCCAGCCACGCTCGGCGACGAGCCGCCCGGTGATTCGGGCGAGCGACCGCACCGAGTCGTCGGGCTCGACGCCGCTGCCTACGATCGCGATCAGGACCTTCGCCATGACGACGATGATAGTGCGACGTGACGAGCGGGCGCGGCAGTCCGGCTACGAGATCGGCAGAGCGATGCCGAGCTTCTCGCCCCAGGCGTCCACATAGGCGAGCAGGGCGTCCCTCATCTCGTCGGTGTAGCGATCCTCGAGGCGCGCGATGCGGCCGTCCTCGAAGGTCAGCCGCTCCTCGAGCCTGAGCACGAACTCGGGCACGCCTGCGCTCGTGTAGGTGGCATCGCCGACGATCCGCAGCGTGTCGCCCTCGATCTCGGGGCCCTCGGTGGGCGTGAGCCGCCGCGAATCGAAGCGCCGATCCAGCCCGTCGAGCGAGCGCTCGAAGTACGCGAGGATCGCGTCGCGCCCCTCCACCCTTCCACCGCCGAAGCAGTCGAGGCCCGTCGAGTAGACCGCGTCATCGTTGAAGAAGTCCGCAAGAGGCAACCAGTCGCTGCTCTCGAAGGCCTCTTCGAAGGCCGCCGCGTACGCGGCGAAACGAGCGATGATCGACATCTCCTGCATCCTTTTCCGGGCGCGATGGGGTTCGGGAGAAAGTAGCAGGGGGGCGGGAACCTCTTGAGGGAGCCAATCGCGGCCCGGAATCTCACTCCTGACGCCGCTCGAGAGGGCGGGCGACGGGTGTTCGGGCCCCGGCAGGTACGCATCGATCCAGGTCGAGATCGGCCTCGTCCGGCTTGCCGGCATCTCGGCGCCCGGGATCGACCTACGCCCCTCCGCCCGATCACCCCCCGAAGAGCCAGGCGAAGAGCCAGCGGAGCAGCAGCCAGCGCGCCCCTTCACGTTTCCGCCGCGGCTGTACCTCGACGTCGAGGCTCTGCTCGATCCGCAGTCCCCCCGGCGTCACCACCGCAACGGTGAAGCGCTGCACGCCCGCCTGTCCACGCTTCGGCCGGAAGGCGAGCGTGCGATGTCGGCGATGGGCGGGCTCGACGAGTCGGGCGCCCACCTCGGCAAGCGACTCGGCGCCCTCGGCGACCACCTCGACGTCGAGTGGCCCCTGGCCGGCGGCCATGAAGCGGATCGGGATGCGAAGCTGCATCCCCTCGCGAACCCAGCGCCTCCCCCCCACCTCGAGCGAGGGCAGGCGCATCCCGTGCACCGAGTCGGTCCCGGAGCGATCGTCGAGCCACGCGAGCCGATCACCCTCGAGGTCGGCCTCGCGCTGGCGGCCGAGCTCGGAGGTGAGTCGCTGCACCGGGCAGCGCATCCGCAGGGCATCGAAGTCGCAGAAGAAGATGTCCGATGACTGGTCGCCCACGTTTCCGGCCCAGACGAGGCGCCTTCCCGAGAGGCGTGGCTCCGCCTCGACACCGATGGCAGCCACGGTGATCGGCGGACAGGTGCCGCTCTCTTCGTCCCACCAGCAGACACGCAGCTCGGTGCCGTAGATCGTGAACTCGGTCCAGGCGAAGACCCTGCCAGCGGAGAGGGGATCGCTGACGAGGCGTGCCTCGAGCTCGATTCCGAAGGGCTCGCACGACCCCGTCTCCGCATCGACGTCGCAGGCCGCGATCCGGCTCGTGCCGGCCCCTCGCTCGATCCATACGAGGCGGTCGGCGACAGCGGTCAGCGAGACCCGCTGGAGCCCCGTCCCGGGGATCGGTCGATCGAGACACCTCGAGTTCTGCTCGTCGGGCCGGCAGCGATGGATCGCATGGCCGTCGGCCGCGCTGCCCATCCAGAAGACATGGCCCCCTGCGGCCACCGGGAGCCGCTGATCGGGCAGGCCAATCGCGATCGGGATCTCGGGACAGGCGGCGTCGCTCGGCAGACTGGGATCGATGTAGCAGCCATAGAGGTCGTTCTCGCGCGGGCCGCGCCGCTCGTCCCGCCACACGGCCAGGTCTCCGGCCAGCGCGGCGAAGCGCACGTCGCCCTCTCCGTTGGCCACCACGACCTCTCGCCCGGAACGAAGGTGCGTGGCATAGAGGTTCCGGGCGTCGTCGCGGTCGAGCGGATCGTCGAAGCGTCGCGTCGAGGACCACAGCACCCAATCACGCGAGAGCCGCGGCGCCTCCACCCTGTGCCCCGGCCGCGTGATGCGGCGCGATCGCGCCCCCTCGACGGAGACATGGAGGAGCTCCTCGTACAGTGAGCCTTCGCGCCCGTAGGCGCGCAGGCGAAGCAGCACTTCGCCCGCCTCCTCGGCCGAAGGCAGCCAACGCGCGAGCACGTCCTCCTCTACGAACGAGGTCGCGCCATCGACCAGCCACCGCCACTCGGTGGGCGACTTGCCGATGCCGAGCTCCAGGGTCCAGCGCTGCAGATCCAGTCCGGTGACCGTGCCCCGGACCTCGATGGCGCTTCGCCCGCTCGGGAGGATCGCCCCCTGCTCGGGGCTCGAGAACGCGAGACGCAGATCCGGCGGCGGGGCGGCCGCCGCCCGCGAGACGGCCGCCAGCGCGTCGAGTCGACCGGCGCCGGTCGAGCGATCGCGACCGGGCGGACCGATGTCCGCCGCGGAGACGCGCAGGATGCGCCGGATCTGTGCGTAGCGGAGCTCGGGTCGGGCCGAGATCATCAGCGCGACCACGCCCGCCACGTGCGGCGTGGCCATGCTGGTGCCGGAGAGGCGGAAGTAGTCCTCTCCCACGGCGTAGGGCGCGCTGTCATCGTCGGCCGATGAACGGAGCGAGAGGATGTTGCGACGCGCGCTCGGAATGCTGGTTGGCGTGGTCGGGTCGCCGCCGGGCGCGCCGACGTCGATCAGCCAGCCGAAGTTCGAGAACGAGTCCGCGAGGGTGTCGCGCTCCGAGGTCGCGGCGACGGTGATGACGCGGTCGAGCTTCTCGGGGCTCTGCTTCACGATGTCGGTGTTGCGATTGCCCGCCGAGGTCACCACGCCCGCACCGAGCTCGTGCACCAGCGCCAGCGTCTCTTCTGCGAGCGGATTCTCGGGGCAGAGCGGGAAGCAGGACCAGCTCGTGTTGATCACCCGGGCGCCGTTGCGAGCCGCGTAGAGGACCGCCTCCCAGAGCGCCGAGTCCCGACCGCGGCCCGAGGCGTCGAAGCCCTTCAAGGCCATCACGCGCACCTCGGGCGCCACGCCGGCGATCCCGATTCCGTTGTCCGCGACGGCGGCGATGGTCCCGGCGACATGCGTGCCGTGGCCGCTCACGTCGAAGGGATCGGGGTCGCCGCTCGGAGCGCCCTGCCCTTCGGGCGTGTCCTCGTCTCCTTCGTCTTCGCCTCCGCCGGCAAAGTCATAGCCCCGGATGTCGTCGACATAGCCGTTTCCATCATCGTCGATGCCGTTCCAATCCGACGCATCGACCACGCCGTTGCCATTGAGGTCCTCACCGGGATTGATCCAGACGTTGGCGGCGATGTCGGGGTGCATGTAGTCGAGCCCGGTGTCCACCACAGCGACCACGACGCCTTCGCCGCGAGCGATCTGCCAGGCCTCGGGGACACCGATCAGGGGGAGCGACCAGAGGTCGGCGTAGGGCTGCCCCCAGCTGCCACGACTGAAGAGGAAGGGATCGTCGGGCAGGGTCGACCACGTATCGAGGACCTGCTGATGATCGCGCTGCACCCAGGCGACATGCGGATCGTCGCGAAGGGCCTCGAGGGCGGCGTCCGCCTCGCCGACGCCGGCCAGCTCCATCCGATAGACGTGCGCGAGATCGCTCCCCTGCGCCAACGCGCGCCTCCGTTCCGCGAGCGAAGTGCCGCGCCCGGCGGCGCCACGTCGCGCGAAGAGGGCGCGCACCCGGCGCATGGGATGCCGCGCCATCAGGCGATCGAGCGAATCCGAGCCCATGCTGCTCGCGGTGGCAAATCGCTCTCCGCGGCGGTGCACGCCCTCGGCACATGCCTCGATGGTCGTCGGCCCCTCGCTGCGAAGCTTCACGATCAGCGCCTCGGACCTGGCGTGGGCATCGGTCGCCAGGGCCGCGAACGCGATGAGGAAGGCGCCCAGGCGCCGCGGCGCGTTGCCGATCGGGTCGAAGCGAAGCATGGACATGTGGAAGCTCCTCGAAGCCTCGATGGCGCCCAGGATCGCGGGACGGGCGTGCCGATGCGCATGGGCGGCGCGAAGGCGTCCGGTCAGTATGGCATCGCCCCGTGCGCAATTGCAGCGGAATCGGTGGACCGGGGCGAGGGAAAGGGAAGGGCTCGCCCCATCCGGACGCGAATGGCCGAGCCGCGAGAAGATGGCCGCCGGGCGCTCATCTCGCGAATCCTGGCGCATCGCGCGCAGACGTTCCGCGATGGTTGTACAGATCCTGGTGACTCCCTGGACACCGCGGTCGGCATACACAGTCCGTGCCCGGCGGGTACGAAGTGGCAAGATCACGGCCCTGTGGCGGCCACGTGGCTCTTTTCCGACGTCCGAGTAGATTCGTAGCCCATCGGCGCGCGCATGGTTCAGAATGGAGCGGACTTGCGGCCGGGCGGTCACTCGACCGCCCGGCTTCCGTCCGGCACCGAATCAGCACCCGCTCGACTCGAGAGGAGCCTCCCGATGTACCTCCGTCCTTCGATCCAGGGATCTCTGGTCCTGGCATCTGTCCTCCTCGTTCACGCCGCGACCGCGCTGGCCGGCCCCTTCGTCTTCGCCTCACTGCCCGACACGCAGGTGTACAGCGAGAACCGGCCTCCCTTCGACGGGCGCACGCCGGCCACCACCTATCCCGAGGGCACGGGCGCCATCTTCTTCGAGCAGACCGAGTGGCTGGTGGAGAACGCCGACGCACTCGAAATCCGCTATGTGGGCCACCTGGGCGACATCGTGCAGCGGGGCGACAACCTCACCGAGTGGGATCTCGGCAAGCAGGCCATGAACGTGCTGATCGCCGGCGACATGCCCCACGGTACCGTGATGGGCAACCACGACGACATCGAGTCGCATCCGGAAGGGTATGCTGCCAACTACCTCACCAACTTCGGCCCCCAGGTCTTCGAGGGCTTCGACTGGTACATGGGCGCGTCTCCCTATGGCGGCGCCAATTGGCAGCTCCTCGAGCACGACCGATACAAGATCGGCTTCATCAACTTCAGCATCGATCAGCCCCGGGACGAGGTGCTGTGGGCCCAGGAGGTCGTCGAGCAGAACCCCGACACGATCTTCGTCATCGGGACGCACCGCTACATGTACGACTTCAAGATCGGAGGCGGTCGCTACTACGAAGAGGTGAACACGCCCCTCGGCGTCTTCAACGTGCAGGACGACTTCGTGCCCGGCGCGATCAACCCCACCAGCGCCGAGGACTTCTTCAACCAGTTCGTCAGCCAGAACGAGAACATCCTGATGATCCACGCCGGTCACTTCCACTCGGAGTGGTTGCGGCTCGACGGGCTCGACCGCGAGCAGAAGCTGATCATCCAGATCCTCACCGACTACCAGAGCACCCGGAACGGCGGCGACGGCTGGCTGCGCCTCTACGAGCTGGACTTCGAGAACGACGAGTTCCGCTTCGACACCTACTCGCCGATCATCGGCCGGCCCCGCACCACCATCGACCACTACGTGGAGACCATCTTCCTCGCCTGGGACCAGCGCGACCAGATCCGCAGCGTGCTCGGCATCAGCGAGGCGGAGTACCTCTTCCTCCTCGAGCTGGGCTTCAAGCGATCCGGCGCCATCCCCGACGGCTTCCTCCGCGGCCATCCCGACTTCGACGAGCCCGAGGAGCGCGCCTACTACCAGCAGTACCTCGACGAGCTCTTCCTCGGCGACCCGCCGCCCGGATTCTCGAACATCGAGGACTTCGAGCTGCTCTGGCAGATCGGCTTCGCCGCCGACCCGGACGACCTGAGCGACTTCAGCGACGGCCCTCGATCACCGCAGGGCAAGGTCTCGGTGAGCTTCATGGACTACTTCACGCCGAACGCGAGCCAGCTCTCGGGCTGGGCCCTGGACGATCTGGGCGAGGCGATGGCGGCGCTGGGCGCGGCCGACCTCCGCGGGTGGCTCGGCCGCCAGCTCGAGCGCCGCATCGAGATCGCCCAGTGGCTCGGCGAGTCCGGCCTCTACCGATTGGCGGAGTGGGTGCTGCAGTACTTCACGCTGCCCCTGGTCGACGGCTGCGCGGATCGCGGCAGGCCCGACCCCAACGTCCCGTGGTTCCTGATCTTCTTCGGCGCCGAGTTTCCGGATGCCGTGAAGACCTGCGACGCCCAGGCGACGATCCATCCCGAGATGGTCGAGGCGATCTCGGTGCTCGACTCGATCTTCCCCTGCGCGCCCGGCGGACGGGGCGTCCTCGGCCCGCCGCGCTCGCTCGGCGATCCGCCGGCGAGTGCGGCCGGCGGGGCCCCTCGCAGCGAGCTGATGCCAGCACACTCCGGCAGACCGGGTAGAATGGGGACCGAGCCCAAGCAGCGGAGGACTCCCCGATGGCCAGCGCGACCGCCAGCGTGGCCGCTCCTGGGCGGCCCGTCAACCGAGGCGGCGTAGCGAATATTGTTGCAGGCGCTTGCATAAAAATGCAAAACACCCGGCGCTAGCGACGAGCTCAACATGCCCCCGATGGACCGTACCCAACAGCGCCACGCCGCGATCCTGGACATGGAGCGGCGGGTGCTGGGCGACCCGAGCCAGCTCGTGCTCTGCAACTCGGAGCGCGTGCGCGCCGAGCTCGCCCGGCGCCACGGAGTGCCCGACGCGCGCCTCGCGGTGGTGTGGAACGGCGTGGACAGCGAGCGCTTCCACCCGCGCCACCGCGCCGGGGCCGGGGTACGGCTGCGGCGGCGGCTCGGCCGCGGCGACCGCCCGGTCTGGCTCTTCGCCGCGACGAGCTTCGCCCGCAAGGGCCTCGACACGGCGCTGCGCGCCCTG
>CAZQMY010000154.1:0-12312 GCA_964594405.1 uncultured Spirochaetaceae bacterium | reverse complement strand
GTCGGGCGGCCTGATCGGCGCCGGCCATCCCGTGGGCGCCACCGGCGTCCGGCAGCTCCTGGACTGCTACAAGCAGGTGACGGGCACGGCCGGGGCCTACCAGATTCCGAACGCGAAGACCTGCCAGACGCTGAACATCGGCGGCAGCGGCACGACCAGCTGCAGCTTCGTGATCGGCGTCGACTGATCCGGTCGGATCGCGCGGCCAACGACGGCCTCGCTGCTTCGGCAGCGGGGCCGTCTGCCTTCTGGCGCGGTCGCCGGGCCGGAGCAGTTGGAGCGTCGTGGGTGGGCTGCTAAGCCTTCCGGCGGCCGGCCCTTCAACCCTTCGCATCCGCGGCCCGGATCGGGAGAGTCCGATGAGATCGACCCTGCGTGGCTCGCTGGTGCCGCTTCTGCTCCTCCTGGCGTGCGGCGGCAACGAGTACGCCCCCCCGCCTCCGGCCCCGGTGACCGTCTCCAGGCCCATCGTCCGTGACGTCACCCGCTACATCCACTACACGGGGAGCACTCGCGCGGGCGAGTCGGCGGTCGTGACGGCCCGCGTCCAGGGCATCCTGAAGGCCATGAACTTCCGCCAGGGCGATCAGGTGGAGGCGGGCGACTCGCTCTTCGTCATCGACCCCGAGCCCTTCGAGCTCGCCCTCAAGAGCGCGAGGGCCGAGCTCATCAGCGCGAAGGCGGAGCGTGATCTGGCCCAGACCGAGTTCAAGCGCACCGAGAAGCTCTATCGGGGCAATGCGACCAGCGAAATCAAGTACATCCAGAGCCGAGCCAGGCGCGACAAGGCGGAGGCGGCGATGCTGGACGCGGAGGCGCGGGTCCGGCAGGCCGAGCTGGACGTGGAGTATGCGATGGTTCGGGCGCCGATCAGCGGCCGCGCAGGGCGCAATCTCGTGGACATCGGCAACCTGGTCGGCGCCGGCGAGGCGACGCCGCTCACCGAGATCGTCCGATACTCCCCGCTCTACGTCTACTTCTACATCAGCGAGCGGGACGTGCTCGAGATCCAGGAGCAGACCCGGCGCGAGCGTGAGCAGGCGCCGGTGCCGGCCGAAGCGGCGCCCCCGTCGGAGACACGGGCGGCGCCACGAGCCGCGTCGCCCGAGCCCACACAGACGCCATCTGCGACCGAGGCCGATCGAGGCGCAGCGCCGGACGTCGAGGCGCCCGGGACGCCGACCGAGCCCGAGGACGCAGGCGAGCCGGATCGCGAGCCCACGCCCTTCCAGGTCGCGCGCGCCACCGACCGCGCCTATCCCTACGAGGGCGTCATCGACTTCGCGGCCCTGCAGGTCGACCCCGACACGGGCACCTTCGAGCTGCGGGGCATCCTCGCGAACGAGGGGGAGCTGGAGGACATCATCCTGCCGGGCACCTTCGTGCGGGTGCGCGTGCCCGTGGGCGAGAGCGAGGATGCGCTGCTGGTCACCGAGCGGGCCCTCGGCGTGGACCAGAGCGGCCGCTTCCTGCTCACCGTCAACTCGCAGAACATCGTCGAGCAGAGACGCGTCGAAGTCGGTCCCCCTCGAATCGATGGGCTTCGCGTGATCACCGATGGACTCCGCACCGACGATCGCGTGATCATCAACGGCATCCAGCGAGCCCGACCGGGCTCGGAGGTCGCGCCCAGGGAAGTCTCGGCGACCGAGATGGCCGGGATCGACGCGGGGTAGCCGGCCATGTTCTCGAAGATCTTCATCGAGCGGCCGATCACCAGCACCGTCATCGCCATCGTGATCGTGATCGCCGGCCTGGTGTCGGTCCCCTCACTGCCCATCACGCAGTATCCCGAGATCACGCCGCCGACGGTCCGTGTCTCCACCACGTACCCGGGCGCGAGCGCGTTGGTGGTGGCGGATACGGTGGCTGCGCCCATCGAGCAGGAGGTCAACGGCGTCGAGGGGATGATCTACATGTCGTCGACGAGCGCCAACGACGGGAGCTACTCGCTCACCGTCACCTTCGCCGTCGGCACGAACCTCGACATGGCGCAGGTGCTGGTCCAGAACCGCGTGGCCATCGCCATGGCGCGGCTGCCCGAGGAGGTGAAGCGCCAGGGCGTCACGACGATGAAGCAGTCCACCGCCATCGTCCTGCTGATCTCGCTCTTCTCGCCGGACCAGCGCTACGACGCCCTCTATCTCTCGAACTTCGCGACCCTGCGGCTGGTGGATACACTCAAGCGCATTCCTGGCGTCGGGTCGACGAGTGTGTTCGGCGGCGCCGACTACAGCATGCGCATCTGGGTCAACCCCGAGAAGCTGCGCTCGCGCGACATGACCACCGACGATCTGCTGGCCGCCATCCGCGAGCAGAACGTGCAGGTGGCCGCCGGTCAGATCGGCGCGCCGCCCGCGCCCGACGGCACCAGCTTCCAGTACTCCGTCAACAGCCTGGGCCGCCTGCGCGATGCCGCGGAGTTCGAGGAGATCATCGTCAAGACCGGCTCGGACGGTCGTGTCACGCGTGTCCGGGACGTGGCCCGCGTCGAGCTCGGCAGCAAGATCTACACCCAGTTCGCGACCCTCAACGGCGATCCGACGGCCGCCATCGCGATCTACCAGCTGCCCGGCGCCAACGCCCTCGAGCTCGCCGCGCAGATCAAGGCGCTGATGGCCGAAGCCTCGCGGGCCTTTCCCGAGGGCCTCGAGTACACGATCCCCTTCGATACGACGCTCGCCGTCGAGGCATCCATCGACGAGGTCTACGAGACGCTCTTCATCGCGATCCTGCTCGTCTTCATCACGATCTATGTCTTCCTTCAGGACTGGCGCGCGACGCTCATCCCCGCGGTGACGATTCCGGTCTCACTGATCGGCACCTTCGCCGTCATGGCGGCCCTCGGCTTCTCGATCAACATGCTGACGCTCTTCGGGCTCGTGCTCGCCATCGGCATCGTGGTGGACGACGCCATCGTGGTGGTGGAGAACGTCGACCGCCTGATCAGCGACGAGGGGATGAATGCGACGGACGCGGCCATCCGCGCCATGCAGGAGGTGGGGGGGCCGGTGATCGCGACGACGCTGGTGCTGCTGGCGGTCTTCGTCCCCGCGGCCTTCCTCGGCGGGATCACCGGCGCTCTCAATCAGCAGTTCGCGCTCACCATTGCGGCCGCCACGGTGATCAGCTCGATCAACGCCCTCACGCTCTCGCCCGCGCTCGCGGCGATCCTGCTGCGCCCCTCCAGCCTCTCCGAGACCGGCTTCTTCGGCGCCTTCAACCGCGGCTTCGAGTCCGTCAGCCGAGTCTACGTGGGCGTCGTGAAGGGCGCCGTGGGGCGCGTCCCGCTCTGGATGGCGATCTTCGCGGCGCTCGCCGCCGTCGCGGTCTGGGGCTTCCAGAGCCTGCCGACCGGCTTCATCCCCACGGAGGACCAGGGCTACTTCTTCGCCGTCGCCCAGCTGCCCGAGGCGGCGTCCCTCGAGCGCACCGACGAGCTCTCGCGCAAGCTCACCGAGGCCTTCGTGAGCGCACCGGGCGTCGCCAACGCGGTCACCATCACCGGCTACTCCCTGATGGACAGCGCGAGCCTGTCCAACGCCGCCACCGCCTTCGTGGTGATGGATCCCTGGGACCAGCGCCAGACCCCGGAGCTGTCGATGGAGAGCATCCTGGCGGAGCTGCGGCGCCGCGCCTGGGCGATCGAGGAAGGCATGATCTTCACCGTGGTCCCGCCGGCCATCAACGGCCTGGGCGTCTCGGGCGGCTTCCAGATGCAGCTGCAGGATCGCGGCGGCGTCGGCTTCGAGCAGCTCGAGCAGGTGAGCATGGAGATGGTGCACGACGGCAACGCGCAGTCGGGGCTGCGCGCGCTCAACACCACCTTCCGCGCGCGTGTGCCGCAGCTCTTCGCCGACGTCGACCGGACGAAGGTGAAGACCCTGGGCCTCGACCTGGGCTCCGTCTTCGGCACGCTCCAGGCAGCTCTCGGGTCCGCATACATCAATGATTTCAACTATCTGGGGCGCACCTATCAGGTGACGCTTCAAGCTGACTCCGAATTCAGGCAGCGGCCCGGAGACATCCAGCGGCTCGAGGTCCGCAACGATCGCGGCGCGATGGTGCCGCTCGGCACGGTGGTCGGCGTGGAGGAGACCTTCGGGCCGCAGCTCGTCAATCGCTACAACCTCTTTCCTTCAGCGGCCATCAACGGCGAGGCCGCGCCGGGGTTCAGCAGTGGCCAGGCCTTGAACCTGATGGAGCAGATGGCGGAGCGGAAGCTGCCGCTCTCCATGGGCTTCGAGTGGACGGGCATGTCCTACCAGGAGAAGCAGGTCGGCGGCGAGGCCGCGGCGCTCTTCGGCCTCGCGATCGTGCTCGTCTTCCTCGTCCTGGCCGCGCAGTACGAGAGCTGGACCGCGCCGGCCGCGGTGATCTTCGCCGTGCCCCTCGGCCTGCTCGGCGCCGTGGCGGGCGCCGCCCTGCGCGGACTGGCCAACGACGTCTATATGCAGATCGGCATCGTGCTCCTCGTCGCCCTGGCCAGCAAGAACGCCATCCTGATCGTCGAGTTCGCCCGCGAGCAGCGGCAGGCGGGCCTCGGCATCAAGGAGGCCGCCATCAAGGCCGCGGAGCTGCGCTTCCGTCCGATCCTGATGACCAGCTTCTCGTTCGTGCTGGGCGTGCTCCCGCTGGTGGTGGCCAGCGGCGCGGGCGCGGCGAGCCGCCAGGCGCTCGGCACCGTCGTCCTCGGCGGACAGCTGGGCGCAACGATCATCGCCGTAGTGCTGGTTCCGGTCTTCTTCGTGCTCTTCCAGCGGCTCGCGGAGCGAGGCGAATCCAGCTGAGCGCACCTCGAGCCCTGCTCGGCGACGCAGCGGGCGTGCGCGGAATGTGCAGCGCCGGTCTGCCTGCCGCCCCCTGGCGCGGTTCCCGTCCAATTCGCCCGGGCAGGGTGATACAGTAGGCCCCCTCCCCGTCCGAGGTGTCCGTCCGAATGTGGCTCGTCCTCCTGCTCTTCTTCCTCTCCGGCTTCAGCGGACTGGTCTATCAGGTCATCTGGGTCCGTGAGTTCGGGACGGTCTTCGGCGTCACCGTGTACTCGGCGTCCACCGTCTCCGCGGTCTTCCTGCTGGGGCTGGGGGTCGGTGGTCTCTACGGCGGGCGGATCGCCGATCGGCTGCACGCGCGCTCACCCGCGCTGCCGCTGATGGGCTACGGGCTCTGTGAGGTCGCCATCGCTGCGCTGGGCCTGGTGGTCGCGCTGCTGCTACCCGCCCTCGAAGGCTTCTCCGCCGGCCTCTCGACCTATGTCGTCAACGCCAAGGGCTGGTACGTGCTCTCCACCGGCTCGCACCTGACGCGCTTCCTCGTCGCCGTGGTCCTGCTGGCCCCCATCTCGACCCTGATGGGCGCCACTCTCACGCTGCTGATCCGCTATCTGCTGAGCACCGACCTCTCGCTCGCCGGCTGGCGGGTGGGCGCGCTCTACGGCCTCAACACCGCGGGCGCCGCCTTCGGCGCCTTCATGACCGACTTCGCGCTCGTACCGAACCTCGGCATCTTCAATACGCAGCTGGTGGCGATCGGCTTCAACGTGCTGGCCGGCGTCGGCGCCGTCGTCATCGCACGGCAGTGGAAGCCGGAGGCCGCCGCCGGGGAGACGCGTGCGACCGACGACGCGGCGGGGCCGCTCGCGAGCCCCGCAGAGGCGGCCGCGAGCTGGCTGCCCGTTCGCCTCACCGCGTTGGCGCTCTTCTTCTCGGGCGTGGCCGCCATGGGGATGGAGATCGTCTGGTTCCGCGTGCTGATCACCTTCCTCGGCGGGCAGCGGTCGGCCTTCTCGCTGCTGCTCACGGTGATCCTCGTCGGCATCTTCCTCGGCTCGCTCGCCGGCGGCTGGCTGCATCGGCGAAAGGGCATGGCAGCCAGCCTCTACATGCGCTCGCAGGTGCTCTTCGTGATCGCCACGGTGGTGGCCCTCGCCCTCTACAATCCGCAGCACATGAAGCTGCCGGGCTGGGAGCTGATCGTGAAGATCGGGCTCGGCGTGGGGCTCGTGCCCGAGAGCGCCACCGTCACCGCGCTCGGTATGCAGCACGTGATCGCCATCGCGTCCATCCCGGCCTTCCTGATGGGCTTCAGCTTCCCGCTCGCCAACGCGCACGTGCAGCGCTTCGAGAGCACCGTCGGCAGCCGCTCCGGCGCCCTCTATCTGGCCAACACCCTCGGCAACGTCGTGGGCTCCCTCGGTACCGGGCTCCTGCTGCTGCCGGTGCTCGGCACCGTGAACAGCACGACGCTGCTGGTCCTCACCTCGATCCTGAGCGTGGCGGCCCTCTTTGCGGCGGTCCAGAGCGAGAAGGTCGGCCCGCCCGAGACCGACCGGATTCCCGCTCGCAAATTCGCCCTCTACCTGGCGACCATGGGCCTCGCGCTGGTCTACTGGGCCTCGCTGCCCGCGGGCCTGCTGATGAATCGATCCGTGCCCGCACGGATTCCGCGTGGGACCACCTACTACCCGGTCTATCCCTCGATGATCAAGGCCGTCAGCGAGGGCGTCAACGAGACCGTCGCGGTGATCGAGCACATGGACCTGCGCCTCTTCACCAACGGCCATCCCATGTCGGGCCTCTCCCAGGCCTCGCGCTACATGCGCCTCTTCACCCACATCCCGCTGGTCAGCATGGACGCGCCCGAGCGCGTGCTGGTGATCTGCTTCGGCGTCGGCAACACCCTGCATTCGGCCTCGCTGCACCAGCGCCTCGAACGCCTGGAGGTGGTCGACCTCTCCGAGAACGTGCTCGACCATGCCCACTACTTCGAGAAGGCCAACTTCGGCGTGCTCGAAGACCCGCGCGTCGAGGTCTACGTCAACGACGGCCGTCAGCACCTCCGCATGACGCCCGAGGACAGCTATGACCTCGTCACCCTCGAGCCGCCGCCGCTCACCCATGCCGGCGTCGCGAGCCTCTACAGCCTCGAGTTCTACGAGCTGGTCGAGAGCCGGCTCAAGCCCGGCGGCGCGCTCACCCAGTGGCTGCCGGCCTTCCAGGTGGACGAAGAGGTCAGCCTCGCCATGGTGCGCGCCTTCATGGACGTCTTCCCCGACGCCGTCCTGCTCTCGGGCTGGGAGGACGAGCTGATCCTGATCGGCTACAAGGGCCAGCCGCCGACTCTCGATCCCGCGCGCGTCGCCGCCGTGCTCGCCCGAGAGCCGGCCGCGCACGAGGACCTCGAGGCCATGCACGCCGGCACGCTCCTCGATCTCGTCGCCACCTTTGCAGGCTCCGCGCAGACGCTCCAGGACGCCACCCGGGGCGTCTACCCCATCACCGACGACCGCCCCATCATGGAGTACCCGAAGAGCGCCCCCTTCACCAACAACCCCATGGCGTCTTCGCTCTTCGATCTCAGCGACATCGAGACCTGGTGCCCGGACTGCTTCCGCAACGGCAAGCCCGTCCCCGAGGTCTGGCAGCTGCCCTACCTCCAGACCGCCTTCGACGCGTACTACCAGACCGATCACTTCCTGCGGAAGGCCACCGGGACCGATCCCGCGGCATGGGGCGACGTCCCCAGCGTCCTGCGCAGCGAGCCCTGCGCGGTGGAGGCGATCAAGGCCAACGAGTACTACGACACGGTCTTCAAGGAGATGATGGGCAAGGCCACGCGAATGAAGTGCTTCCCGCCGTCGTGGGCGCGCGGGGGGTGAGGGGGACCACCAGGGCGGGTGCGGCGTTCGCTCAGCGCGCGGAAGTGTCAACCGTGTCCCCGGACCGATGGTTGAACCGTGTTCCCGGAATGGACCGTGTGCCCCTGGCGCCCCCGGCACGATTCGAACGTGCGACCCTTCGCTTAGGAGGCGAATGCTCTATCCATCTGAGCTACGGGGGCGCGGCGACGCCCAGCATAGCGAAGCCAGCCATTCAGCGCGGAGCACCGGCGTCGCGGGCGGCCATGCGCTAGGGCAGGCTAGGGCAGATAGTAGGCCGGATCCTTCGCCTTCTGGCCTCGGCGGATCTCGAAGTGGAGGTGCGGGCCGCTCGCGTTTCCGGTGGCGCCGACCTCGGCGATCCTCTGGCCGCGCTCCACGAACTGGCCCTTCCTCACGAAGATCCGGTTCGCGTGGGCGTACACGCTGCGGTAGTGGCCGGCGTGCTTGATGATCACGACCTTGCCGTAGTCGCCGAGTCGTCCGCTGTAGATCACCTTGCCGGACTCGGCGGCGCGGATGGTGGTGCCCTTGCGCGCGGCCAGGTCGATGCCCTCGTGCGGGCGGCGGCCTCGCCAGCCGAAGCGCGACGAGAGCCGCGCCCCCTCGAGCGGCCAGGCGAAGTCGAGGTTGGCCTCGCGGCGGACGGCGGCGCGGATGGCCTTCTTCTTGGAGGAGGCGCCTCCGTCCGGAGCCGGCTGGGTGCTCCTGGACCTGCTCGGCGGGCGCCGCGCGTAGCGCCCGTTCCGTTCACTCCTCGGGATGAAGATTCGCTGCCCCACCTGGATCCTGGTCACGTCGCGGATGCGGTTGACGCGGGCGAGGGTCGTGGAGTCGACGCCGTAGCGTCGGCCGATACGGTAGAGATTCTCGCCTCGGCGCACGGTGTGGTAGAAGCCGGCGGGCTCGGGAGGACCGGCGCAGCCGATCAGGGCCGGGATGCCCATCAGCACGATGGCGACCAGCGCGAAGAGGCGAAGGCGCGTCCGGTCGGCTCGGCCCTTCAGGCCGCCCAGCCGTGCTTTCCGATCAGGTCGACGAATCGACATCGCCCCAGGACCTCGCGCGTGTACCGGTGCGAGGCCCGGCGCCGACAGCGCACCAGCTCCTGGCACTCGCGCTCGCCGAAGGGACCGACCAGGAGGCCGCCGATGGCGAGCTGTTCGAGCAGGGTCTGCGGCACTTCGGGCCCGCCCGCGGTCACGATGATGCGATCGTAGGGCGCCTGCTCGGGCCTACCCTGAGTGCCGTCACCGAGGTAGACGGTTACATTGCTCGCGCCCATGCGGCTCAGCGCCCGCCCGGCTGTGTGGGCGAGCGCGGGGATGCGCTCGATGGAGTCGACCCACGCGCACAGGGCGCCGAGCAGCGCGGCCTGGTAGCCCGAGCCGGTGCCGATCTCGAGAACGCGCTCGTCCCCCCTCAAGCAGAGCGCCTCGGTCATGGTGGCGACGACGCTCGGCGCGGAGATGGTCTGCCCCTCGCCGATCGGCAGGGGTGTGTCGCGGTGGGCCTGCAGCCAGAGGGCCTCTGGCACGAGCATGTGCCTCGGCACACGGCGCACGGCCTCGAGGACGCGCCCGTCCCGGATCCCACGGGCCGCCAGGCGCTCGGCCAGCCGGCGCCGCGCGAGCGCAAAACGATCGCCTTCAGCGAGCTTGCTCGCCGGCTCCACGAAGCCCATCGGAAATCACCCCCCGACTCGCAAGTTAGGGATTGACACGTCCGTTTCGCAACACTTTCCCGCGCGGCGCGGCCTGGCGCAGGCGACCCGCTCAGCCGGCCTGATCCGCATGTCTGACGGCGCGTGCCACCTCGGGCCTGCGGGCCAGCTCGAGGCCGGTGAGCGCGAGCGCCCGGGCCGCCTCGAGCAGGCCGGCGCGGCCGTTGGGCGAGGCAGTGGCGTCGGCGAAGGGACGGGTGTGCAGCTGCAGGGCGTCGCCGATGGGAAAGTTGGGGTGGATGGTGGGGACGACCCTCGAGACGTGGGTGATGTCGCTCGAGCCGATGTTCTCGTCGGGTGCGTGGTCGGTCTCCTCCAGGCCCAGGAAGTCCAGCTGCCGGCGATAGCAGTCGGCCAGCGGAAGGTTGGGCTTCATGGGGGGCGAGCAGCCCGTGAGGGCAATGGTCTCGAGGCGATTGCCGGTCGCCATGGCGGCGCCCTCCGCGCAGTGGCAGACACGCTGCGCGGCGTCTTCGAGGACATCGGGATCCAGGGCGCGCACCCAGACGCGCGCCACCGCGCGCTCGGGGATCACGTTGGGCGCGCTGCCGCCTTCGCTGATCACGACGTGCACGCGCACGCTCCGGGGGAGCTGCTGGCGCAGCAGGCCGACAGCGCTGTAGAAGGCGACGACGCCGTCGAGGGCGTTGATCCCGCGCTCGGGATAGGCGGCCGCGTGGGCCGCGCGACCGCGATAGACGAAGTCGAACTTCCGGTTGCCCAGGAAGAGGCGATGGGCGCGCCGCATGTCGGAGGCATGCGCCATCATCGCGGCGTCCAGGCCCTCGAAGCAACCGGCCTCCACCATGCGCCGCTTGCCCACACCGGTCTCCTCTGCGGGACAGCCCAGCACGACGATACGCAGCGCGTCCTCGGGCACCACCTGCGCCAGCGCACCGGCGGCGAGCAGGCTCGCCGGGCCCGAGACGTTGTGTCCGCAGGCGTGGCCGATCTCGGGCAGCGCGTCCATCTCGGCGATCAGGCCGAGGTGGAAGGCCGCCGCGGCCGAGCCCCTGCTCGCGACGAAGGCGGTCGGCATCTCCGCCACGCCCGACCGCACCTCGAAGCCGCAGGCGCGGAGGTGCTCGACGTAGCGCGCGCTGGTCTCGTACTCCTCGAGCGAGAGCTCGGGGTGCTCGCTCATCCAGGCGGACAGGCCGAGCATCGCGTCGGCCTGCGTGCCGATGGCCTCGAGCAGGGCGCCGCGTTCGGCCTCGTGGGCGGGGGATGGATTGCAGATGGACGGGGACATGTCACCTCATCGGCGCGAGATCGCCGCGCCTGTATTGCCTCCCTGAGCCTAGAGGAAAGCACAGGCGGGACCCCGTGCAGGCGGGCGTCCAAGAAGCTGCTGGCGGCTTCGGAGA
Source organism: uncultured Spirochaetaceae bacterium (assembly GCA_964594405.1). Lineage (GTDB taxonomy): Bacteria > Myxococcota_A > UBA9160 > UBA9160 > UBA4427 > CAZQMY01. The sequence goes on along the minus strand of CAZQMY010000154.1, from coordinate 1,565 downwards.
CCGGCCGCGGGATGGCAGCCGCCCGGTCTGCGCAAGGCCCGCCCCCAACGCTCGCGCCGCCCCTCCGCACCGATCCCGGGAGCGGCAGCGCGTGCGCAGCAGCCGCGAGGCGCGTCGGAGCGCATGGCGCCCGAGCCCGGCGGCGGGCTAACGTCCCCGTCCCGCGCGGGGCCGATGGGCCACTCGCATCCGCCCGGATCCGTCGCCCCGCCCCCGAACCCCCTCAACGCCTACCCGCAACTCCCAAGAGAGGAAAGCAAATCGATGGTCCGTGCCTATTCGATCAGTGCCGAAGACGTAAATGCCGAGCGCGAGCGCGCTGGTGGCGACATCCATGCGGTGGACTTCTCCCGCGTGGTGAAGCTGGACGAGCTGGAGCTCGCCCCGCTCGGTCCGCGCAGCGTCCACATGCGCATCCTGGTCGTCTCCGGCGAGCACAACATCGATCACGCCGTGCTGGCCGACACCGTGAACATCGCCGAGCTGCGCGGCGGCAAGATCTACCCCGGCAACTCGGCCGTCGGTGAGGTCCTCGAGGTCGGCTCCGAGGTCACCCGGTTCGAGCCCGGCGACATCGTGATCACGCACTGCAACGGCGAGCCCGACCGCTTCGGCTATCCGATCACGATCTTCGCCTACGACCAGCCCGACTCCATCGGCTGGTACGGCGAGGAGGCCATGGTCGGCGACTGGCAGCTGGTCCACGCGCCGCTGGACTGCGGGCTGAGCCTCTGGGAGATCGCCGCCCTGCCCCTTCGCGCGCCCACGGCCTACCACCTCTGGCGACGCGCCGAGGGCATCTACCGCCTCAAGGTCGGCAAGGAGAAGCAGGCCGTGCTGAACGTCCTGGGCTTCGGCGGTGGCGTCTCCGAGCTCTTCCTCATGCTCGCCAAGAGCGAGGGGCACAACGCCTACTTCTGCTCGGGCAGCCCCGAGCGGCGGCAGGCCCTCGAGCAGATGGGCATCACCGGCATCGATCAGAAGCAGTACAACCGCTTCGCCTCGCGCGACGACGTGAAGGGCTTCATCGGCGAGTGCAAGAAGCTCACGAAGAAGGAGGGCATGCACATCGTCTGCGACATGCTGCGCGGCAAGGTCTTCGGCGCCGGTGTCGCGGTAGCGGCGCGCCAGGGCGTGAATGTCTCCGCCGGCTGGCAGCTCTCGCGCGACTGCGACTACAACAGCGCGGGCGCCTCCCTCAAGCAGATCACCCTCGACCACACCCACTACGACACCATCGAGGGCGTGGCCGCGGCCACCGAGCTCTACGGCAAGGTCTTCAAGCCCACCGTGCACAAGGAGATCTACGGCTTCGACGACCTGCCCCGCGCGATGTCGGAGATGCATCACGCCGGGCAGACGGGCATCCCGATCATCCGCATGACCGAGAAGATGCCGGAAGCGGTCCAGCACCTGATCCCCTGAGCCTGATCTCCTGACCCTAGTCTCCTGACCCTCGTCTCCAGACCCTTGTCTCCAGACCAGGGCGCCCGACCCCGCCGCCCCGCGGCGGGACACGGCCTCCGAAGGCGGCGCGACCCGAGAGGGCGCGCCGCCTTCTCGCT
>CAZQMY010000153.1:0-12325 GCA_964594405.1 uncultured Spirochaetaceae bacterium | reverse complement strand
GGTCGCGTTGCCGATGCCGCCGGTGAGGTGGCTCATGCAGACCACCGCGAAGCGATTGCTCAGAGGGGCGACCGAGCCGTAGAGGGGGCCCGAGGCGAAGATCAGCGGATTGTCGGGGCCCAGCGGGTCGATGCCGGGCTCCGTCATGTCGTAGAGCAGCCGCGTCCCGTAGCCCTTCCCGCCGATGTAGAGGCGGGCGATCTCCTCGTCGAGCGGCTTCCAGGTGAAGGTGCGACTGGCCAGGTCCACCTCGAGGATGCGTCCGGCGTATCCCTTGATCATCTTCGTCTCCTCGTGCTCGAGGCCGTCCGACTCCGCCCTGGGGACGTCTGGCACCCCGCGTAGGCTGGGATGCAACTACAGCTTCGGGCCAAATCCAAGTGGCGACCGGCCCGTGAGGTCACCCGAGGCGGATCGCCGCGGCTGCGGGCCAGCCGGGGCGATCCGAGCTGCGGGCTCCCGCGCGGGGGCTCGGAGTCGACTGGATTTCCAGGATCGATCGGCTAGCTTACTCGCCGCTTGGTCGGACCAAATTGGTCTGACCAAGCGGCCAGCTCCAACGCGACCGGCGGAGGCCCCCACAGATGTCTGTTCCGACCCGGAGTGAGGCCATCGCGGATCAGCTCCGTGACGAGATCCTGCGCGGCCGGTATCGCGTGGGCGAGCGGCTGCCCAGCGAGCGCGATCTCGCCGAGCGCTACGGCGTGCATCGTGGCGCCGTACGAGAGGCCATGAAGCGGCTCGAGCAGCTGGGCATCGTCTTCATCAAGCCCGGTGGTGCGCGGGTGGCGCCCCTCGAGAGCGCGAGCGTGGACGTGATCGAGCACCTGCTCCGCCTGGAGAGCCCGCCCGATCCCGACCTCGTCGACCAGGTCGTCGAGGTCGCGAGCGCGCTGTTCACGACCTCGGCCCGGCTCTGCGCCGAGCGGGCGAACGAGACCCAGCGGGCCGGCGTGCGCGCGCTCGTCGGCGAGCTCGGTCGCGCCGACCTCGAGGGCGAAGAGCGCTTCGAGCTCCTCGAGGCGCTGGGCGACGTCTTCGTCGAGGCCAGCGGCAACATGGTGCTGAAGATGATCCGCCGGGCGGTCCGGGCGAAGATCATCGATCACCTGCGGCCCACAGCGCAGCGCGTGATGGCGATCCGTCCGGAGCCCGGGCCGATCGGGGCGCTGCAGCTCGATGCGTTGCTTCACGCCATCGAGGTGCGCGATGGCCCAGCGGCCGCCGAGGCCATGCACCTGGTCAATCGCACCATGCGCGAGCGCGCCACCGAAGTGATTCGGGAAGCCCGCAAGGCGGCTGGAGTCGAAGGCCCTGTCGATCCGAAGCCCGGGCGCTTCAGGATCGGCCACGCCGATCAGAGCGCCTTGATCGCGACGGGAAACGAGCGCTCGGCCGGGAGGAGAGACGATGACTGACTCGAGCAAGCGCATCTACTTCCCGATCCTGGTCCTGGCCCTCTTCTGTCTGGGCGCTTTCCTGCTGGTGGCGACGGCCCCCTCGGTGCAGACGGTCGCCCCGGAGCGCACGGTCGCCGCGGTGCGCGTGCTCACGCCCGAGCCTCGGAGCGTGCAGCTCAGCGTGCGCACGCAGGGGACGGTCGCGCCGCGCACCGAGAGCACCCTGGTGCCCGAGGTCTCCGGGCGCGTCACTTGGATCTCCCCCGCGCTGGTCTCCGGCGGCTTCTTCGCGGCGGGCGAGGTCCTGCTGCGCCTCGATCGGCGCGAGTCTGAGCTCGCGGTCTCCCGGGCGCGCGCCGCGCTGGTGCGCGCCGAGAGTGAGCTCGCCTTCGCGAGCGAGGAGCTCGACCGCCAGCAGGGGCTCTCGCAGCGCAAGGTGGCGAGCCCGAGTCAGCTCTCGGCCGCGCAGCGGGCCCGGCGCGTCGCCAAGGCGGGCGTGGACGAAGCGCGCGCCGCGCTCGAGCAGGCCCAGTGGGATCTCGAGCGGACGGCGATCATCGCGCCCTTCCAGGGGCGGGTGCGCGACGAGCAGGTCGACGTCGGGCAGTTCGTGACCCGAGGCGCGCCGGTGGCCACGCTCTACGCCACCGACTACGCAGAGATCCGCCTTCCCATCGCCGATCATCAGCTCGCCTACCTCGAGCTTCCGAGCATGCGTCGCGGGAGCGACGATCCCGAATCGGCGCCCCGGGTGAAGCTCCATGCACGCTTCGCCGGGCGCGACCTGCAGTGGCGGGGCCGCATCGTCCGCACCGAAGGCGAGATCGATGCGCGGAGCCGCATGGTCCACGTGGTCGCGCGTGTCGAGGACCCCTACGGCATGCAGGGCGGGACGGATGCGCGGGATCAGCCGCCTCTGGCGGTCGGGCTCTTCGTGCATGCGGAGATCTCCGGACCCACCGTCGAGGGTGTCCTCGTCGTGCCTCGCTATGCGATGCGGGATGAGACGACGCTCCTGGTCGTCGACGCGGACGACCGCCTGCGCCTGCGAGAGGTCGAGGTGCTGCGCATCGATCGGGACGAGGTGCTGATCAAGGGCGCCCTGGCGCCCGGGGAGCGCATCTGTCTATCGCCCCTCCAGGTGGTGGTCGAGGGCATGCCGGTCAGGCCCATTCGCGATGACGCCGACGCCGTGGCCTCTGCGAAGTCGGGGTTGATCCCATGAGCCGCGCGATCGAGTGGTTCGTGCACAACTCGGTGGCCGCCAATCTGCTGATGATCGTGCTCTGCGTGGGCGGAGCGATCGCCCTGATCGGCATCAAGCAGGAGGAGTTCCCCTCCATCGACACCGATATGGTTCAGGTCTCCGTCGAGTATCCGGGGACCTCGCCCGAGGAGATCGAGGAGTCGATCTGCGTGCGGATCGAGGAGGAGGTGGAGGGGACGCCCGAGATCGACCGCATCGATACGCTCGCGGTGGAGGGGGCGTGCGTCGTCTCAATCGAGTTCGTCGCCGGATCCAACATCGATGCCGCGGTCAACGAGGTCGAGAATCGCGTGAACGCCATCACGACCTTCCCTGTGGATGCCGAGAAGCCGATGATCTCGAAGCTGCTGGTGACGCGCCGCGTCCTGCAGATGGCGATCGCCGGCAACATCGCCGAGCACGACCTCAAGCGGATCGGCGATCGGGCCCGTGAGGAGCTGGCCGCTCTGGACGGCGTGTCGCAGGTCGCGCTCAAGTACGACCGGCCCTACGAGATCTCGCTGGAGGTGCCCGAGGCCGTGCTTCGACGACACGGCCTCACCCTCGAACAGGTGGCGCACGCCGTCCGGTCCAGCTCACTGGACCTTCCGGGTGGCAGCGTGAAGACCCGAGGCGGGGAGATCCTGCTGCGCACGGTGGCCGAGGCCGCGCAGGGGCGCGAGTTCGAGGACATCGTCGTGCTGACCCGCAACGACGGCACCAGCATCCGTCTCGGCGAGATCGCCACCGTGGTCGACGGCTTCGAGGACACGGAGCTGCGCGCGCAGTTCAACGGGGAGCCGGCGCTGGTGGTTGAGGTGAGGCTGATGCCGGACGAGGACATCCTCGACGTGGCGGCTCAGGTGAAGGCATGGCTGCCGGGCTTTGCGGCGAGCGTGCCCGAGGGCGTGACCGTGGAGGTCTTCAACGACGAGTCCGTCGATCTGGTCGCGCGTCTGGACACCCTGGAGAGGAACGCGCTGGGCGGACTCGTCCTGGTCGTCCTGATCCTCACCTGCTTCCTGCGCTTCCGCCTCGCGATGTGGGTGGCGGCGGGTGTCCCGATCTCGCTCCTCGGGGCCATCATGCTCTTTCCGACGTTCGGCATCGCCATCAGCACGCTGACGGTGATGGCCTTCATCCTCGTCCTCGGCATCCTGGTGGACGACGCCATCGTGATCGGCGAGAGCGTGCACACGCACGAGCAGAGCAGCGAAGGGCAGGTCGAGGCGGCGATCCGTGGGACGAAGGAGGTCTACGTCCCGGTCATCTTCGGCGTGCTCACCACGGTGGCCGCCTTCCTGCCCCTGATCATGGTGCCAGGCCCGATGGGGCAGTTCTTCGGGGTGATCGGCTATGCGGCGATCCTCTGCCTGATCTTCTCCGTGATCGAGTCACAGCTCATCCTGCCCGCCCACCTCGCGCATCGACGCACCAAGCCGAAGGGCGGCGAGCCGAACGTGTTGGTGGCGCGCTGGCTGGCCTTCCAGGGCCGGATGTCCGGCTGGCTCGAACGCGCGGCGCGCGTCCACTATGGAAGCGCCCTCGATCTGGCGCTCGAATGGCGCTATGTCACGATCTCCCTGGCGGTGGGGGTGCTGATCCTCGCTGTTGCGCTCTTTGCGAGCGGACGCCTGCGCTACCAGTTCTTCCCGGCAGTCGATGGTGACGTCGTCTACGCGGGGCTGACGATGCCGCGCGGCATCCCCATCGAGCGGACGGAGATCGCCGTAGCCCAGCTGGAACGCTCGGCGCGCCAGCTCGAGGTAGAGCTCGATGCGAGCATCCCCGGTCCCTCGATCGTGAAGCACACGGTGGTCTCGATCGGGGAGCAGCTGGCGAGATCGGGGCCTGACGGGCCCCAGACGGGCGTCGGCGGCGCGCATCTGGCCGAGGTCGGGCTCGAGCTCGTCTCGTCGCTGGAACGCGACATCCCCACCGCACAGGTCGCGCAACGCTGGCGAGAGCTCAACGGCCCGATCCCGGACGCGGTCGAGCTCACCTTCAGCACACTCGCCTTCTCGGCGGGCGAGCCCATCGCGATCGAGCTCCGCGGGCCGGACATGGACGGGCTGGCCGAATCCGCTGCGCACCTTCGCGCTGCCCTGGCCGGGTACGCCGGCGTGACCGACATCGGAGATTCGTTTCGCGGCGGCAAGCAGGAGGTGCAGCTACGACTCCGTGACGAAGCGCGTCCGCTGGGCCTCACGCAGCTCGATCTGGCGAGGCAGGTCCGCCAGGCCTTCTACGGTGAGGAGGTTCAACGCATCCAGCGCGGTCGCAACGACGTCAAGGTGATGGTGCGCTATCCCGAGGACGAGCGGAAGTCGTTGGGCGCCCTCGAAGAGATGCGCATCCGGACCTCCGAGGGAGTCGAGGTGCCCTTTGCGGCGGTGGCGGATGTCTCCTTGGCGCGAGGCTTCGCGACCATCCGACGGACCGATCGCCAGCGCGTGGTGACCGTGACCGCGGACGTCGATCGCAGCATCACGACTCCCGAGCAGGTGCTCGGGGTGCTGCAGAAGCGGATGCCTGCGCTGCTCGCGGACCATCCCGACGTGACCTGGCGACTCGCCGGCGAGCAGCGTGAGCGCGGCGACGCGATGGCCGGCCTGGCCAAGGGTGCGGTGCTCGCCCTGCTTCTGATCTATGCACTCCTGGCCGTCCCCCTCAGATCATACGTGCAGCCCTTCGTGATCATGAGCGTGATCCCCTTCGGCGCCGTCGGTGCGCTCCTGGGGCACTTCGTCATGGGCTGGGACGTGGTCTTCTTCTCCATCCTGGGCATCGTCGCGCTCTGTGGCGTGGTGGTGAACGCGTCACTCGTGATGGTGCACACCATCAACAAGCGCAGGGCCGAGGGAGTCCCCTTCATGGACGCGGTCCGGAACGCGGGCATCCTGCGGTTCCGGCCGATCGTGCTCACCTCGGCGACCACCTACTTCGGCCTCCTGCCGCTGATGTTCGAGGCGTCGGTACCTGCACGGCCCCTCATCCCGATGGCGATCAGCCTCGGCTACGGCGTGCTCTACTCTTCGGTGATGACGCTCTTCCTGGTGCCCTGCGGCTACGTCGTGATCGATGACATCCGTGCCTTCTTCGGCGGGCAGCGCCAGGCGGTGGGGGAGGAGCGGCCCATGCCTGCAGGTGCAGAGTTCGAGGGTGCCTGAGCGCTCCAGGGCGCCGGTGCTCAGCCTCCGAACTCGGCCGCGATGCCTTCGCCGAGCTCGGCCAGGAGTCGCGCCGAGCTGCCCAGGGTGAGCTCGATCTGCTTGGCCCACAGGCAATAGCGGAAGAGCGGATAGTCGCGATCGACGCCGATGCCGCCGTGCAGGTGTTGCGCCGCGTGGCTCACCCGATGGAGGACGTCGCCCGCCCAGATCTTGGCCATGCGCACCTCGTCGCCCGCCTCGCGCTCGGTATCGAGTCGCGAGACCGCCTGCTGTGTGAGCAGCGTGAGGCATTGCAGGTCGATGTAGCAATCCGCTGCCCGGTGTCCGACGGCCTGGAAGGTGGCGATCTTGACGCCGAACTGCTCGCGCTCGGCCGTGTACTCGGCGGTCATGCGCATCATGCGATCCGCGACCCCCGTCGCCATCGCGCAGAGCGCCGCCGAGGTGCGCTCATGGATCCAACGGGCGGCGTGCTCCGCAGTCCCGCCCATGACCAGGACGTCGGCTCGATCCACCCGGGCGTCAGCCAGCGAGATCTCGAATTGCGGCTCGCCCGCAGTGCTGCGTTGTCGGCGCAGCGTCGCGCCCTCGGTCCGCGGATCGAGCAGAAGGAGCACCACGGCGCCCGTCTCCATACGGGCCGAGGTGACGATGCGCGCCGCGCGATCGGCGAAGGGCACACAGGTCTTCGTCCCGCGCAGCAGCAGGTCCTGGCCGTCGATCAGAGCGACCGTTGAGGGTCTGGCCATGTCCTCGTTCCGGGGCTCGATCATCGCCGCACTCAGCAGCACGTCGCCGGAGGCGACGCCGCGCAGCAGCGCCGCGCGCTGATCATCGTTGGCAAAGCGCGAGATGGCCAGCGCACCCGACACCAGGGTAGGGATCACCGGCACGGGTGCGACGGTTCGGCCGACCTCCTCGACCAGGCGGCAGAGGCTCTGGAAGCCGAGGTCCATTCCGCCGTCGGTCTCGGCCATCGCGACACCCAGCAGGCCGGCCTCCGCCAGACTCCTCCACAGCGCCTCGTCGAATCGATCCGGCTGGGCTTCGATGGCGCGCAGCTGCTCGTTGTCGGTGCGGTCTGCGAGGATCTGCGCGGCGAGCTGACCGAGCTGGATCTCTTCATCCGGCAGGGAGAAGTCCATGGGGGCTCCGATGGGCAGAGGGGAGGAGGGACTAGCGCGAGCGCGGTAGCATGAGTCCGGCCGCGGCGATGATGTCGCGCTGCACCTCGTTGGTGCCGCCGCCGAAGGCGAGGATCGAGCCGACGCGGTATCGGAACTCGAGCTTTCCGCGCAGCACCGCGCCGGCCGAGCCTTCGACCAGCGTGCCCGCCTGGCCGAGCACTTCGCCCAGCAGGCGGTAGAGCTCGATGAAGAACTCCGAGCCGTAGACCTTCGCCACCGAGGCGTCGGCCATGTGCAGCGTGCCCTCGGTCATCTGCCAGGCCTGCTTCCAGCAGATCAGCTTGAGGGCCTCCAGGCCGCTCTTGACCTTCGCGAGGTTCATCTGCACCCAGGGAAGGTCGAGGATGCGCTGGCCGGTGGGCGTGACCGTCTCGGCCGCCCACTGGGCCACCTCGCGGTAGAGCATGTCGTACGAGCCGTGATTGACCAGGGAGAGGCGCTCGCGATTGAGCTGGCCGGTGATCAGGGCCCAGCCCTTGCCCTCGCCACCGATCAGGTGATTGGCGGGGACGCGGACGTCGTCGTAGTAGGTGGCGTTGGTGCGCACGCCGAGCGTCCAGATCGGGCTCACGGAGACGCCCTCGGCGGAGCTGGGAACGAGCAGAAGCGAGAGCCCACGGTGCTTTTCGGAATCTGGATCCGTCCGCGCGGCGAGCCAGATGTAGTCCGAGAAGTCCGCCAGGCTGGTGAAGGCCTTCTGGCCGTTGATGACCCACTCGTCCTCGTCGCGATCGGCCCGGGTGGTGAGGGCTGCGAGGTCGGTGCCGGCGCTCGGCTCGCTGTAGCCGACGGCGATCACGACCTCACCGCGAAGGATGCCCTTGACGACGCTCTCACGAATCTCGTCGTCCGCGTGCTCCGCGAGCACGGGTCCGATGGATTCGGTGGTGAGAAAGGGATAGGGGAAGCCCGTCCGCATCACTTCCTCTGTGAAGATGTACTGCTCCATGGGCGTCGCGCCCTGGCCACCGAGCTCTCTGGGCCAGGAGAGGCTGATCCATCCATCGGCGCCGAGCCTGCGCATGGTCTTGCGGAACTCGGGCCCTCCGCCCTCGCCGCTGCCCTGCGCGAGCTCCGACTCGAGCTCGGGGGTCATCAAGCCTTCGAAGTAGGCACGCAGCTCCTTCTGCAGAGCGAGCTGCGATTCGGTGAACTCGATTCTCATGGCTCGTGCCTCGCTGGGCGGGGTGACCTCGGCCGGCCCTGGCCCACCAGGGCCGGGGCGCTCCCTTCCGATGCTATCCCCGATGTGCGCGTCCGCCCCAGGAGCCTGAGCGAGGAAGTCATCGGCGGCCGGCCACGGACCGCGAACGCTTCGGGCGACGACCCCTTCGGATCGTCGCCCGCCTCGATCCCGCCCCCTCTGTCGGCTAGAAGGCGACGCCGATGGTGCCGCCCATGGTCCGGGGCTCGAGCAGGAAGACGTTCGTGAAGTTGCCCGCGTTGGCGTCCGTCAGGAACTGGCCCGTGATGTCGTTGCTGTTGAGCGCGTTCTTGATCCAGAACTCCAGGAAGAGGCCCCAGCGCTCGGTCTCGTAGCGCAGGCTGGCGTTGAGCTGTGACCAGGGGTCGATCTCGTCGCGCACCGAATTGAAGAAGCGGCCGTATGACTCGTTCTGCCAGTAGTAGTCGATGCGCGGGATCACGTCGCCCTTGAGGGCCGGCACCTCGAGCGTGTACTGCGCGCCGACGTTGATCTGGACGTCGGGCGTATTCGGCAGGCGACGGCCCTGGAGCGGGACCGCGAATCCACCGTCCGGATGCCAGAAGGCGGGATTGGTCGGATCGCTCGGGTTGGAGGTCACGACGTTCGATCCGGTATCGGGGTCCTTGACGTTCCAGTAGCCCGGGGCGTCGTTGGAGGGATTCGCGGGGTCGATGGACTCGCCTTCCTGGATCTGGGTCCCCAGGTAGGCAATGGACATGTTCAGGGCCAGATGGTCGAAGAAGAGGGCGAGGAACTCCGCCTCGAGCCCCCAGATGTACGCGTCGACGTTCTCGTTGATGGCCGTTCGCGCCTGGATCTTCGCGACCTGATAGCCCTGATAGTCGTAGAAGAAGCCCGTGAGGTTCGCCTGGATCCGGTTGTCCCAGAAGCGATTCTTTGCGCCGACCTCGTAGGCCCAGACGTACTCGGGATCGAAGGTCTCCGAGATCCCGGCCGCCTCACTGGGATCCACGGGCGGATTGAAGCCTCCGCCCTTGTAGCCCCTCGAGAATCGCGCGTAGAGCAGGGTCTCGTCGGTGAAGTCGACGTCGAGGTCGTAGTCCACCGTCAGCATGCCCGTGACCTCATCCCAGCTCGCGGCCTGCTCGGTCCAGACCGGGCTGCCGTCGGGCAGGAGCGTAGGGTCTGCGTCGATCTGGCCCTGTGTCAGACCCTGACCGTTCAGGAAGGGCGACCGGGCGCGCACCTTCTTGTCGTCGTGCGTGTAGCGGAGGCCCGCCGAGACCTTCAGGTCGTCCGTGGGTTCCCAGTAGGCCTCGCCGAACACGGCGGCCGCCCAGAGCTCGTAGGGATTGGTCGCGCTGGTGAAGTGACCGAGCAGAGCGGCGTTGTAGTTCGGGTTGACGATCGCCTGATTCAGCTGGGCGAGGATCTCTGCGCCCGTGAAGAAGACCTCGTAGTTCCCCGCCGAGTAGAACTGCAGGTAGGAAGCGCCCGCCGTGAAGTTGAACGTACCCTCGTAGTTCGACGCGACACGGAACTCCTGGCTGACCGTCCAGCTGTCGGTGAACGATCGATCCTTGGCGAAGCTGCGATCGAAGCAGTTGTTGTTCGGCCCGTTGCCGGCCGTGAGGTTCTCCGAGGTGCAGATCGTATTCGCGGTCGCTCCGACGGAGAGATTCGGCGAGAGCGCGGCGAGGCTCGCGACCGCCACCGGATCGTAGAGCACCTCGGTCTGGGCCATGTTGAAGTCCTGCTCGCTGAAGAGGCTCACGTCGCGGTAGCCCGTGGTCGACGCGAAGCTGTAGCTCCCGATGTCCTTGTTGAGCTCGACGACGAGGAAGGTCTCGTCGAGCTCGTAGGTCGGGTCCAGGATCGTGTCGTGGACCCGGAAGTTCATGAGCTCGTTCTTCACCGGGTCGGGGCTGATGTCGACGCCGAGGTCGTATAGGTTCAGGGTGAGCTTCGGGTTGCCGGTGAGGGCCGCGAGCTCGTCGGCAAAGGCGTCGAGGCCGTACGTCTCGAGAATGCCGCCCAGGGTGGCGTGGCTGGTCACGCTCTCGAATCCAGGGCGGTCGTCGCTGCAGCCGATGCTGAAGGGGAAGGTCTGAAGGGGCGAGCCACGGTCCTTCTTGCAGAGCTGCTTGCCGATGCGGGAGCGATTCGAGCCCTCGTGGAGGTACTGCACCATGGCATCCATCGTGATGTCGAAGGGGAGGTCCGCCTGGACGCTGCCGCGGATACTGCCGTTGTTCCGACCGTCGATGTCGTTGCCGGTGGCGAGGTTCTGGATGAAGCCCTCCCGATTGTGGTAGAGACCCGCGAACCGGAAGCGAAGCCAATCGGTGGCAGGGATGTTGACCATGCCCTTGATGCGATGCGCGTTGAAGTTGCCGTAGGAGTACTCGCCCTCGGAGAGATGGAAGTCGACGGGCTTCTTGGTGTAGATGTTCAGCGCGCCGCCCGTTGCGTTGCGGCCGAAGAGCGTGCCCTGCGGGCCGCGGAGCGTCTCGACGCGTTCGAGGTCGTAGAACTCGCTCTCGAAGATGCGGGTCGAGGTCGCGGGCGCGTAGTTGATGTTCACCTCTACGCCCGCGTCACCGCTGGCCGCCGTCAGGTCCGTCCCGATTCCGCGGAGCTTCAGGTTCGTGCCCGTGAAGTTGGTCTTCGTGAACGACATGTTCGGCACTTTGAACTGGATGTCGGAGACGTTGACGACGTTCTGGTTGTCGAGCTCGTAGCCGCTGATGGCCGTCACGGCCATGGGCACGCTCTGCAGCGTCTCCTCTCGCTTGCGGGCGTTGATGATGATGTTCTCGATCTCGCCGGCCATCAGCTCGAGGTCTTCCATCTCCTCGTCGGAGAACGCACCCTCCTCCTCCGCGGAGACTGCAGGGAGCTGGCTCGCAGAGCCCGGGGTGAGGCCATCGTCGGGCTCTGCGCCGGCGACGGATGCTCCGCCGAGTATGAGTGCCCCAAGCGCTGCCCGGGTGTAGCGGCCGGGCGCGAATCGATTGGCATACATCAATTTCGTCTCCTCCAAGACACTTCCAGGTACGCGATCGGCTGGCCGAGGATCGACGGTGTGCCGTCGACCTTGCAGCCCGATTCCGTCGGCGTCGATTCGCGCTGCATCTGGTCGCCCTTCGCAAGGAGCAGGCGCATCGAGGCGTCGCCGAGCGACCTACGCGTGCCCAGCGCTCCGAACACGTCCGCGCGCCTCCGGTCCGGAACGGCTACCTCCCCGATCCCCCCGCGAGCCCCCATGCGCTCGCGCGACCATTCGATCGCATCTCGCTTCCCGCTTCCCCCGAGCGGTCCCCCGCTTTGCAGCCTACCAGCTGAATGGCAGCGGCGGGAGCTAAGTGGCGCCCACCCAACGATTTTCGAGTTCACTCATCGGAGCCAACGCGTAGGATCTGTAGAGGCATTCCGGGATGACTCTCTTCAAGCGCCTTCTCGACGCATCGCCGAGGGCACACGCTCGCGACTGGCGAGAGCCAGTGGGCAGCAGCGCTTCTGCTGGCGAGCTGGCATTCTCGATGGGTTGCCCGTGGCGCATACCGCGACGGCGCCAGTACATCTCCCAGTGCGCGCAGGAGAAGAAGGCTGAAGTCATGCTGGAGCGAATTCTCGGGACATGGCGGCCGGCGCCTTTCCACTATCACGGCGAGCTCGCTCGAGCGCGGGCGGGCAAGGCGCCTCCCGGCCATGGCGGCCACTTCGAAGGCTGGTACCTCAAGCTCGTGGATCGCGAGGCTCGACAGCCCTACGCGCTCATCCCGGGCATCTTTCTCGGAGCGGACCCACATGCCTTCGTGCAGGTGCTGGACGGTCGGGCGGGCACTGCCCACTATCACCGGTTCGGCATCGATGAATTCCGGCCCCATCCCGACCGCTTCGAAGTGGAGATCGGCTCCAGTCGATTCTCGGCCGAGGGCGTGAGGCTCGCGCTCGACGGGGATCCGGGAACACCCGGCGCCCGGGTGCATGGAAGGATCGAGTTCGATCGATTCAGCCCGTGGCCCGTCACCTGGACCTCGCCTGGCGTGATGGGGCCCTATGGATTCATCCCCTTCATGGAGTGCAACCACGGGATACTGAGTCTGGATCATGGCCTGAAGGGCGATCTCGACGTCGATGGAGTCGTG
>CAZQMY010000152.1:0-12373 GCA_964594405.1 uncultured Spirochaetaceae bacterium | reverse complement strand
GATGGCGCGCAGGTAGACCTCGGTCTTGCCGCTCCCCGTGACCCCGTGCAGGAGGAAGCAGGTGGGCGCGCCCGCCTCGATCTGCTTGCGGATGGGCTCGAGGGCGGCGGCCTGCTCGGGCGTGAGGTCGAGGGCATGGTCGCGCTCGGGCCGCGCGCCGAGCACGTCGTGGGGCACCTCGCGCTCCTCGACGCGGGCGAGCCCGCGCTTGCAGAGGGCGCGCAGCGTCTCGGCGTTGGCCTCGGCACGCGCCAGCAGCTCGGTCGCGGGCAGCTCGCCCAGCGCCTCCATCTGCCGCAGCAGCGCCGCTTGCCGGGGCGCGCGGGCCAGCTCGCCCGCGCACGCCTCGGCCGCGCGAACGCCCTCGCGCACGCGCGCCATGCGCACCCGCCGCACGCGCACCCGCGGCGCGCAGATCCGATCGCCGCGCCGCGCCAGGCCGTCGGTGCTCAGCGCTTCGAGCAGGGCGGCGGCGCGATCGATCCGCCGCCCCAGCTGGCTCGCGCTCGCAGGCCCCTCCGCCAGCGTCTCGAGCACCCGCCGCGCGGGGCCACGCACTGCGCCGCGGGCCAGCGCCTCCGCGCCGCGCGGCGTCAGCTCGAATGCGCGCACCACGCGCGGGGCCGAGCCCGCGGGCAGCGCGCTCGCCAGCGCGATGCCGATCGGGCAGAGCACGTCCGCGGCCGTCTCACGCAGGACCGTGAGCAGTGCATCGGCGATGACCGGCTCCAGGTCGAGGATCTGCTCGATGTCCTGCAGCTTCTCGTCCGGCGCGCGCCGAGCATCCTCCCCGCCCGTGCCGTTATGATCCGCCCCCTCGACGACCACGCCCGTGAGGCGGCGACCCGAGAAGGGCACGAGCACGCGGCTGCCGGGCAGGGGGGGGGCGCCGAGCGCCGCCGGCACGGCGTAATCGAAGAGCGAATCGATGGGGACCGGCAGGGCCACGCGTACGACGCCGCTTCGTCGGGTCGTGGCAAGCGGGAGGAGCGGCTCGGACATGGTCGAAGGAGTCTAGCGTGGCGCGAAGAGCGGGCCCCCGAGTACGCGTCCAGGAGAGCGAGTATGGACGCGAGCTGATCGTCGACGAGACCTTCGCCTCGCTCCATCGCCCGGAGACGCCGGCGACCGGCTGCGTCTGGGACGCCATCGCGGCGCCCATCCTCGCCCTGTCCCCCGAGCGCCGACGGCGCGTGCTGCTCCTGGGCTTCGGTGGTGGTAGCGCCGCGCGCATCGTGCGCGCGCTGGCGCCCGGGGCGCTGATCGTCGGCGTAGAGCTCGACGCCGAGGTGATCCGCGTGGCCCGCGAGCACCTCGACCTCGACAGCATCGGCGCCGAGCTGCATGTCGAAGATGCCCGCGCGTTCATCGCCCGTGACAGACGCAGGTTCGACCTGATCCTCGAGGACGTCTTCATCGGCCTCGGCGACGACGTGCACAAGCCAGACTGGCTGCCCCATCCGGGCCACGACCTGATGATGAAGCGCCTGTCGAAGGGTGGGCTGCTGGTGAGCAACACCATCGACGAAGCGGGCGAGGTGGCGTCGGCGCTCCGTCGCATGGCGCCGAAGCTGATCGGCATCGAGGTCCGGGACTACGACAACCGCATCCTGGCGGCGGGGGACGAGACGCTGGACGCACGGGCGCTGCGCGCCGCGGTGGCGCGATGCGCGGTGCTGGGGGAGACGCTCCCGGAGCTGCGGTTCAGGGATTGGACGCGTCGGTCCCACGCGCGGGGTGGGTAGGCTTCAATCGCATTCGACCCCGGCGCCGACGCCGACGCCGATCGTCTGGGGGTCTGATGGGGCGCTTCGCCCGGACGTCGTTTCGACCTCGAGCGTGACGGGATGGCAGCCGGGAACGACCAGGCTGTCCTCGATCGGGTCGGCATTGTCGACGACCCGGTATGCGAAGCCGCCCAGGTCCCAGATCCATTTCACGATCGGATCCAGCTCGTCCGACGTCGCATCGGGCGTGAAGCGGATCGTATCGGTGGTCGTGATGTCGCGATCGAGGGCTTCGCTGGCGAGGCACTGCTCCTCCACCCCGTCGTCGACTTCGACTTCGACGACGATGCAGTAGTCGAAGCTGGCCTCGGGCGGCGCGAACAAGTCGATCGTCTCGCGGATGACGCTCGTTCGATCGCGTCTCTGCGCGGTGAGGCTGACCTCGTACGAGCCCGATTGCGTGAAGGTGAAGGTCGGGCTCGCTTCGCTGGAGCCCGTCGCCTCGCCGCTCGGCAGCGTGCCGTGCACGCCGAAATCCCATCGCCACGTCTCTTCGCCGTCGCAGGACGCGCCTTCACAGGTCGTGTTCTCGAAGGTGATCGCATCTCCGGGAAGCAGCTGCTCCGTCGGATCCGAGGTCTCGAACACCGCTTCGAGCTCGGCGTCGTCGCGCGGCGCGAAGCGGATGTTGTCAATGTAGGCGCGAGGCGGACGATTCGGGTTGCCGCCCCCGTTCGCGATCCGGAACGCCAGGTCGAACTCGCTCTCGCCGGGCTCGTCGAGATAGCTGCTCGAGAGGTCGATGCCCGCGGTGCCCTGGATCGTCACCGCGACCAGGGGCGTCTCGCCGCTGAAGAGGGTCGACTCGCCCGAGATGGGCGTCCGTACGTCGAACCTCGAGGCGGGGATCTCCTCGGGCCCGCTGCCGTCGTCGATGGTGGCGACGAAGGTGTCCAGCGCGCCGAACTCGGGCGGCTCGCTGTAGAGCAGCGCAAAGTCGAAGAGGAGGACCGAGCGCCTCGCGGTGTAGGTGAACTTCTGCGTGATCCCGACGTCCTCGACGGTGGGCTCGTTCGTGCCGTCGGAGCCTTCGCCGCTGATCATGGCCCATTGGCATCCCTGGGTCGGCATGCCTCCGTCGTCCGGGTCGCAGCGCTCGTCCTCGTTCCGCGTGCGGTAGATCCTGTGGTCGGCGGCGCCCTCGCCGAGCGCCTTCCAATCGCCGGTGATCCCCGCGCCGGCGATCTGCTCCTCGAAGCCGGGATCCGTCATGAAGATCCGGATGTACTCGTCCTTGCGCTCGTCGCTCGAGAGCGTGTCGGGGATGCTGCCGGGCGGGGCAGGGGCCGTCACCTCGAGCGTGACGTCGAAGAAGCGGTCTGCGAGGGGTGTGCCAGGCTCGACGCGATAGGTATGGGAAGGGCTCGCGCTCTCCTGCTCGGCGCTGTCCTGACAGATCTGCTCGTGCCCTGGACTCGGGTCGGTCGGTACGGTCGGGAAGTAGCATCCCTCCCCATCGCCGAAGTCCCAATGCCAGCGTTCGATGGGGCCCTCGGAGCTCTCGTGGAACCCGACCACCACGTCGCCCGCGCCGCCGAATGGAGCGTCCGAGGGGTCGCAGTCCTCTCCCGCGATACAGGCATGGAAGCGCGCGTAGAGGCCGGAGACTTCGTATGTCGTCTGGACTTCGGTCTCGGGGGCTTCGTCGCCCTTCGGATTCTGGATCGTGGCGGCCACGGTGTAGGTTCCCGCGCGCGTGAACTCGTAGGTGAGCTCCTTTCCTCGAGTCCCTGCAAAGAGTTCGACCGCCGTGTCCGAAATGCGCCACTCGACCGTGCTGGCGCCGGAATCGCCCACCGTGACCGAGAAGGTGGCGAGGCCCGCAGCCGGCCTCTCCCAACCCTCTCCCGCTCCGGCTTCGGGCTCGGCGCTGAGCTCGTTCAGGAGCTGCGGGAAGTGCACGGTTGCGCTCTGGGTCGCTCTGCCGTCGCACTCGCCGCCGGGGCCGACCGTGCAGATGTCGAACGGACCATCGTCGTCGCACCTTTCCCGATCGTCGCTGCGGTCCTCGCACGTGTAGGTATGAGTGACCGAATCGCCGGGCGAGCCGGCCGTCTTCTCCGAGCCATCGCCGAAGCGCCAGGTCACCGCGTCGCCGCTGCCGGACTCGTCGAAGCAGGTGATGCTCAGCGGTCCGAGGCCGTTGATCTCGGGGACGACGTTGTCTTCGATCGCGTCGCCGTCCATGAGGCAGTAGAGCTCGGGCTTCGTCGGAAGGGCCGCGATCTCCTCTTCCCCGTACGCGAAGAAGTCCGCGCCCGGGCCCTCCGCGATCACCGAGTACGCGCCCTCGCCCGGAAAGCTGAAGGTGGCACTCTGCCGATCGTCGGCCACGTCCGGCTCATCTGCGAGCCCGCTCCCGCTCCAGCGCCAGTGGTCCACGCCGGCCTTGTTGGCCGTGCACGTCACGGTCAGGGGAGCGACGCCCTTCGATGGATCGCAGCTGATCTCGGCATCTTCGGGCACGACCACCCGGATCGCGCCGGTCTCCACGCGGGTGTCCGCCCCCCGCTCGCCCGAGACCGTGAGCTTGACCTCGTATTCGCCGGCACGGGCGAAGGTGACGAGGGGATTGCGCTCTACGCTCGTACCGGCGCTCCCGAAGTCCCAGAGGATCGAGTCGACGCTGCCGGAGGACGTGTTCGTGAACTGTACGTGGCCGCCGACGGGGATGAAGGTCGGATCCGCGTCGAAGTCGGCGGTGGGGAATCCGGCGGAGTACTCGACATCCCCGTCGCCATCGGAGGCGGGATTGATCGGCTCGCAGGCAACCGCCAGCAGCGCGGCCGACGCCAGGAGCAGGGCGTGGACTCGAACGGCCAACTGTCTGAGTGTGACGCGCTTCATCGATTGCCCTCCTGCATCGATCCTGCCTCTGCGATGATCGGACTTCGTGTCCTTGGTCTACTGGCACGGTCTACTGGTACGCTCGAATCAGCTCGAGCAGGGTCGAGGCGCCCGGATAGCTGAAGGTGATCGCCCCGCCTGCGCCGTAGATCGTCTGATCCACGTCGTTCAGGGGCGCACCCAGGCGGGTCCTGGTGCTCCCGCCCTCTCCATAGACTCGCAGGCTCAGCTTCGGAGTCTTGCCGAAGGGCAGCAGCCAGATCACCTCGCCGCGACCGAGCAGGAGCTCGTTGTCGGCCTCCAGCTCCCGATCCCAGCGCTGCCACTCGAAGGCGCCCGCGATGCGGACGAACTTCGTGGCGTAGAGGCCCACCTCGGTCCCGGCTGTGTAGATGTCGATCGCGTCTTCCTGGCTGCCCGCGCGCTCTCGCTGACGGCCCCAGGAGAAGCTGAAGTCCCAGTCCACCTCGCCCGCGCCCTGGTCGGGTGTATAGAAGCCCGCGTCGAAGGTGACGGCGTGGGTCGTGGTACGCTCCACGGCACGGTCGTCGAAGCTCTCCCAGTCGAAGCGGTAGCCGATGTCGACGTGTCCGAACTCGGGATCCCGCGCGAAGACCTGGGCCTCTGTGCCGATGCGCCACGCGTCGGCGCGTGTGTCGGAGAAGCCTGCGATCTGGGAGAACTCCAGCGTGCCTCCACCGCCTTCCATCGAGAGGCGTCCACCGAGCCAATGGCGTCCGCCGAGCCAGCGGGCGTCGAGTGGGGCGGTCAGGGTGCCGCCGACCTGCCAGGCGCCGTCGGTCTTCCTCGGCAGGTCGGGCGTGGGCGACGAGGTGCCATCCGACCGCCCTTCTTCGGTCCTGGTCCACGCGTACGAGGCGAAGGCGGTCGTGTTGAGCGCCTTCACGGCCCGGCCTTCGGCCCGGGCGTCGAAGACCAGCAAGAGAAGAAGAGGGAGCAGCCACGAGGAGATGTGGGCGGAAACACAGGTTCGCAGCATCGGCTTCGAGACTTCCCCTGGATGAAGAAGCCGCATACTAGCCGAGTGCCGCTGGCCACGGGGTTGAATAAGGCGCGCGTCCCTGTGGGGTCTGTGGGAGGTCAGCACTTTATTCGGGCCAGCCCAGCGGGCGAGGACGCCCCTGCATCTCCATCCGGGACGAGCCAGGTGAGGGTAATTCAATGCAGGTCGCAGCGTAGGCAACGAACCGGCCGCGCCGATCACAGGCAGGCGGGCGGAACGGGCGCGACGGACTCGACCGTGATCTGCTGGCTCCGGGTGTCGTCGAACCCCGCGTCGGTCTCGATGAAGAGCTCGATGGTGTAGGTGCCCGGCGTGCAGATCGTCAGCGTGTAGAAGGGGTTGCCATCGCCCGTCGGGACGAACCCGGCGAAGTCCCAGATCCGCTGCGCGATCCCGTCGCTCGCGTCGGAGGTCGAAGTGTCTTCGATGGTGAGCGCTTCTCCGACCGTGATCGGCAGCCCATCCACGGGCGTGATCGTGAAATCGGCTACGGGCGCCTCGATGACGGTCACGTTCATGGTCGCCGTTCGGTCCATGTCGATGTCGTCGGTTGCGGCGTTGAGCTGGGCCCTGTGGCCCTCGAGCGCCACTGTGAAGGTCCCGGGGCTCGGAAAGGTGTAGCTGGGGCTGAGCGCGGAGGAGCCCGTCCGGCCGGGGCTCGCCAGCGTTCCGTGTGTGCCGAAGTCCCATCGCCAGGTGGTGTCATTGCTGCAGAGCGGATCCTGGTCCGAGCTCACGCCACACGTCGTGTTCTCGAAGCTCGCCGCCCGGCCCGCCGCGATCGCGCCCGGCGCCGTGAAGCTCGTCGTGAAGTCCGCCTCGGCCTTGCGCGAGAAGCGGATGTTGTCGATGTAGGCCAGCGGCGTTCGATTCGCGTTGCCGCCGCCGTTGCTGACGCGGAAGGTGAGGGTGTGCGCTTCATCCGGGCTCCTGCTGAAGCCCTGCGCGCTCAGATCGATGCTCGCGGAGCCCTGGATCGTGACGGCCACCGGGGGAGAGCCGCCCGGAAGCTTCGCCGACTCGCCCGCGATCGGCGTGCTGACGTCGAATCGGGCGTTGGGGACCTCCACTGTCGTCGAGCCGTCGCTCACCGTGGCGGTGAAGGCATCCGCGAAGGCGCCGTCGGGGGGCTCGTTGTAGAGCAGCGCGAAGTCGAAGCCCAGCACCGGCCGGCTCGTCGTATAGATGAAGTCCTGCGTGACGCCATTGGCGACCGAGGCCACGTCGCTGTTGCCGTCGGTGCCGAGGCCGCTGATCAGGCCCCACAGGCTGCCGTCGGTGGGGAAGTCCTGGTCGGAGCCGTTCAGCGCCCCGTGCGGTGAGCCCGTGAGCTCGAAGATCGAGGTCCAGGCCCCCGAAAAGTCGGCGCCCGCCGTCTGGTCCTCGAAGCTCGGATCGAACATGAAGACGCGCACCTGGTCGGTCTTGGGGACGGTGGTGCTCGTCGTTCCGCCCGACCCATCCGAGCCCGCGACCGTGAGGCTCACGTCGAAGATCCGGTCGACGATGGGCGTGTTGGTCGGGACCGAGTAGGTGTGCGTCGGGTCGATGGCGCCGCAGGTGCTCGACGGGTTGGCGGGGTCGGCGAACTGGATGCAGCTGGTGCCGTCGCCGAAGTCCCAGGTCCAGCTGGTCACGCCGCCGGTGGACGACTGGAAGAACTGTACGGAGACGTCGCCCGCTCCACCGATCGGTGCCTCGCTCGCGCCGCCGGGGCAGGTCTCTCCGACTTCACACGGGTAGAAGTCCACGCCGCCGATCGCCGAATCGGCCACGTCGTAGCCGAGCGTCGCCAAGCCGGCGGCGCTGGCCGGGATGCCGTCGCCGGAGATCGGTTGTCCCAGCTGGGCCCGGACCGTATAGCTTCCGGTTCGATCGAAGGGGTAGGAGAAGCTCCTCGGGTCCAGATCGGGGGCCTGACTGAAGTCGTTGTCGACGTCCCAGGTGACGTCCCGGAACGGGACTGCACCGGTGCTCACAGTGAACTCGACCGTGAGCGGCGGTGAGCCGGTGCCGCTCACGACATCCGCGGTGATGACCGGCAGATGTGTCAGCACGGACTGCGTCGCGGTGTCCGTGCCGCCGGGTCCGGTCGCCGTCAGCGTGATCAGGCCGTCGACGTCGCCGGTATAGGTGTGCGTCGGCGATTCGCTCGTCACCACCGCCGAGCCGTCCCCGAAGTCCCAGGAGAAGCTGGAGGCGTTCGTCGAGGTGTTGGTGCAGCTGATCTCCACCGGGGCGAATCCCTGGATGTCCACGAAGGGCTCTGTGTCGCCGGCCATGACACATGAGAAGGACGCGATGACGGGCTGGACGCTGACCGTGATCTCCTGCGTGGCCGTGTCACTGTTGGCCGGTCCGGATGCGGTGAGCGTCACCGTGAAGGGGCTGCCCGCAGAGGTGTACTCGTGCTGGGGGTTCCGCTCGGTGGAGGTCTGTCCGTCGCCGAAGTCCCAGAGCCAGCGGGTGGCATTGGTCGAGCTGTCCGTGCAGGTGATGGTGAGCGGCGCATCGCCCGAATCCGGGGTGCACGAGAAGCCGGCGACAGCGGGCGTCACGACGTCGATCAGCTGCCGCTCGAGGATGTTGCTCGCGCCTTCGGGTCCGCTGACGGTGAGCTCGACGTCGTAGGCGCCCAGGGCGCTGAAGGTGATGAGCGGGTCGTTGTCGGTGCTCGCGCCCGCCCCTCCGAAGTCCCAGAGGGTGGACTGGAATGCACCCGTCGACAGGTTGGTGAACTGCACGGTCTGCCCGGCCAGCACGCTCGTCCGGCTCTGGGTGAAGGCGGCCACCGGGGGCCCGAATCCCGGGCCGTCCTCATCGCCCGGGATGGCCGGCTGACAGGCGAGGGCAGACAGCGCGATCACACAGAGCAGGAGAAGGATGACGAGGGGCCGTCGGTCTTGTCGACGGACATCGGTCGAGATCATCGGGCTCACTCCTACACGATCCTCGGTACACCGGGTCATGGCCGACGCCCGAGATCCACGGACCGCGGGGCCCGTGCGACCTCGACCGGGGGCGAGAGACCAGGATGGATGAAGGTGCATGACGCCCTCTGCCCCTGTGCCCCTGGGCCCTTCGGTCGAGGGTGCTCAGTGGTTCGATGCAGCGGGTCTGGATCCTTCTCCCCTCCCGATAGACTCTCATCGTAACTTTCGGCCGTTTACTCAATGGGAAATGCCGGGCGCCTCCGGTTTCTGGAGGACAGAGGTCGTCCGGCGTCCAGGCGAACGACGGGCTCGCTGCCGCCGGAAGGCCGCCTTCCTGCGCAGGCGCTGCGCGGTGCGCTGCACTTGCGGTACGCCTGCCTGGCGGATGCGGCTCCCAGCGGCCTGCGTGAGGCGCCATACGAGCTCACCGCGCGGCCCTCCGGCCGGGCCGAGCTACTCCGCCGCGACGCTCGCTCCGGCTCCGCCGAGCTCGGCGTAGACACGCTGCGCCATGGCGACGCAGCGCGGGTCGTCCGCGCAGCTCTGCCACGCGGCCCGAATGGGTGCGACGTGGAAGGGGGTCGCGTGCTCGTAGTGCCGGGTGTAGAGCGCGGTGAGGTTGCGAGCGTCGTCGTAGCTGCCCGAGGCCTCGGGCGACGCGTCCGCCGCGAAGAGCCTGGAGAGCTCGACCAGGTAGGCGGGCGAGAGGGCGCGTCCGAAGGTGGGGGAGGATCGGGCCTGCACGAGGTTGTCGAGCAGGAAGTCCGAGTCCGGATCTTCGGCGAGCCAATGGGCGAAGTAGGTTGCGCAGGTCTCTGGCATGCGCTGGAAGCAGGCCTCGGCGATGGCCTTGGCCCGTAGGGCGTTGCTGGCTTCATCGTCGCCGAGCGAGCGCAGCCACTGCCCGAAGAGTGAGTTGCGCGCCCCGGCCTCGGTGGCCTGAGGTGAGAGCGTGAAGGGCAGGCTCGCCGTCTGGCCCCGGAAGAAGGCCCGCGCGGCGAAGAGGCTGAGGATCGGGTGGTAGAGCGTGTGGATGCGCGGTGTGAGCATGCTCGGCTCGAGGACGCCCACCGGGATCACCTCATGGGCCAGCAGCTCGCCGAAGTCGTCGATCTCGAGGAGCTCGAATCCAGCGCGCATATCCGGCTGCTCGAAGCGTTCGCGCAGGCGCTCGAGGTCGAGGGAAGGGTTCGGCTCGTTGAAGCCGACGATCAGCAGATCCACGCCGACCGTCATCCAGACGGAGACGGTGTCGAAGGCCTCGAGGTAGGTGCGAAGCACGGTCTGCAGCGTGTCCGAGTCGGTCTCGTAGAGATGGAACCACTGGAGGTACACGCCGCCAGGGCTGAGCCGGCTCCGGGCTGCCTGCAGGAACTCGAGGCTGTAGAGCATCTCGATCCCCGTCGCCCAGGGGTTGCTCGGCTCGGAGACGATCACGTCGAATTGCCGATCGCTGCGCAGCAGGGCCCGATAGGCGTCGCTCTGGATTACCTCGACCTTGCGATTGGCGAGGGCGCCGAAGTTGTGCTCTTCGAAGTGCTCCGCCGCCTCGATCACACCCGGGGAGATCTCGGCCACGAGCACCCGCTTCATCGAATAGAGCTGGCCGAGGTAGCCGACGGAGAAGCCGGTTCCATAACCGACCACGAAGGCCTCCT
Source organism: uncultured Spirochaetaceae bacterium (assembly GCA_964594405.1). Classification (GTDB taxonomy): domain Bacteria; phylum Myxococcota_A; class UBA9160; order UBA9160; family UBA4427; genus CAZQMY01. The sequence continues at coordinate 2,124 of CAZQMY010000152.1, read as the reverse complement.
CGGGATCGTCGGCCAGCAGCGCGGGCAGGAGGGCGGCCATCCCCATGGTGGCGTTGTCGCGCGGGATGGAGCCTTCGGACTTCCCATTGGTCGAGATCGAGAGGTCGAAGTTGTCACGGCCAGACCGCATCGACACCGTCATCGCGGGATCGTCCCCATAGTAGAGGAGGTCCGTCCCGCTGGTCAGCGGATAGCGGTCGAAGAAGGCACGCGGGCCGAGCTCGCTCCCCGCCAGGGGCTCGCGCTTGCGGAACAGACCGGATGTGAGCCAGTTGGCGTTCCACGCGGGCAGCACGACCAGGACCATCGAGACGCTGATCAGTCCTCCGACTCCGACCAGCCGCTGCGTGGGCGTGATGCGGATCGTGAGGATCAGCGCTCCGACGCTCAGGGCGGCCACCGACAGGCGGTAGACGTGGTGCAGGTCCAGCCAGGCGAGCAGCACGTAGCCGCCCATCAGCGCGCCGAGCAGCGACCCCACGGTATTCCAGCTGTAGAGCCGCCCGGCGACGCCGCCGAGATCGCCCTGCTCGTTGCGCAGGTGATGGAAGAGCAGCGGCAGCGTCGCGCCGGAGAGCGCCAGCGGAACCAGAAAGATCACCAACGTGCGCGCGAAGATGGCGAGGTGGTAGGCGAAGAACTCGGCATCGCTCTGCCCGAAGCCGGTGCGCAGCTGCTGGGCCCAGTAGGGCGCCTGGTCCACGAAGGGGTAGAGGGCGAGCAGGCAGCCGACCAGGAGCCACTGCGAGAGCACGATGAATCCCGGGCGGATCCGGCGGAAGGCCGAGACTGCGAAGCTCCCGAGCGCAATGCAGAAGACGAAGACCGCGACGATCATCGCGAAGGTGAAGTGCGAGGCGCCCAGCGCGAGCGCCGCGATCCGGTTCATCGAGGTCTGCAGCGCCATCATCGCGAAGCCGGCGGCGAGCGCGACGATCGAGAGGGCCAGCGTCGAGGTCGACGCAGCGCCGGTCGCCGGGGCCTCTTGCTGCGCCGCGTCATCGCTGAGGTGCTCGGGGGCCGAGCGCCCGACGAGCACGAAGACCAGGCCTGCGAAGACGTTGATCAGCCCCATCGCGTTCACGCTCCCGGGGAGCCCGAGCGCCGGCACGAGCAGGAAGCCGGCGCCGAGCGCGCCGAGGAAGGCGCCGACGGTATTGAACGCGTAGACGAGGGCGTGGAGTCGCGTGGCATCAGCAAGATCGCGGGAAAAGCCCTGTGTGAGCAGCGGGATCGTCCCGCCCATCATGATGGTGGGCGGGACGATGAGGATCGCGGTGAGCACCACGTCGAAGGCGAAGGCGAGCGCCGGCCCCGTGTCCGGCAGAGAGAGCGAGAGCAGCCGCATCGCCTCGAAGAGCAGGGGGAACGAGAGGGCCCAGAAGCCGATCATCAGCTCCACCACGCCATAGAGATGAACCAGGCGCGCGGGCTCTCCGCTGGCTGCGGCCCGCTCTACGCGCCGAGTCGAGATGCGGCCGAAGAGGTGGTAGCCGTAGGAGAGCCCGCCGAGGAAGAGCCCGAGAACCGCCGCCGTCGCCTCGCTGTGCGAACCGAGGAGTACGGCCATGTACTTCTGCCAGGCGACCTGATAGACGAGGCCCGAGAAGCCCGTCAGCAGGGTCAGCAGCAGAACGATTGCACGCGTCATGGAGGCAAGGCCCGCCCGACCCCGAAGCCAGCTCGAGAGAGCCGACCACCTTACTCGCGGGGCCAGATTCGTGCAATCAGAATGACCTGAGGTCAGCCGCGAACGCGGTGTGCAAGCGCCGATGCCCTTTCGAGTATGCCAGCCGCTCGCCCCGGGCTGCTCGCGCTTTGCGCAGTCCAGCCGCGATATCCTGAATCCGGTGATCGCCTGATGCCCACGCTGGGCCTTGACAGGAGCCGGGGCAAAGCGCCTATTATGCGGATTCTGGGGAAAGCCATGAGAGACCACGCCGCGGGTCTTCTCTACTCAAGCAGTTGTTGCACGCCTCGGCCCGCCGCTCGATCGGCATCCTGGTCAGTGGACGGCTCCGCGCTCGCCCCGGTACGACCCTGTTCTACCCGCAACGCCCGCCTCCGCAGCGCCAGGAGCGTCCGCCCCCCGATGCAAGCCGAATCGCACGTGCCTTCGCTGCC
>CAZQMY010000151.1:0-12405 GCA_964594405.1 uncultured Spirochaetaceae bacterium | reverse complement strand
CACGATGCGCTGACCTCGAGGCTCGGCGACGCCCGAGAGGATGATGCTGCGCTGGTGGCCGAGCAGGCGACGGTGTCCGAGGAGATCGAGCGACTCGGGGGCTGGGAGAGACTGCACGAGGCGGAGGCGATCATCTCGCACCTGGGGATCGAGGACGCGTCGCATATGGTGGAGACGCTCTCGGGAGGTGAGCGCAGGCGGACCGCCCTGGCTCGAATCCTGGTGGGCGAGCCCGACCTCGCGATCCTCGACGAGCCGACCAACCACCTGGACATCGAGGCCATCGAGTGGCTCGAGGAGCATCTCGCCTCGCGCTTCACGGGCGCAGTGTTGCTCATCACCCACGATCGCTACGTGCTCGACAACGTGGCGACGCGAACCCTCGAGCTCGAGCGCGGCCGACTCGTCTCCTTCGACGGCGGCTACGCGCGCTTCCTCGAAGCGCGAGCAGAGCGGCGCGCCCACGAGGAGCGCACCGAACGCAATCGCCAGAACTTCCTGCGGCGCGAGCTCGAATGGCTGCGCCGACAGCCCAAGGCGCGAGGCACCAAGCAGAAGGCGAGAATCGCCCGGGCGCAGGCGGCCATGGGCCGCAGCGCACCCGAGGCCGAGCGGAGCGTTGCGCTCGAGACCCAGAGCGAGCGCCTGGGCAGCACGGTGCTCGAGCTGCACGGGCTATCGATCGAGCGCGCCGGACGCCGACTCGTCCAGGACTTCGACCTCGCCCTGGCGCGAGGTGAGCGGATCGGCATCGTCGGCCCGAACGGGAGCGGCAAGACGAGCCTGCTGCTCTGCCTGTTGGGCAGCCTCGAGCCCGCGGAGGGACGCGTCGTCGTCGGTCAGAACACGCACATCGGCTACCTCGATCAGGCGCGCGCCGACCTCGACCCCGACCACACCATCGCCGAGGAGGTCGCCGGTGAGCGCAGCACCCTCGAGGTCGCCGGAGAAGAGATCCGGCTGGAGAGCTATCTCGAACGCTTCCTCTTCGGCCGCGGAGCATGGCGCACGAAGGTCGGTGTGCTCTCGGGCGGAGAGCGGGCGAGGGTCTGTCTGGCGAAGCTGCTCGCGACGCGCACGAATCTCCTGCTCCTCGACGAGCCCACCAACGACCTCGACGTCGCCACCCTGGCCGCACTCGAGGAGATGCTCTGCGGCTACGGCGGAAGCGCGATCATCGTGAGCCACGATCGCTGGTTCCTCGACCGCGTGGCCACCGCGATCCTCGCCTTCGAGTCGGATGGACATCTCGATCTGCACCGGGGGGGCTACAGCGACTACAAGGCCCGGCGCGCCGCCGAGCTGCGCCGCGGCGTGGCGTCGCAGTCGGCCCCCCGGACCGGATCGGGCCCGGCGCGCAGCGTCCGACGGAGCGTCGCCGAAGGGGGCCCCCGCAAGCTCAGCTACATGGAGAGGCGCGAGCTCGACGGACTCCTGGATCGGATCGCCGAAGCCGAGGAGCGCGCACGAGAGCTCGAGGAGAGGCTCGCCGACCCGGCGACCTACGGTGACCCGGGCGGCGACATCGCCGGACTGACGCGCGGGTTGGAGCAGGCACGCGGCGAGGTGGAGACGCTGACCCACCGCTGGGAAGAGCTCGAATCCCGCCACGAGGCCACGCGCTGATCCGCTTCTGCGCCGTTGTTGCGACGCCCGCCCCTCCGCCATGGACGGGAAGGCGCGCGCCGTCAGCGCCTCGCCGGCCGACTCGGGGGAGCCCGTGCCGACGGAGGCGGAGGAGCGCGTGTCCTCGTGGGCTACGCGAAGCCCGTCGAGGATCGCCTCGTCCCGCGCCGCAGCCAAGGTGGCCGCGGTGACTCCAGGAACGACCAAGACGTCGGGGCTCGGCGTGTCGGCCAGGGCGTGCTCGGTGACGGGCTTCAGGGGTCCAGCTCCAGACCTGGCAGAATCGACAGGCCGTGTGTCCCTCGCGGCGCCGCGGCGCCCGTCAATCTAACCTCCTTCGCATGACGCCCCCCTCGGACTCCGTGCTCGAGGCGCTCCCCACCAAGCGCGATCGCAACGTCACCGTGCGCGTGGATCGCTCGGCCGAGCGGGCCCTTCGCAAGCGCCATCCCTGGCTCTTCGAGTCCGGCGTGCGCGAGCAGAGCCACGAAGGTCGAGCCGGAGATCACGCGATCATCTTCGATCGCAATCGCGACTTCCTGGCCATCGGGCTCTTCGATCCGCACTCACCCATCCGCGTCCGGATCCTCCACACCGGCAAGCCGCAGCGCGTCGACGCGAGCTTCTTCGCCCGGCGCATCCAGGGCCTCGCGGCGCTTCGGGCGCCTCTGCTCCGACGCGGGACCGATGGGTATCGCCTGGTGAACGGAGAGAACGAGGGCATGCCCGGCCTGGTCGCGGATCGGTACGGCGAGGTCATCGTGATCAAGCTCTACACGCCGGCGTGGATCCCGCACCTGCGCGCGGTGATGCCCCCCCTGGTCGAAGCGACGGGCGCGTCGCGGGTCGTCCTGCGTCTGAGCCGTGACACCGCAGCTCGCAGCGCCGAGCTCCATGGATTGCACGACGGCAGGATGCTGCTCGGCGAGCCGCTGGCGTCGGGAACGACCTTCCGGGAAGAGGGCCTGCGCTTCGAGGTCGATCCGATTCGGGGTCAGAAGACCGGATTCTTCCTCGATCAGCGTGACAACCGCGTCCGCGTGGCCGCGCGTTCCGAGGGCGCGCGGGTCCTGAACGCCTTCTCGTACTCGGGAGGCTTCTCCGTCCACGCGGCGAGAGGCGGCGCAGAGCGCGTGCTGAGCCTGGATCAGAGCGCGCCGGCCCTGCGCGCGGCCGAGCGGAACTTCGCGCTGAACCAGGGGATCGCGACGGTCCGGCGCGCGCGGCACGAGACCCTGCAGGCAGACGCATTCGAAGCCCTGCGCGATCTTGCCGTCGCCAGGCGCCGCTTCGGGATCGTCGTGATCGATCCCCCCTCCATGGCTCGAAACCAGGCGCAGATCCAGGGTGCGCTGCACGCCTATGAGCGATTGGCTCGGCTCGGCACCGCTCTGCTCGAGCCCGGCGGGCTGCTGGTGATGGCCTCCTGCTCGGCCCGCGTCAGTGAGGGCGCTTTCTTCGAATGCGTCCACCGGGGCGCACTGAGCGCCGGTCGCGCGCTGAGGGAGGAGATGCGCACCGCTCACGCGCTGGATCACCCGATCGGATTCCCCGAAGGAAGCTACCTGAAGTGCGTCTTCGCGAGGACCTGAACCGAGCCTCCGTAGGCATATCATCCTGATTCCAAAGAGATTTCTCCAGAATTCCAGCCCTCCAACCCCGGACGATCGCGCTGGCGTCGCCAGGAGTTACCCGACATCATCACCAGAACGTTCAGATGGACACGAAGATCGGTATCTGTTAGATACTGATTCCATGAGCGATCAGGTATCCCCCCTCACGTCCCCCGGTGGAGCTTCGCGCGGCTCGAGCAGCAAGCGCGCGGAGATCCTCAGTCCGGCGGAGATCTTCGATCCCGTCGCGCGGGCGCTCGAGGTGATCGGCGATCGCTGGTCCCTCGTCCTTGTCCGACAGCTGCTGCTGGGGCCCAAGGGCTTCCAGGAGCTTCGCGTGCGAACGGGCATTGCGCCGCGCGTGCTCTCCAACCGCCTTCGTCAGCTCAGCGCCGACGGCTTCATCGAGCAGGTGAGCGAGGGCGCGCGATCGATCTACGGCGTCTCGGATCGCGGGCGATCCCTCGAGCCCATCGTGGCCTCGGTGGCCCGCTGGTGGGTACGCCACGGCATCGACGACCTCGAGATCGATCTCGGCAAGTTCACCGCCACATCGCCCCAGTCGGTGCTCGAGTCACTGCCCTTCCTGCTCCGAGAGGAGCGGGCGAAGGGCGCGAGCGTCACCTTCGAGATCCGCCTCACGGGTGAAGGCGGCGGTGTGTGGAGCGTGACGATCGAGGACGGCAGCTGCGAGGTGGAGCCCGACTTCGCCGAGCGCGCCGATGTCCGGTACACGGCGGATGCGCGCGTCTGGTGCGCCGTCGCGCTGGGCATCACGGATGCGCGCGACACGGTCAAGCGGGGCCTCATGACCAAGGACGGCTCGCATCACGCCATGGACCACTACTTCCATCAGCTCTCGCGCGGCGGCGGTGAGACCACGCTCGCCGCGCGCGAAGACAGCGACAACCCGCCCTCGGCCGAGTAGGCCGGCAATCAACAGCTCTCGGCCTGGCGCCGCGGGCAAGGAGAAAGCCAAGTGATCTCTTTCCAGATGAGCGAAGAGCAGCAGGACGTTCGCGACATGATGCGCGCGTTCGCTGCCGAGCAGATTCGGCCCCTCGGCCGAGAGTGCGACGAGTCCTCGTCGATCCCCAACGATCTCCTCGACAGCGTCTGGGAGCTGGGTCTGACGACGACGCAGATTCCCGAGGAGTTCGGCGGCGGCGGCGAGGCCCGCTCGCGCATCACCAACTCGATCATCCTCGAAGAGCTCGGTCACGGCGATGCCGCCATCGCGATCGCGGCCCTCGCCCCCTCGCTCTTCGCCAACGCGATCCTCGACCTCGGCAGCGAGGCGCAGAAGAAGCAGTATCTGCCGCTCTTCTGCACGAGCAGCTACGCGGTGGGGTCGCTGGCCATCGCCGAGCACTCGCCGGCCGCGGATCCCTTCCGCCCGCGCACCGTCGCCGAGCCCAAGGGCGACGGCTTCGTCCTCTCCGGCGCCAAGAGCGGCGTGGTGATGGGCGATCGGGCGAGCCACTTCATCGTGGTCGCGCGCAACGGCGATCGGGCCGATGCCTTCATCGTCGCGCGCGATGCCGAGGGTCTGACGATCAGCGAGCCCGAGCTCAACATGGGCCTCAAGGGCCTGACGACGGTGAGCCTCGAGCTCGAGCGCGTCGAGGTGGGCGCCGGCGATCGCCTCGGTGGAGACGCAGGAGCCGACATCGCGGCGCTGATCAACAACAGCCGGATTGCGCTGGCGTCCGTGATGATCGGCGTCTCGCGCGCGGTCCTCGAGTACTGCATCCCCTACGCCAAGGACCGCGTGGCCTTCGACGAGGCCATCGCGAAGAAGCAGTCCATCGCCTTCCGCCTCGCCGAGATGCACATCGAGATCGAGGCCATGCGCAACCTCACCTGGCAGGCGGCCAGCCTGATGGACCACGGTGAGGACGTCACGAAGCAGACCCGCTGGGCCCGCACCTATGCGGCCGAGAAGGGCCTCTGGATCACCGACAACGGCATCCAGGTGCTCGGCGGACATGGCTTCATCCGAGAGCACCCCGTGGAGATGTGGTTCCGCGCGGCCCGCACCCTGGGCGTGCTCGAAGGCACCGTGGCGCTCTAGTCAGCTCGACCAGACGAATCCCGGCTCCGCTCACTGCGACGGTGAGCGCGACCAGACGGCGGCCTCGAACGGGCCGCGAGAACAGGAAGACCGAAAATGATCGATTTCACGCTCTCCGAACGAGACAAGGCACTGATCGCCCGCGACCGCGAGGCGGCTCTGATCTGCCGCAAGTACGCCCGCTACTACGACGAGAACGAGGCCGAGATGGCCCCGGAGAAGCTCGACGAGGCGGACGACTTCTACGCCAACCTGGCCCCCATGCCCGAGCCGGGCCCCGGCGACACCAGCCGCCCCGTCATGATGGGCCTCCACTCGATGATCTCGCACTGGGGCGACTACACGATTCGCCTGAAGCGCGAGGGGGGCGGCCTCGGCAACGCGGCGCTCGCCGCGTCGGGTACGCCCGAGCAGCAGGAGAAGTGGGGCAGCCTCTGCCTCTCGATGGCGATCACCGAGCCGGGCTGCGGCTCGGATCCCTCGCGCGTCTCGACCACCGCTGTGCTCGACGAAGAGACCAACGAATGGGTCCTGAACGGCGAGAAGATCTTCGTGACCACCGGCATTCGCGCCGACGGTGTCGTCCTCTGGGCGACCATCGACAAGAGCGCCGGCCGAGCGGGCATCAAGAGCTTCTTCGTGAAGAAGGGCACGCCCGGCTTCGAGGTTCCGCACAAGGAGTAGAAGCTCGGCATTCGGGCCGACGACACGGCCGCGTACGTGTTCAGGGACTGCCGGATCCCCCGGGATCAGCTGCTCGGCGGTGACGAGACGATCCCCAAGAAGAGCTCGGGCGGCTTCCGCGGCGTCATGAAGACCTTCAACATGACGCGGCCTCTCACCGCGGCAATGGGTCTCGGACTGGCCGAGGCGGCCGCCGACTTCACCCGCGAGCAGCTGGAGGCGGCCGGGATCGAGATCGACTACACGGCGGGACTCGGCACGCTCTCGGCCGCTGCAGAGAAGTTCATCCGTCTCGAGGCGCAGTTCGAAGCCAGCAAGCTCGCCACGCTCCAGTGTCTCGACCTCGCCGGCCACGGCAAGCCGAACAACATGGAGTCCTCGGTGTGCAAGGCGCACGCCGGTGGGAGCGTTCGACAGGTCACCCAGGGCTGCATCGAGATCCTGGGCAGCATGGGCATCTCGCGCGAGCACCTGCTCGAGAAGTGGGCGCGCGACTGCCGCATCACCGACATCTACGAGGGAACGGGCGAGATCCAGCGCCTGATCATCGCTCGTGGGCTGCTCGACTACTCGCGCAACGATCTGAACTAGCGGGCTGACCGCATCCGGTCGATCAGGCGACGCGCCTCCCTTTCTCCGGGCGCGCCGCTCCGAAACGACCAGGGGGCCGCTCACCATCGGTGGGCGGCCCCTTCTCTCTCCGGTTGCGGCGATCGCGCGCGGCGAGCTGCGCCCGATCGCTGCCTACGGCACCAGGTGGACGCATCGATCGTCCGGATTGGCGGTGCTGATGCGGTTGGCTTCGAGCGCCGCTGCGGGCGGCTTGCGAAGATCCCAGACGATGCCGAAGAGGCTGAGCAGCTTGAGGATGTAGTAGGAGAGGTCCACCTCCCACCAGTAGAAGCCCATGTTCGCGGACGACTGATAGTGGTGGTGGTTGTTGTGCCAGCCTTCGCCGAAGGTGATCAGCGCCATGATCGCCGAGTTCTTGCTCGTGTCCGTGGTCGCATATCGTCGCCGGCCGAAGATGTGCGTCGCGGAGTTGATCAGGAAGGTGGCGTGATAGGTGAGCACGGTCGACAGGAAGAAGCCGACGAAGAGTGCGCTCCAGCCGCCCACCAGGAAGGTCGCGACGCCCAGGCAGGTCGGCGGGACCCAGTGGTGGTCGTTCAGCCAGCGCAGCTCGGGATACTTCGCCATGTCCTTGATGCGGTCGTAGTCCGTGGCGTGCCACCTGGCGCAGAGGATCCAGCCGACGTGACTCCAGTAGACGCTCTTCCACGGCGAGTGGACGTCCTCTTCCTGGTCGGAGTAGCGATGGTGGTGGCGATGGTGCGCCGCCCACCAGAGCGCGCCCTTCTGGGCCGCCATGCCGCCGCCGAAGGCCAGCACGAACTGCATCGCGCGCGAGGTCTTGAATGCGCGATGCGAGAAGTAGCGGTGATAGCCCGCCGTGATGAAGAACATCCGCAACCCGAAGAACGCCGCGCAGAGCGCCCAGTCGAAGCCGCTGGCCCCCGTGTAGAGTGCACCGAGCGGGGCCAGGTGCATCAGGAAGAAGGGGATGCTGTGGATGCGGAGCAGCTTCTCGTCGTCGGGAGTCGACTGAACGAGCTGCGTCTCTCGGGCTCCGTGCTTTGCCAGTGCGCCGTCGGCGCCGATCGCGTTCATTGTCTCTCCTCGCCTCCAGCCACGTGCACTCCGCGCGGGCTCCTGATCGGGGTCACCGAGGGAGGGTCACATTCCCTATCGGTCGGACAAGGCGAGCCAGCGGCTTTGTACAGAACTTTGGCATTCCGCCATGGATCGCCTGCTGGAGGCGTCGACATCGAGGGCATCGGATGTCGAGCCGCCTTTCAATGTGAACGTCCCTGCCGGAATTCGATTCGGCCTCTACACAACCCGAACATTCCGTGGCGATCCAGCGATCCGAAGGCCCGAGACGCAGCTCGGGCCGATCTAGTAGTGAGGCGGAGGGGGCTCTTCGCCGGGATCGATGCCGTCCGGCGCGAGGGCCTCGAGCCCCTCGCGAAGTCGAGCCACCTCCGCCGACAGCCGATCGATCTGATTCTGCTGGACCGTCACCACCTCGTTCAGGGCGTCGATGATCTCGTCCTGATAGACGCTCCGCGTCTCGAGGCCCTCCATCCGGCTCTGCAGCTCGGCAAGGCTCGCGTCGCTCATCGTCCCTCCCCGCGCATCGCAATCGTGCACGGCCACCGACCCGAGATCAGAAGCGGTACTTCGCTCCCATCCCGAGCTTCAGATAGTCTGAGCCACTCAGCTGGGAGCCGAACATGGTGTGCTCGATGCTGAAGTCGAAGACGAAGTGCTTCGTGAAGTAGAAGTCGAGGCCTCCACCGACCCGATAGGCCACCTCGGTGATGTTGACCGGCGCGAAGTCGACGACCTCATCGGCGAAGGTGGCACCCACTCCGGCGACGAAGTAGGGCTGCATCCGACCGGCGGCCATGTAGAAGCGCGCGGCCCCGAACATGGTCCAGGTGGCGATGTCGCTGGGCTGGTCCCGGCCCTGGATCTCCCGCTTCAGATTCTCGACGATCGCCTCGAAGCCGAAGAGCCTCGACCTGCGGTACTCGAATCGAAAGCCGGGCCCCCATCCGTCCGTCACCCGGACGTTGTTGTCGCCTTCTTCGATCTGGCTTCCAGACGGCGAGATCCCGTACAGGCCATAGATCTCGAGCGCGAATCCCTCGCGGCCGTAGACGTCGTCCATGCCCGCCTGGGCGTGCGCCGTCGATTCGAGGAGGAGCAGGAAGGGAAGAGCCAGGGCGACTCGGATGAGCGGGGTGCTCGGCCGACCGTGGGATCCCGAGCTCTCTGCCTGGCCGGCCCCCACCCATCGCCGCCTGATGCGTCGAACCACCTTGCCCCCTCCGCCGTCCACATCCTGCATTCGAGTCGAATCCCCCACGACACTCGGATGGACGGGCCGGCCCACACGGCGTCGTCGGGAGCGCGATCACTCTAGCAGCCCGAAGCGCGCGGCTGGGCAACTTTCTGATGGCCGGTGACTATGGGGAGGGCTGGCCGGATTCGAGGGGAAGACGTCCTTTCTGGGTCCGCACGGGCTCCCTAGAGTGCGCGTCATGGCAAGGACTCCAAGCGATCAGGTCTACAACGCGGTCGAGCTCGACGATCTCCTGACCACGAGCGGAATCATCCCGCCGCCGCGGCTGGCGGAGCTCGCGTCGCTCGGGTTCGAGGTGGTGATCGACCTGCTGCCCAGCGAGAGCGAGCACGCGGTCGCGAACGAGTCCGAGATCGTGAGCGCACAGGGACTGCGCTACGTGCACATCCCCGTCGACTTCCAGTCGCCCACCCGCGAGGATTTCGAGGCGTTCTGCGATGCGATGGATCGGGCGCAGGGACGGCGCGTCTGGGCGCATTGCGCCGCAAACTACCGCGTCTCGGCCTTCGTCTCGCTCTATCGCGAGCGTCGCGGGATGTGGAGCGAGGCGGACTCCGCCGCGTTCATGGCGAGCCTCTGGGAGCCAGGCGGCGTCTGGGCCGAGTTCATCGCCGCGAGGCGCGCCGAGGCAGGGCGCTGATCGGTCCTCCGGCGCAAGCCGGCAGAGCTGATCTATCATCGGGATCCGACCGGATCCATCTGCGGCGCGGGATGTCTCGATGCCCAGCTCCAGGGAGTTTGGATGGCGCCTCATGCGAACGCGGGCCCCGTGCCCACCGCCACCTCCTACGACCGACCGACGAGCCTCGAGGAGGCGATCGCCGCGCTGGGCAGTGGCGCGCGCGTACTCGCGGGCGGGACGGACCTGCTGGTCCAGCTGCGCAGGGGCGGCGACGGGGCCGGAAGACTGATCGACGTGAAGCGGATTCCCGAGCTCGGCCGAATCACGGAGAGCAGCGAGGGCTTCCGCATCGGCGCCGCGCTCTGCGCCGCAGAGCTCTGCGAGCACGGCGGGCTCGCCGCCGCCTGGCCGGGCCTCGTCGAAGCCACGGACCTCATCGGGTCCACTCAGATTCAAGGGCGCGCCACCCTCGGTGGCAATGTGTGCAACGCATCGCCGGCGGCGGATACCGTGCCGGCCCTCATCGCGGCGCGCGCGACCGCCGACGTGGTCGGCCCGGAAGGCGCCCGCACCGTGGATGTCGCCGACATCGCCACGGGCCCAGGGCAGACCAGTCTGGGCCCCGGAGAGCTCGTCACCTCCTTCCACCTTCCGACCCGTCGAGCGCGGAGCGCCGACGCCTATCTGCGCATGATCCCGCGAAGCGAGATGGACATCGCCATTGCCGGCGCCGGCGTCGACCTCTCGCTGGACGAGGACGGACGGGTGAGCGAGTGCCGCGTCGTCATCGGGGCGGTGGCCCCGACCGCGCGCCTCGTGCCCGGGGCCGGCGAGGCGCTGATCGGCACCGGGGCCGACGACGCGGCCCTGCACGCCCTGGAAGCCGCAGCGAGCGCCGCCGCCGATCCGATCGACGATGTGCGCGGCTCGCGCGCCTATCGCATCCGCGTCGTCGGCGTCCTCGCCAGACGCGCGGCGCTGCGCGCGCTGGAGAGGGCGCGCTCGCGCGTCTGAGAGAGCCATCACACTCCACCCTCCGATCGAACATCGACCACGAAAGCTGCTGCGAGGCGCCATGAGCAAGAGACACGTCGAGACCACCATCAACGGGGAGCCCGCCGAGTTCCTCTGCCGAGACTCGCAGACCCTGCTCGACGTGCTCCGCGACGAGCTTCGGCTCACGGGCACCAAGGAGGGCTGCGCGACCGGCGATTGCGGAGCGTGCAGCGTGATGCTGAACGGTCGCCTGGTCTGCGCGTGCCTCGTGCTGGCTCCCGAGGCGCAGGACGCCGAGATCGAGACCGTCGAGGGCATCTCCCGGAACGGTGAGCTCCATCCCCTGCAGCGGCGTTTCCTCGAGGACGCCGCACTCCAATGCGGTGTCTGCACGCCCGGCTTCCTCGTCGCAGCCAAGGCCCTGCTCGAGCGCAACGCCGACCCCAGCGAGGAAGAGGTGCGCTACTGGCTCGCCGGCAACCTCTGCCGCTGCACCGGTTACGACAAGATTATCCGCGCGGTGATGGACACCGCAGCTGAGCTCAAGGAGACCTCCGCATGAGTGAGAGCGAGAACACTCCGAAGCTGAGGCAGGTGGGCACACGTCCGGTGCGTCCGGACGGCGTGGACAAGGTGACGGGCAGGGCCGCCTACGGCGCGGACGAGGCCTTCCCCGACATGCTCTGGGGCAGCGTCGTCCGCAGCCCTCACGCGCACGCGCGGATTCGCGGCATCGACGCGAGCAAGGCACTGGCGCTGCCGGGTGTGCTGGCCGTGATGACGGCCGCGGACCTCCCAGATCTCGAGGCTGCCAGGATGGAGGGCGGCGAGGCACCCGCAGACATCAAGACGCTCTCCGACAACGTGATGGCCCGAAGGAAGGTGCTCTATCACGGTCACGCCGTAGCCGCCGTGGCGGCCACCAGCCGGGAGAGCGCGAGGGAGGCCGCCCGCCTGGTGGAGGTCGACTACGAGCCGCTCCAGCCGGTGCTCAGCCTCGAGGCCGCGATGGCCCAGGGCGCGCCCATCCTGCACGACAACATGCGCACCAAGGACGCGGTCCCGCCCGCGACCGAGCCCTCCAACGTCGCCTCGCGCTGCGAGATGGGGCACGGCGACGTCGACGCGGGATTCGCTGACGCCGACGTGGTGATCGAGCGGACCTTCGAGACCGCGGCGGTGCATCAGGGGTACATCGAGCCCCATGCCTGTATCGCGCGCACGGCGCCCGACGGCAAGGTCACGATCTTCGCGAGCAGCCAGGGTCACTTCATGATCCGCTCCTACACGGCGGCCCTGCTCGAGATGGAGATCTCGAGCCTGCGCGTCATCCCCGCCGAGATCGGCGGGGGATTCGGGGGGAAGACCACGGTCTACCTCGAGCCCCTGGCGGTGGTGCTCTCGCGCAAGGCCGGGCGCCCGGTGAAGATGGTGATGGATCGCGACGAGGTCTTCCGCGCGACCGGCCCCACCTCGGGCTCGCGCATTCGCGTGAAGCTCGGGGCCAGGCGCGACGGCCGCCTCTGCGCCGCCGACGCCCTGCTCGAGTACGAGGCCGGCGCGTATCCCGGCTCCCCGGTCATGCCCGGCTGCATGACGATCTTCGCGCCCTACGACATCGACAACGTGCGCGCCGTCGGCTTCGACGTGGTGCTGAACAAGCCCAAGGTCGCCGCCTACAGGGCGCCCGGCGCGCCCATGGCGGCCTTCGCGGTGGAGAGCGTGCTCGACGAGCTCGCGGCGGAGCTCTCGATGGATCCGATGGATCTCCGCCTCGCCAACGCGGCAAAGAAGGGCACGCGCGCGTCCTACGGCCCGCGCTTCCGCGAGATCGGCTGCATCGAGACCATGCAGGCGG
>CAZQMY010000150.1:0-12413 GCA_964594405.1 uncultured Spirochaetaceae bacterium | reverse complement strand
CGAGCGCCTGGCGAGCGGGTGGTTTCATCTCGTCGACGCCGCCCGAGCCTGGCAGCGCCGGGTCTACGAGGCCGGCTACGTGGGCCTGCCCTGGCCCAGGGAGTACGGAGGGCAGGAAGCGTCGTTCACCGAGCAGGTGATCTGCGCCGAGGAGTTCGCCCGCGCCAAGGCGCCGCCCCTGCTCGGCACCATCGGACTCACCATCCTGGGGCCGACGCTGGTGCAGCACGGGACCGAGGCGCAGAAGGCGCACTTCCTGCCGCGCATCCTGCGCGCCGAGGATCTGTGGTGCCAGGGATTCAGCGAGCCGGAGGCCGGGAGCGACCTCGCATCGCTTCGCACGCGTGCGGTGATCGACGGCGACGACTTCGTGGTGGACGGCCAGAAGGTCTGGACCAGCATGGCGGTCATCTCCGACTGGATCTTCCTGCTGGTCCGGACCGATCCGGACGCCCCCAAGCACGAGGGCATCAGCTATCTGCTCTGCGACATCAAGACCCCGGGCATCACGATCCGCCCGCTGCGCAACGGCGCCGGTGGTGCGCACTTCTCCGAGGTCTTCCTCGACGACGTGCGCATCCCCCGAGAGAACCTGGTGGGCGAGCTGAACGGGGGCTGGCAGATCGCGCGAAGCTCACTGGATCACGAGCGCAGCGGGCTCTCGGGGGTGATCTCCATGGAGGAGACGCTGCAGCGCCTCTGGAAGATGGGTTCGCGCGTCGAGAAGGGCGGGGCGCCGGCCACCCAGGACGTCGCCACGCGCCGTGCTTTGGCCCGACATTGGGTGGAGATCGAGGCGCTGCGCCATCTCGGCTACCGCACCCTGACCGATCAGATCGCCGGCCGCCCGCCGGGACCCGGTGCGTCGGTGGGCAAGCTCGCGGCCTCCCAGCTGCGACATCGGATGGCGAAGACCGGCCTGACGATGACGGGCCCGCTGGCGCCGGTGGCCAAGAAGTCGCCGCACGTCGTGGATCGGGGACGTTGGCATGCCGCGTTCTTCGATTCATTGTGTCACTCCATCGGTGGAGGCACCAGTGAGGTCATGCGGAACGTCATCGCCGAGAAGGTCCTCGGCCTGCCGCGCTCCACTGAGGGCTGAGCGCCCGGTCTTCCATCGAGGGCCAATCGAGAGAGCAACAAGACGTGGATTTCAGTCTCAGCGAAGAGCAGAGAGCGCTGCAGCAGATGGCGCGCGACTTCCTGAAGGAGCGCTGGTCGCCCGACCGGGCGCGACGGGCGCTCGACGCGCAGCCCGCCACCATCGACGAGCCGGTCTGGGACGAGATCGTGTCCATGGGCTGGCTCGGTGTGGCCGCACCGGAGGAGGCGGGAGGCATCGGCGGTGACGTGCTGACCGCGGCGGTGCTCGTCGAGGAGGCGGGGCGCGGGCTGCTCCCCGGCCCCTTCGGCTCGGCGCTGGCGGCCGTCATCGCGGTGGAGGCCAGCGGCGATGAGGCTTTGATCACCGAGCTGCTCCCGAAGCTCGTGGCGGGCGAGCTTCGCGCGACGCTGGCCATCGAGGAGCCGGGGGGCGGATGGGGGCCGGCGAACGTTCGGATGAAGGCGGCCACGGGCGCGGATGGATTTGCGCTCTCCGGAACCAAGATCCTGGTTCCCGACGCGCGGGGCGCGGACCTGCTCCTGGTCGCCGCGTCGACCGACCATGGACCGGCCCTCTTCCGAGTGCCTGCGGATGTCGGGGGCGTCACGATCAATCCCATGTTCCGGATGGACGCCCAGGCCATCGCCGAGGTCGTCTTCGAGGCCGTGCAGGTCCCGGTCGACGCACCGGTCGGCGGGGCGGCGGGCGGTGAGTGCGCGCTGCGCTCCGCCTACGAAGTGGCAACCCTCCTCTGCGCAGCGGATCTGCTGGGCACCACGCAGGCCGCCCTCGACATGACGGTCGCCTACGCGAAGCATCGCGTGCAGTACGGCAAGCCGATCGGCGCCTATCAAGCGGTGAGCCACCGCCTGGCGGACTCTCTGGTGGATGTCGAGCTCGGGCGCAGTCTGCTCTACGGGGCCTGCCTCGCGGTGGACGAGCAGCGAGAGAACGCCTCGGCGCTGATCTCCGCCGCGAAGGCCTGGCTCAGCGACGTGGCGGTGGAGGCCGGGGAGGCCGCGCTGCAGCTCCACGGCGGCGTGGGCTTCACCTGGGAGTACGACGTGCACCTGCATCTGCGCCGCGCGCACTGCAACGCCGCCACCTACGGTGACGCGCCCCACCACCACGCCGCGATCGCGACGTACCTCGAGCAGACGCTCGCACCGGCCGAGCGCTGACGCCGAGGCTCGCGGCCGGCCAAGCGCAGGACGACTCGACCCAGGGACCAGCAAGGAGGAAGGGAGCAAGAGATGGAAGGCCAGGATACGCCCTATCCCACGCTCTTCTCGCCTCTGGAGGTCGGGCCGATGCGCGTTCGCAACCGGGTCTGCGAGACCACCAACACCATCGGCGCGGCGGCCATGCCCGGCTTCGTGGACGACGCATTCATCGCCCATCACGCCGCCAAGGCGCGCGGCGGGACGGCCTGGATCGGCAGCGAGACCTTCCTGCTCGACTCGCCATTGCCCGACTCCGCCGCAGACGAGTTCATGCCCGGCAGCGGCTCGTTCCGGGTGCCGATCTATCTGATGCCCGGCTTCGCGGAGAGCCTCCAGCGATTCCGGGAGGCCCTGCACGACGCGGGCTCGGTGATGGTCTGTCAGCTCACCATGCTGAACTTCACGATGGCGGCCTCGTCCGTTCCGCTCGTCGAAGCCTACGACTGGGTGCCTCATGCGCTGGCCGAGGACGAGATCCGGACCATCATCGGGACCTATGCGTTGGCGGCGGAGAAGTTCGTCGAGGCAGGCGCCGACGGCATAGAGATCCACTGCGCCCACGAAACCCTTCCCCAGACCTTCCTCTCACCCTCGATGAACAAGCGAAGCGACGCCTGGAACGGCGATGCCCGGGCGCGCACGAAGTTCCTGCGCGAGATCCTCCTGGCCGTGAAGGAGAGGGTCGGCGATGGCGGAGCCATCGGCATCCGTGTCAACGGTCAGGAGTCGCGAGAAGGCGGCTACGACCTGCTCGAGTTCCGCGAGATGATGATGTACATCGTCGAGACCGGGACCCTCGACTTCATCAACGTAGACGTCGGGCATTGCTGGGGCAGCCCGAGCTATGTGCAGCCCAGCTACTACGGCCACGCCGTCTACCGCGAGGCGGGCAAGGCACTGAAGGTCGATACGGAAGGCGAGGTTCCGATCCTCTTCTCCGGCCGGGTCAACGATCCGGGGATCGCCGAGCGGCTGCTGCGCGAGGGCTGCGCCGATCTGGTGGGGATGACCCGGGCCGGCATCGCGGATCCAGACTTCGCCAACAAGGCCATGCAAGGGCGGGTGAATGAGATCCGCCGCTGCATCGGCTGCAACCGCTGCATCGGCCAATCCATCGTCAATAGCGCGCCCGATCCCTTCAAGCGGCCGACCTGCTCGGTCAATCCCGAGATCGGCAACGAGCTCCTCTTCGCCGTGACGAAGAAGCCGGCCGAGGTCAGGCGGCGCCTGGTGGTGGTCGGCGGCGGCGCCGCGGGCCTCGAGACGGCGCGCATGGCGGCCGAGCGCGGTCACGAAGTGATCCTGCTCGAGAAGGGAAGCAGGCTGGGAGGGCAGCTGAACCTGGCCGCCCGGGCGCCCGGGCGCGATGCCTTCGATGACTTCGTGATCTACCAGGAAGAGCAGCTGCGCATGCTCGGGGTGGACGTCCGCCTCGCGACCGACGCGGATCCCGAGCTCCTCCGCTCCCTCGCACCGGATGCCATCGCGTGCGCCACTGGCTCGCGTCCGCGCGGGGCCGACACGCCCGGCCTCGACGCCGCGCACGTGGTCCAGGGATGGGACGTGCTGGCGGGAAGCGCCGAGGTCGGAGATCACGTGGCGCTCGTCTCCCAGGAGGATCACTTCGAGACGCCCAACGTGGCGGACTACCTGGCCGAGCGCGGCAAGCGCGTGGAGATCTTCCACAAGTACAAGGCCATCGGTGAGCAGATCGATCGCTACTCCATCGGGCCGATCCTGACGCGCCTCTATGAGCGGGATGTAGAGATCCATGCGGGCATGCGTCTGGCGTCGGCTGCCGACGGCAAGGTCGGGTTCACCTCGGTCTTCGGTGGGCGCACGACGGTGCGCGAGGACTTCGACTCGGTGGTCCTCGTCTACGGCTCCGTCCCGGAGACGAGCCTCTACGACCGGCTCACGGAGGAGCTGAGGGACTCGGAGTCGGCGCCGCGCCTCTTCCTCGTGGGATCCGCCTGGGTGCCGCGCCTGCTCGCGGAGGCCACCCTGCACGGCGCCAGAGTAGGAATGGAGATCTGATGAGCGACAGGCTGAAGGACTATCCGTCCATCGACATCATGAACCACCTCCTGGAGATCCGACGCGACCTGGCGGGCAACCCCTTCGCGTTCAAGGAATTCCAGATCATGCTGCAGACCACCTTCAAGAAGCTGACCCAGCCGAAGAAGGCAGCGCCGACGGCCGAG
The DNA here is from genome assembly GCA_964594405.1 of uncultured Spirochaetaceae bacterium. Taxonomy (GTDB): domain Bacteria; phylum Myxococcota_A; class UBA9160; order UBA9160; family UBA4427; genus CAZQMY01. Next base: position 7,881 of record CAZQMY010000150.1, on the reverse strand, counting down.
GGCGGCGATCCGGGGAGGAAGTCGGGGGGTGATCACGGTGGCGGCATGCTCTCGGGCCATGCGTCGCCGGCCGAGTGCGTGAAGACCATGGACGAGCTCGGCTACACGCACATTGCCGTCTGCGCCACGAAGATGTGGTCCTATCACTATCACCACGACTTCATCATGAACTATCCCATCGAGCCCATCGGTGAGGCGGTCACCGAGACCGGGGGTCGGATCGTGGGCGCGGCGAGCTACAGCCCCTTCCACATCGGCGAGTCGATCAAGGAGATCGAGCGGGGCGTTGGCGAGCTGGGCTTCAAGTACGTCTGGGTTCACCCGCTCTCTTTCGGCCTGCCCCCGAACGATCGCCGCTTCTACCCGCTCTACCAGAAGTGCATGGAGCTCGACATCGCGGTGGGCTTCCAGGTCGGCCACTCGGCCGAGGTGCTGCCCTCGGACTGCGGGCGCCCGATGCTGGCAGACGACGTGGCCATCGACTTCCCGGAGCTGCGCATCAACCTGTCACATACCGGCTGGCCCTGGGTGGACGAGTGGTGCTCGATGCTCTGGCGGCACCCGAACGTCTACGGCGACATCTCGGCCTACTACGCCAGGAGCCTGGACGAACGCCTGGTGAAGTTCATGGACTCCGGGCGCGGCCGTGACAAGGTGCTCTTCGGCACCAACGGCCTCGGGCTCGAGCGCTGCAAGCGCGAGTTCCTCGAGCTCGACATCGCCGAGGAGACCAAGCGGGCGGTGCTCTACGACAACGTGGCGCGATTCCTCAAGCTGGAAGGCGCCGACTGAAGACGCGCAGATCCGCGCGACGAACCGGCACGAGACGATCCGCTCGGATCGGAGACGGAGAAGGAAGGACCATGGCGCTGCAAGAAGGCGAAGTCTGGGGCGAGATCACCGACGCGAGCTACGAGATCCTGCTGGGGCGGAAGGGCGTTCCGCGCCAGCGCGGAAGCATGACGAGCCTGGCCGACGGCAAGAAGCGCAAGGAAAGACCGACGGACAGCTTCTTCGCGATGAGCGCCGAGACCGTGGGGCGCTACGCCCGCGGCTTCGCCGACATGAATCCCCTCTACCACAAGCCGGCATACGCCGAGAAGTCGCCCTGGGGCCGCGTCATCGTGCCCCCTGCGGCCATGTGCTACGCGGAGACCACCAACGGGGCATCGGACGGCTTCCCCGGCTGCCACACGATCTGGCGCGGCGTCGAGTACGAGTGGGCGCGGCCGATGTACGCCGACGAAGTCGTCAAGTGCAAGACCTATCTGAAGGACGTGCGCATCATCGAGGACAGTCAGTTCGCCGGAGGGCGGGCCGCGGTGCAGGACTACGAGACCGAGGTCCGGTCGATGCAGGACGGGCTCATCGGCTTCTATCGCACCAGCTGGCATCGCTTCAGCCGGAGCAAGTCGAAGAAGGCGTCGAAGTACGCGGGCATCGAGCGCCATGTCTGGAGCGACGAGGAGCTCGATGCGGTCTGGCAGGAGTACCACGACCAGAACTTCAAGAACATCCAGGGCAGCACGCCGCTCTACTTCGAGGACGTCACGGTCGGCGACGAAGTGCCCTACATCATCAAGGGCCCGGTGACCCTCACCAGCAAGATCGCCTTCGAGATGGCCTTCGGCGCCTTCGGATGGTTCGTCGGCCACGAGCTGGCCCTCAAGCTCTGGGAGCGCTCGCCGCGGCTGCCCATTCGCAACGAGGAGAACGTGCCCGAGCCGCCGGTGGCCATCCACTGGACCAACGAGCGTTGCCAGAAGTACCTCGGCATGCCCGGCGCCTACGAGGCGGGCTTCGAGCGCCTCAACTGGTTCACGCAGCTGATCAACAACTGGATCGGCGACCACGGCAAGATCCGCGCCCTCGGCTGCCAGTTCCGGGGCTTCCACTGGCAGGGCGATGCCTGCCGGCTCTTCGCCGAGGTGACGGGCAAGCGTCGGGACGGCGGCGAGAACCTCGTTGACCTCAAGATCTGGACGATGAGCCATCCGCGCGGACAGCGTACGACCGAGGGTGAGATGACAGTGGAGCTGCCGAGCCGAGGAGATGCCTAGCATGGGAGCGCTCGACGGGATTCGCGTGGTGGAGCTGGGGCAGTACGTGACGGCCCCCTATTGCGGCCGCCTCTTCGCCGACTTCGGCGCCCAGGTGATCAAGGTCGAAGGGCCCGGCGGAGACGTGACGCGCGCCCACGGCCCCTTCGTGGGCGGCGAGGTCGATCCGGAGGAGAGCGCGCTCTTCCACTTCCTCAACGCCGGCAAGCAGGGTGTCGTGCTCGACCTCGACGCGGACGAGGGAATGGCGCGCTTCGATGCGCTGCTCGCCGGGGCCGACATCCTCATCGAGAACACCGAGCCCGCCGACTACGCGAGGCTCGGGCTGGCCGCCGAGCGGCTCACCGAGCGTCACCCCCACCTCGTGGTCGTCTCGATCTCGGCGAATGGCCGGTCGGGCCTCTGGTCCGATCGACCGGGCACCGATCTGACGGCGCAGGCCGCGTCGTCGCTGCCCCTGGGGCTGGGGATGCCGGAGCGGACGCCCCTTCGCATCCCCTACGACCAGGCTGACTACCAGGCGGCCTACCATGCCTACTGCGCCGCGCTCTGTGCGCTGCGCGAGCGCAACGCGTCCGGGCTCGGACAGGGCGTCGACATCAGCGTCGCGCAGGTGATGGCCTACCAGGTGGGCGGGATGCATCTCGTCTCGGCGAAGAACGGAGCGAAGTGGGGCCAGCGCGGCATGACGATGAAGGGCTCGCCCTACCCGACGGGCTTCTTCGAGTGCAAGGACGGCTTCGTCTGCATCGCCTCCCAGACGCCGAAGCAGTGGGAGGCGTTCCTCTCTCTGATGGGCAACCCGAAGTGGTCGAAGGAGGGCAACGCCGACAACTCGATCTACCTGGGCCTGGTGGACGTCAAGCCCGCGGACAAGCACTTCCGCAAGTGGCTGATGGAGTACACGCGCGCCGAGCTGCTCGAGATGGCCGTGGCCGAGGACATCGTGATGGGCGTTGCCCAGCGTGCGGATGAGGTGCTCGCGAGTCCGCAGTTCGAGTTCCGCGGCTTGTTCGGCGAGCAGAGGATCGCGGGCAAGGCCGTGAAGGTGCCCAAGGCCGGCTTCCAGATGCATGGGACGCCCGCGGTGGTGGGTGCGCGCGGGCCGGCGCTCGACGCCGACGGCGATGCGTTGCGCGGCACACCGCCCGACCCGCGAGAGCACGAGATCAGGGCGCGCCTGAGGCACGCGCTCGAGGGTGTTCGCGTCCTCGACTTCGGCTGGAACTGGGCAGGGCCCATGGCCGGGCAGCTGCTGGCCGACATGGGGGCGGAGGTCATCCGCGTGGAGACGAGCAAGCGCCAGGACCTGATGCGTTTCCTCGACTACACCTCCTTCTTCTTCTGCCACAACAACCGCAGCAAGCGGTCCGTGACCATCAACGTCGCCACGCCCGAGGGCGCCGAGCAGCTGCGCGTGCTCGCCAGGTCGGCGGACATCGTGATGGACAACTTCGCCGCCGGCGTCATGAAGAAGAACGGCATCGCCTACGACGATCTGGTCAAGGCCAACCCGAAGATCATCTGCGTCGAGATGAGCATGGCCGGCCAGCAGGGGCCGCTGCGCGGCATGCGCGGCTTCGCCTCGATCGCCACGGGCTACTCGGGGACGGAGCTGATGGTCGGCTATCCCGACACCGGGGTCTCGACGGGGCTGCTGCCCTTCGGGCTGGGCGATACGAGCATGGCTGTCCAGGCGGTCTGCGGGGCGCTCACAGCGCTCAATCATCGCGATCGGACCGGCGAGGGCCAGCTCGTGGACGTCAGTCAGATCGACTCGGCGACGGCGCCCCTCGGCGAGGCGCTCATCGAGTATCAGATCGCGGGCAACGTGCCTGGCCCACAGGCCAACACGCACAAGCACTTCGCGCCCCACGGAATCTACGCCGCCACGGGCGAGGAGCAGTGGCTGGCCCTCGCGGCTCGCGGCGAGGCCGAGTGGCAGGCGCTCTGTCGGGTGCTGGGGCGCGACGACTGGGCAAAGGACGCCGGATTGGCCAGCGCCGAAGGGCGCCTGGCCCGGGCGGACGAGCTCGACGCCGGGATTGCCGAGTGGGTCGCCGGCCAGGCGCGCGACGCAGCGGCCGACGCGCTCGCGGGCGCCGGCGTGCCCGTCGCGCCCGTCCTCGATCTGGAGGAGCGCAACGTGCACCCGCACTTCGAGGCGCGCAGCTTCGTCTGGCGTCACGAGACGGAGGGCTTCGATCCCTGCAACATCTACGGCACGCCCTGGCTGCTCTCGGCTACGCCCGCCGAGATGACCCGCGGCACGCCCATCCTCGGCCAGGACAACGACTACGTGTTCCGGGAGCTCATGGGCATGAGCGAGGAAGAGGTCGCCCGGCTCACGGAAGCGGGCGTGCTGGTCTGATGGCCGGAGCGTTCGGGGAGGCTGCGGCGCAGGCACCGCGAACGCTGCCGGGGCTGCTCGCGGACTCGGTGTCTCGTTGGGGCGATCGTGTCGCGATCATTACCGTGGACGAGCGCTGGACGTACGCGGAGCTCCAGGCGCGCGTGGAGCGCCATGCGCGGGCGCTCGTCTCGATGGGTGTGGGCAAGGGCAGCCGCGTCGGCCTGCTGATGGAGAACGATCCCGACTGGGTCGCCTTCGCCTTCGCGGCCACGAGCCTGGGTGCGCTCTTCGTGCCTGTCAGCACCTTCAGCAAGCAGGACGATCTCGAGTATCAGCTGCGCCACGCCGACCTGGCGCAGCTCTTCATGTCCGCGCGCTTCCTCAAGAACGACTACCTCGGGATGCTCTGCAAGGCCGCCCCCGAGCTCGACTCGGGCACGCCGGGGCAGCTCTACCTGGAGCGCATGCCCGCGCTGCGGCGGGTGGTCGTGCGCGGCGCGGACGATCGGCTTCCCTCGGGCTGCCAGTCGTGGTCGGACTTCGAGGCGGCGGGCGGTGATGTGCCCGCGTCCCTCGTCGCGTCACTGAGAGACGAGGTCGATCCGGAGGACGACTGCTATCTGCTCTATACGTCGGGCACGACGGCGCGTCCCAAGGGGGTGCTGCACGTCCACGAAGCCGTCGCGCGCAACGGGCATCTGATCGGCGAGTATCAGCGCCTCGAGGCGGGCGACGTCGCCTGGTACTACTTTCCGATGTTCTTCTCCGCCGGGTGCATCAACGTCATGCTCGGCACGCTCAGCCACGGCGCGGCGATGATCGTGCAGCCCGGCTTCGAGCCCGGCGACGCGCTGATGCTGATCGAGCGCGAGCAGGCGAACACCTGGCATCTCTGGGCGCACACGCTCAAGACGTTGACCGCCCATCCCGACTGGACGACCCGTGACCACTCGAAGCTGCACAAGGGCACAGCGCCCTTCGACGCGATGCTGGGCCCGCATCCCAGCGGACTCGGCGGCGTCAACATGTATGGCATGACCGAGACCTGCACGGCCTTCTCCTGCACGCCGGCGGACGCGCCGCTCGAGGATCGCATCACCAGCACCGGCCCCCTGATGCCGGGCGCCGAGCTCAAGGTGATCGATCCGGAGACGGGTCTGCGTCTGCCCGAAGGCAGCGAGGGCGAGCTCTGCGTGAAGGGCCCCTCGGTCCTGCGGCGCTACTACAAGATCGACCCCGCCGAGACCTTCGACGACGAGGGCTTCTTCCATACGGGCGATCTCGGCAGGATCGACGCTGAAGGCAACGTCCACTTCAACCAGCGCATCAAGGACATGATCAAGACGGGCGGCATCAACGTGAGCCCGGCGGACATCGAGATGAAGCTGGTGCAGATGGACGGCGTGGACGTGGCGCACGCCTTCCCGCTGCCCGCCGGCGACAGAGGAGAGGCGGTGGCGGCCGCGCTGGTGGTGGAGGCGGGGAGCGCCCCGGCCGACGAGGCGATCGTCGCGTACTGCAGCGAGGCGCTCCCGGGCTACAAGCGGCCCGAGGCGCTCCTGCTGCTGCGCGCCGACCAGGTGCCGATGACCGGCAGCGGGAAGGTCCAGAAGGTGCTGCTCAAGGCCCGGCTCCTCGAGGCCCTCGGAGAGGGGGGCGAGAGGGTGGTTCGGATCTACTGAAGCGTTCGCTCCGGCGCGGGATCACCCTGCGCGGCTCCGCGTACGCCGACGTTGATTCGAGCGTCGAGCATCCCGCGCTTTCCCCACACTCGCGAATCGGGCCCGGGGTCGGTGTTGACCGGCGGTGAACGATCCGGCATAGAATCCCGACCAGCTTCCCCGCCCCGCCCTGTCTCGGCCGCCCGTCCGGTCGCCGTGCGTCTGGACGGGCCCCCACGGAGTGCAGCAGTATGTCCACCGTCAGCAAGTACACCCCCGGCCAGTTCTGCTGGGTCGACCTCATGCCGCGCGATGCCGAGGCGGCCAGGGCCTTCTACACGGAGCTCTTCGGCTGGGGTGTGATCGACTCCCCGACCGATCAGGGCGGCGTCTACACGCAGTTCACCTGCGGTGAGCATCTGGTGGCGGGCATGGGTGAGATGTCCGAGGAGATGAAGGCGAGCGGGATGCCCGCGGTCTGGAGCTCATACGTGAGTGTCGAGGACGTGGAGGCGAGCACCCGTCGCGCCGCCGAGCTGGGCGCGGAGGTGGCGATGCCGCCCATGCAGATCATGAGCGTCGGCCGCATGTCGATCATCCAGGATCCAGTCGGTGCCCGGCTCTCGCTCTGGCAGGCCCAGGACCACATCGGGGCGGGGCTCGTGAACGAGCCGGTCTCGTTCGCGTGGAACGAGCTCACAACCCGCGACCCGCACAAGGCGATGCAGTTCTACAAGGAGCTCTTCGGCTGGGAGTACAGCGCGAGCCCGTCGGAGACGGGACAGTCCGAGCCCTATCGCGAGATCCGCAACGCTGGGCGAGGCAATGGTGGCATCCTCGAGCTCGACGGGAACATGGGCGACATGCCGGACGTCTGGACCTGCTATTTCTCGGTCGAGGACTGCGACGCCAGCGTCGCCCGTCTCCAGGAGCTGGGTGGGCAGGTCTACATGCCGCCGACGGATATCGCGCCGGGCCGCTTCGCGGTGGTGGCCGATCCGCAGGGCGCCGTCTTCAACCTGATGAAGCTCAACGAGCCCGAGTGAGCGCGCCTGGCCTAGTCGTTGCGTTCGGCGCAGCGCGCGCCGAGCCACTCGAGGGTGGCGCGCTCGTCCTGGCAGATCGTCTCGAGCAGACCGCGGGTCTCGTGATCGGCGCGGAGCTTCTCGATCGTCTCGGCGATCGGGGCCAGCGCGGCGTCTGCGTCCGGGAACTGGCTCGTGAAGGCGAGCAGCTTCTCGGCGTCGTCCTTCTCGGTGCTGCTCGCCTGGGCCATCGCCGCGTCGAAGGTCGCGACGGGAATCTCCGCCTCGGGCGTGCAGCCGAGCGCCTTGAGTCGCTCCTCGAGCAGGCGGGCGTGCATGCCCTCGCGCTGCTGGATCGTGCGAAGCCCGCCCCGCAGTCCGTCGTCCTCGCAGACCGCGATCCAGGCGCCGAAGAAGGCCTCGCCCAACGCCTCGCCGGCGCGGAACTGGTCGAGGAAGGCCATGACGGATTCGTCCTCGGTGGGCTCCTCGGGTGTCTCGCCCGGGGCTTCGAGGGCGCGCACGCGCGCGCTGAGGGATTCCTGGGCCTCGAGGATCTTCGAGAGCGCCTTCTCGATCTTCTTGAGCTGCTTGTCGGTCGACATGTGGGGGGACCTCCTCGCCTCGATTCTAGCCTTCCGGGCCAGCACCGACATCGGCACGTAGAGGAGGGCGCGCAGCAGTCTCACCCCCGACATTCCCCTGCTCAATCGAGGGTGTAGATGAGGTGTCGGCACAGGTCGCACTAAAGATCCACGTGCATCACGCGGGCCACGAACCAC
>CAZQMY010000149.1:0-12638 GCA_964594405.1 uncultured Spirochaetaceae bacterium | reverse complement strand
GGCAGCCCGGGCCGAGCAGGGCGAGCACCAGCACGATCGAACGCCACCGCATCCTGCACACCCCGGGCCTGAGACGCATGAGCGCCCGAGGTTAGCCGGATCTCCGCCGCGATCCTACAACGACGAGATGGCTGCACCGGCCGCGATCGCACCTCCGACGCCCACGGAGGCATTCACCATGCCGGCGACGCTCGCGTACGCGGCGACGGCCACCGGCGCGGCGATGATGGCGACCGCGACGACCACCGCAGTGAGCACGATGGCCCCGGCGACGAGCTGGACCGTCTGGTTGCGGTAGAAGGGAGTGCCCTGCGGCGCCGGTGCGACGACCGGGACCGTCACGGGAACCGGAGCCTTCGGGAGTGCGGTATCGGGGTTCGTCTCGACCTTGATCGTGACCTTGAGCTCGGCGACCGCGTAGGCGAAGCCGTCGAAGTCGCCCTCCAGGTCACGTGCCTTGATGGTGGCCTTGACGTAGGGCTGGCCGAGCATCGTGATGCCCGTGGCGAGCGAGGTCGAGGGCGCGTAGGGGCGCGTCGAGTTCACTGTGATGGCGTTCTCGAAGGTCACGTCACCGGTCGTCGCGTCGTAGCCGACGTCCACCGATCGGACGACGAGCGACTCCAGGACCTTGTCGGCCCTCGACTTTGCGCCCACCTCGAATCCCTTCTGGTTGACGGTGACGAGGGTCTCCACCTTCTTCTCCTGCATCTGCAGGCCTCCGGAGAGCGTCACTGTGGCCGTCCAGCCGAAGCCGAAGACCTTCATCTCGCCGATCTCGTCCAGGTCGTACTTCAGCGTCGGGGACTCGATCCTGGGCAGCGCGGGGCGCGAGCCCGGACCGTCGGGCTTCTTCGTCCTTCGCGGGCCGCGCTCGCTGTGAACGGGTGGCCTGCATGCGAGATCCGACGGATGGGCGAGCGGAACCATGATGCTCTGGCCGACGAGGATCAGGTCGGGGTCGGTGATTCGAGTTCCCGAAACGGCGCTGTTCGCCGGGTCGTTGTTGAAGGCCACGATCTGCGGCCAGGCGTGCATGTCGCCGAGGTAGCGCTCGGCGATCAGCGAGAGCGATTCGCCGGATTGAACGATGTGCCGATACGCCTTCATCTCTGCCTCCCAGTCGTGGCCAGCGGACTTCGACCATGAGTGTCCACGAATCGGGACCATTGGCTTGCGATGAGCGGACGAATCACGGAGAGATCAGGAGTCGCCGACGCCATTGCGGGGCCTGAATCCCTCAGCCCCGGGAAGGGGGCCGCGGCCGCGCTGTATCGACAGCGGGATCGCCAGCCCCTCAGTCGCTCTCGCTCGACGCCCGGGCGGCTGCGCTGCGTCCCGCATTCCGCCCGGCGAAGATGCAGTCGGCGATGGACAGCCCGCTTACGTAGTGCTCGGAGCACACGCCCGCGGCGGCGCGTCCCGCCGCGAAGAGCCCTGCGATGGGCCTGTGCTCCGCGTCCAGGACCCTTCCCGTGAGACCGTCGACGTCGAGCCCGCCGAGCGAGATCGAAGGCGAGAGGAAGCGCCAGTTGTCGATGTCCGCGTCGATCGCGTAGTAGGGCGGGGTGTCGAGCGGCTGGAGCGCGTCGCTGTGCTTGCCCGTCTCGTCGTCGCCTGTACGCACGCCTTCGTTGTAGCGCGTCACCGCATCGATCAGCGCGCCCTTCGGAAGCCCCACCTGATCCTCCAGCGCGCCCAGGGTGTCCCCTCTGCGGTTGTTCAGATAGAGGTTGATGAAGGCCACCAGCGATTGGAAGAAGGCCTTGCGATCGTGGATCAAGGCGGAGCGCGTCTGCTCGAAGATGCGGCGATCGATCAGCAGGATCGCCCGGCCTTCGTGGTGCTCGGCGATGGCCTCGCCGAGCGCGGCGCCGTAGAGCTCTTCGTTGCAGACGCGCCGGCCGAGACGGTCCAGCAGCAGGCCCCGGGTCATCGGCTCGGGCGGGTTGATGAACATCCACGCGGTGCCGCGATCGAGCTTGCGCACCGCGGCCCCGACCGAGCGCCCGAGCGCGATTCCCGAGCCATCGTCGGCGATGGTGCCGAGGCGCATCGTCCGGCTGTACCGCGGCAGGAAGCGCTCCGTCCAGTCGGGGTTGTAGATGAAGCCGCCGGTGGCGATGACGACGCCGCCGCGCGCGCCGATGCGCCGCGTGGTCGAGAAACGCGCCTCCCAGCGTTCGAGGGCGGCCTTGAAGAAGCGAAGCACACGCGGCAGCGTCGCGCCGCCATAGGTCGCCGCGTAGTAGAGCGCGCGCTGCACGGCGACCACGGGCGCGGCCCCGGAGAGCACGGCGACCTCGACGCCGATCACCCGACCGTCCCGGTCCACGATCAACCGTCTCGCGCGACTGCGGTAGGACACCGCGACGCCCGCCTGGCTTGCCGCCTCGCGCAGCGGCTCGTAGAGCAGGTTGCCCGTCAATCCCGGTCCGATCGGGCGATGACCGCGCGGCGCGGGGCGGGCGCGGTCGCTGTAGGGCCTCGACTTCTCGTTGCCCGAGAAATAGAGCGTGGTGTCGTCGCTCGGATACGATGTCTTGATCGGTGCGAATCCCTGCCGCGGGAAGCGGACGCCGCGCGCCTTCAGCCACTCGTAGTTCTCGAGGCTGCACTCGGCGAAGCGGCGCAGCACCTCGTCGGAGACGGCCTCGCCGCCGGTCTCGCACTTCAGATAGGCGAACATCTCCTCGGCGCTGTCGTCGTAGCCCGCGGCCTTCTGCAGCTCGGTCCCACCGCCGGCGTAGTAGATTCCGCCGGAGAGCCGGGTGGCCCCGCCGCCGTCGAATCGCTCGACCACCAGCGTGCTCGCGCCGCGCTCCGCCGACTCGAGGGCCGCCGCCGCGCCGGCTCCGCCGAATCCGACCACGACGACGTCGAAGCGCTCGTCGAAAGAGCTCGCCTCGTCCGGGCACGTTGCGATCAGCGGTCCGGGGGCGGCGTCGTGGATGTCCGATCCCTCCGTCATCAGAGCAGCGTGCGGCCCGGGGAAGCCCTCGTCAATCCAGCGGCGGCCCGGGTGGGGTGATCCGCCGGTCCCCAGGGGCCGCGCTGGTCTGTCCGCGCCGGTCGCGATCTCGAGCAGCGAACCGACGGCCGCGCCCGCCGACGGCGGACGGTCTCCGGTGGCGTCGAGTGCGATTGCCCGACGCAAGGTCATGTAGCCGACATCTCCACTGGAACCGGAAGTTCCTGAGTGGCGTCAGGACCTTACTGATTTCCCCCGAAGGTGAAGATCGTATGGCGACCATGACGATCCGGTTTCCCCGGAATGACCCTTCTCAGAATAACACCGTTTTGAGGTGGTCCCGTTGTGCGCAGCGTCACATGTTGCTGTCATGAACCGCCGCCGCCTCAGTCCTGGCCCCCTCATCTGGCTCACGGTCATCGTGGCGATGGCCGGGGTTGCGATCGCGGCGATTCCCAGCGACCCGCGCGATCGGCTGATCGGACCCGTGACCGACGGCACGCTCGTGATCGTCACCTTCGACGGCGTGCGGCTCCGGGAGCTCTTCGAGGGCCCTTCGCCCGCGCTGCTCGGTGAGGCCGACGCCGACGCGCAATGGACGCCCGGCGAGACGGTGATGCCACACATGATGGACGCGCTGCGCCCGCGCGGGACCTTCCTGGGCTCTCCCTACGGCGGCACGAGCTTCGGGCTGGGCAACCCCATCGGGATCAGCATGCCGAGCTATCAGTCGATGTTCGCCGGTCCGCCGGTCCTCTGCGTCACCAATGAGTGTGCGGCGCCGCGGCGACCCACGGTCTTCGAGCGCGTGCGAGACCATCTCGTGCTCGAGCGCGAGCAGATGGCGATGTACGCCAACTACGACCGGCTCTGCGATGGCCTGGGGCTGACCGACAAGCCCGACATCCTCGAGGCGCGCTGCGGCCGGGAATCGCTGGATCCCGCATGGCAGCGCGCGCTGCGCGAGCAGGGCGCCGATCCGCGCCCCCTGCCGTCGTCCACGGATCACGCCGTCTTCGAGCTCGGGATGCATCGCTTGAAGAACGACCCCCCGCAGCTGCTCTACCTCGCCTTCGACGAGTCCGACTCGCACGGGCACGGGGGGCGCTACGGCGCGTATCTGCAGACCCTGGCCCGCTACGACGACTACCTGCGCCAGATCGACGAGGCGCTCGAAGGGATCCGCCGCTCCGGCCGGCCAGCCACGCTGGTCGTCACCACCGACCACGGTCGGGGCCACGGCGAGCACTGGGCCTCCCATCGATGGAACGTGCCGGGCACCAGCGATCTCTGGCTGCTGGCAGTCGGCAGCGGGATCGCGAAGACCGGCAGCAGCTGGAGCGACGAGCACTACTCGCTCGACGACGTCGGCCCCACCATCGAGTACCTGATGGGCGCGCGGCCCAGGCAGAGCATCTTCGGTGGCCGCGTGATCGAGGCGATCCTCGAGCAGAGCGTGCCCTTCATCGTCGCGCGCTACTGAGCGCGGACCGGGGATGCGAGGCGCCTAGGCCTGGAGCGGCAGCGTCTCCCAGGCGGCCCGCTCCTCGTCGCCCGGCGCCCAGCAGAGCGCCGGCTCGCGATCGAGGACCATCGTCGCGCGCTCGGGGATGCCGTAGGCCGACCAGCGCGGGAGCGCCTCGCAGTTGGGATCGTGCCGGTGCGCGAACGAGAGCCAGGCGTCCATCATGGCCTGTGAGAGCGCCTCTGCTTCCGGGCCCGCTCCCGCGAAGCGATCCATGGTCGGCGCATCGAGTGTGCCGAAGACGAAGGGGAGCTCGAGGGCGTGACAGGAGCCGAGCACACCGCGCCGCGCGGGCGACGCCCAGCTGAAGAGGTACTTGTACGTCGCCGGCTGCTGCGCGCACTGCGCCTCCGCCAGCTGGATCGCAGGGATGCGGAATCGGCGATCGGTCTCGAGGGCGTCGAAGACGTCCCAGGCCGGCGCGTCCGGGCGCAGCGAACCGTAGAGCTCGAGGAGGTGCGCGCGGTCCGTGCCTTCGAGATGCTGGAGGCGCGCATCCACGATCTTCGTCAGCGTTCCCTGATCCATCTTGAAGTGGCGCGGATCCATGGCGCTGAAGAGCTTCCACTCGTCCCGGGTGGTTCCGACCATGAGCGCGACATCACTCGCACTGCCGGCGCGGATCGCCGCGAGGGGCGCTTGTGGTATCGAGTCGCCATCGATCACGGGGGCGTAGGGGAGGAAGACGCTCGTTCCCACGCGTCGCCCCGCCGCCAGCTGCGCCTCGATCAGGGTGTCGGTGGGCAGCGACCGGAGCGCCGAGAGCTCTTTGGTGGCCAGGCCGAGCTCCGAGAGGAGGAGCTCCCGTACCCGAGTGGCCGACTCCACCGTGTGGCAGGACTGGGCGGCGCCGCTCTGCGCGATGACCGCCTGGAAGAGCCCCCGCGCACTCGGCGTCGCCATCAGCGTGGAGACGGCCATGCCCCCCGCCGACTCGCCGAAGATCGTCACGCGACGCGGATCGCCGCCGAAGCGATCGATGTTCTCTCGCACCCACTCGAGCGCCGCGATCTGATCACGCTGTCCCGCGTTCGAGACGGCCCCCGGGAGCTGCGCCTCGCAGTCGGCCAGATGCAGATAGCCGAGCGCGCCCAGGCGGTAGTTGATGGTGACCAGAACGATCTCACCGCGGCGCGTGAGCCTGTCTCCCTCGTAGAGGGCCTGCTGCGAGGATCCCCCCGTGAAGCCGCCGCCATGGATCCAGACCATCACTGGGCGCCGGGCGCCGTCCGCCGCCGGCGTGTAGACGTTCAGGGTGAGGCAATCCTCATCCTGGGGGCCGGGCGCCATGCCGGGCAGCAGGCTCGGCGGCTGCGGCGCGCCCGGCCCGTACTGCTCGGCGCTGCGGACACCCGCCCACGGCGTGACCGGTTGCGGGGCAGCGAAGCGCCGCGCACCGACGGGCGGGTCGGCGTAGGGGATGCCGCGGAAGAACTGGTGACCCTCTGACTGGACGCCTTCGATCCTGCCGCTCGCGATTTCGACGACCACTCCCACGAAGACCTCCAGTCGGGATTCCGGGCGGGATGCTGTGGCGGCTGCCGAGTGCATCCGGCTTGAGCGTCCACTCCGTGAACCGCTTCGAGTCTACATCAGAGTCGCGGCGGGTCGGTGGGGCGAGGCGCGGCCGCGAACGGGCCAGGCACGCATCCCGATCATTCGAGCGAACGCAGATCCCGGCGCAGCCGCTCGGCCGACGCTTCGCTGATCAGGGCATCGACCTCCGCGTGCGTCCGCTCCCAGACCGGCAGGGCGCGTACCAGCAGGCGACGACCCTCCCGCGTCAGGCGGATGCGTCGACCGCGCCGATCGTCGCCGTCGATCTCGATGGCCACGAGCCCGCGCCGCGCCAGAGGCTTCAGCGTCGCCGTGAGGCTCGTCCGGTCCATCGCGAGCACGCGCGCCACCGCGCCCATGGAGGGGGGCTCGGGACGGTTCAGAGCGGCGAGCAGGGAGAATTGACCGTTGGTCAAGCCCAGCGGGCGGAAGGCCTCGTCGAAACGACGACCGAGCGACCGCGCCGCTCTGCGGGCATGCAGACAGAGACAGGCATCGCGAACCCGGTGCGTCTTCTCGATCGGAATGTCATCCCTCATGGCCGAAGACATGTTACGTTGATATCAACATATCGGCCAGGACAATGCACGTGCAGCTGCACGGCCGATGCGCGGCGAAGACAGAGAAGACAGAGAAGAAGAGCAGAGAAGAGATAGAGGAGAAGAACGATGCACTACGTCGACGGGGTTGTCTGCGCGGTCCCCACGGCCAACAAAGAGGCCTACATCGAGCATGCCGAGAAGGCCGCCGAGCTCTTCAAGGCGCACGGGGCGGTCTCGCTCGCCGAGTGCTGGGGAGACGACGTGCCCGAAGGCAAGACCAACTCGCTCCACACTGCGGTGCTGCGCAAGCCCGACGAGACCGTCGTCTTCTCGTGGATCATCTGGCCCTCCAAGGCCGTCCGCGACGCGGCCTGGGACAAGCTGATGAACGACCCCGCCATGTCGGGGCAGGAGATGCCCTACGACGGCGGACGCATGATCTTCGGCGGCTTCGATATGATCGTCGAGCGCTGAGGACGCGGCTTCGTCGTCGAACGCAGGCGAGATCGGCGATTCATCGAAGCGATCATCATGGGCGTCCTGCTCCGCTACTGAGCCGCCTCGTCGGAGGCCGTCATCGTCATCGCAATGGACTGTGAGATGGCCAGCACCTCGTCGAGCACGAGGGCGACGTCCGGAGCGAAGAGGAAGCCCTGGAAGGCCGCCGTCGAGAGGGCCATGAAGGGATCGGCGAGATCCTCCACCTGCCGCGCGCTCTCCAGGCTACGCAGGATGCGCTCGAAGAAGGCCTCCTGAGCCGGCTCGTCCAGACTTCGGGCCCGTTCGCACAAGGCGTTCATGCGCGGCAGCAGGTCTTCCTGCACGATCTGACTTGCGTCTCTGAGCTCCGACATCCGCCTCCCCGATCCGGCCGGTCCAGCCGATCCATGGCCTGCCGGTCCGCGCAGATTAGCCTCGACATTCCGAGCCTCCTGCGGAGCAGGGACGCGGTGGCGCGCGCTCTTGCGAGCCGCGCGCGGGCGGGCGGGCAGGGCGTCGCAGCCGCGCGTGCGTTCGCGCCCAGGTGCGAGGCCACGCGGTCGGCTCGTTTCTGCTTCTGCGGCGGGCGCTTGGGCGCTCGAGTTGCTTGACACTCGAACAATCTGGCCGATACTCATCCCGCGCGCCTACGGTATTCTGGATCGGACGCCGATCCTCGGGACACGCCATGAAGAACCTGACGACGACCAAGACCAAGCTGATCCTGGGCCAGCCCAAGGCCCGCAAGAAGCTCGCCAGCGTGATGCGCGGCGGCTCGGGTGAAATCTCCTACGAGGACGAGCATGGCAAGCGCCAGCGGGTCCGGCTTGTGACGTCGAGCACCGCGAAGAGCCGCGCAGAGCGGGTCGACGCCTAGCGCAACGCTCGTCCCGGCGCGCTGCTGCTGGAGGCCCCGAGTGAACCTCGCGTTTCCGGCCATGGCGCTGCTGGTGCTCGCGCTTCCGGGGATCATCTTCGCCCGGGCCTTCTATCTCGGCACCAAGCACTCGCCCACCTCTTCGCCGCCGATCGGTGAGCAGATCGTGCTCGCGATCCCGGCTGCGGGACTGATGCACACCGTGATGTGCTCGATCGCGTGGAGCATGAGCGAGACCTGGGGCACGCCGCGCGTCGACTTCGAGCTCGTGCTCCAGCTCCTCGCGAGCCCTCGCGCCGACGGGGACGGCACGCTGGCGCGCGCCGCGGCGTATCCGGCCGCCACCGCCCTCTACCTGATCGCGATCTACGGCTCCTCCGTCCTCGGCGGCCTGCTGCTGCACATCGCGATTCGTCGGGCGAAGCTGGACCTTCGATACTCCGTCCTGAGATTCCACACGCCCTGGTTCTACCTCTTCAGCGGAGAGCGACTCGATTTCAAGGACAAGGGCGCCATGACGCCGGCCCGCCCACCGCTGATCACCGGCAGGCCGGACTTCACGCGGGTCCAGGTCGTGTCGGGCCAGGGCGGAGACGCATACCTCTACGACGGTATCCTCAGCAACTACGAGCTCGATCGAGATGGCAATCTCAGCCGAATCGATCTGATCGAAGCCCGCCGTCGCAAGTTCGAGGACGACGCCGAGGCGCCCGAGTTCCGGACCACGGACGAGGTCTGGTACCCGATCGTCGGCGACTACCTGATCATCGACTCCGAGGAGATCACCGATCTCAACGTCGTCTATGTCTGGCTGGAGAACGTCGATGACGAGGATGAGGTGGATGCTGACGACGACGGGGAGCCGGACGCGGATCGGTCTCCCGCCCGTTCCAGCGGCTGATTCAGCGTCCTCGCAAGCTGCCCGAAGGCCCTGACTGCACGTGAAGTTCTCTGGAATCGAGCGAACCAACCTCGCGATCCTCGTCGTCTCCATCGGGCTCGTATGGCTGGCGATCGCATGGCCGGTCTTCACCGGGAAGGTCTACGCGGAGACGGATTTCGCGCGATACCACATTCCAATGCGCCACTTCTACGCGGAGGCGCTGGACAATGGGACCGATCCCCACTGGTATCCCTACACCTACGCGGGATTCCACCTGCATGGGGAGGGCCAGTCCGCTCTCTATCACCCGCTCACCTGGCTCACCGCCCGCTGGCTTCCGGTCGAGGTCGGGCTGGTCGGCGACGTCCTCCGCAACTACGTGCTCCCGGTCGTTGGCGGCTTCCTGCTGCTGAGCAGGATCGGGCTGAGGCGCGACGCGGCGCTGCTGGGCGCGGCGCTCTTCGCCTTCGGCGCCTACAACACGATGCGCTTCATGCACATCAACGCCGTCGCCATCGTCGGGCATCTGCCCTTCAGCCTGCTCGCGCTCGACGTGCTGCTGCGCTCGGCACGCCCCGCCCACGTCGCGTGGGCGACCTGGGCGCTCTCGCTGCTGACGGCTTCGAAGCTGCTCCTCTCACATCCGCAGTTCGTCTGGCTCTGTGGCCTGGTGGAGGCGAGCTTCGTCCTCTTCCTGCTGGTCAGCGGAGTGGGACGACGAAGATGGTTCTGGATCCCAGCGGCCATGCTGCTCGGCGTCGTGATCGCGAGCGTGCAGGTGCTGCCGCAGTGGGAGAGCCTGCAGCTGTCGTTTCGGAGGGCGCCGCAGGCGACGTTCATCAACGAGTACGCCCTGCACCCAGTGAACCTCGTACAGCTGGTTTCGCCCTACTTCTACTCCACTCGTGCCATGGGCCTGCCGCCGATCGTCGAGTCGGCCCTCTACGCCGGCTCGCTCCTGCCCGTGCTCTTGATGTGGGTCGCGGTGCGTTGGCGGGCGCTTCGCGGCTGGCGAGGTGCGCTGGTTGCATCGCTCCTGCTGGCAGCCACCGGCGTGCTGCTCGCGCTCGGGGACTCCGGCGGTGTGCACGCGCTGCTGACCCGGCTCCCGGTCGTGGGCCTCTTTCGCGCGCCGGCGCGCTACCTCCTCCTCACTCAAGCCGGGCTGGCTCTGATCGCGGCCATCTCATTCGCCGACCTCGCGCGTGTGGCCGGATCGCGCATCGCGCTATCGCGGGCGCGACTCGCGTGGCTCTTCCTGCCGGCGGGGCTTGCGACGGCTCTCGCACTCGCGAGCCTCGGCCCACTTCCGCCCTTGATTCGCTACTTCGTCGCCGACGGGCTCGGCATAGTGAGTGGCGCGCTGCTGCTGACCGGCTTCGCAGCGCTTGCGGCCCTCGCGTCGCGGGGTCGACGGATGGCACTGGTGCTGCTGGCAGCCCTCGCCATCACGGACCTCGGCGTCTACGGCGTCACCTGGATGAATCGTCGTGGGACGTCGACGCTCGAGGCGCTGCTGGATCGGCATCCTCCGCCGCAGATGGGAGCGGGCCATCGCGCCCACCGCGGCCCCACGGCCCTGACCATGCGCAACGTGCGCTTCGTGATCGGCTACGCGGGCATCATCCCCGAGCGACGACTGCCGATCTTCGTCGACCTGGCGCGCGCGGACGACACCCCGCTCTCGCCCGCGGAGATCGCCGCATTCCGCGTGGCCGGCGTCGGCTGGGCGCATGGTGAGGCGGTGCCCGATCCGTTGCCGCGGCTGCGTCTGGTGGGCGAGAGCGTCGCCGAGGCCCCGCGCCTCTTCATGCAGCTCGGCGCCATCGACGTCGCGACGACGGCGGTTACGCCAGGGGCGATGGATCTGGGCGGCGATCGGCCGGGGCGGCTCGCCATCGTCCGCGAGGCGTCCCATCACATCGAGCTGTCGAGCGATGCCCCTTCGGTTCAGCTCCTGGTGTTCGCTGAGGGATACCACCCGGGCTGGAAGGCCTGGGTGGATGGAGAGCCGGCGCCGATCGTTCAGACCTACGGCGACTTCATGGGGATCGTGGTTCCCAAGGGCGAGCACGGCGTGGAGCTGCTCTTCTCGCCGGATTCCGTGCGGACCGGCCGCGTGCTCACGGTGATCGGCCTCGCCCTCTCGGTAGCGCTCTCACTCTCCGCTCTGCGCACGACGTCCGAGGCTCCGGACTGAGCAACCGTCACGAGGCGGGACCATGCGAGCCGGCGCACATCGTGAAAATGATCATCGGCATCCGTGGATGCATTCAGATCGACAATGGCATGCTGGTTCAAGCCCACAGGGCTGGCAAGCCCGAGATTCGCGTCCAGCCTCAAGGTCAGGGATCTCGTCTTGCTCGGACTCTGGAAGAATCCGAGCGAACTCTCGCCACCGAACAGGCGCCCAAGCTGTTCGTGACTTCGAGGAGCCTATCCTCGAAATCAGCTCCGAATGCGCAACGACGGCGAGCCTGACCCTCGCGAGAACGGGAGTCGAGGGCGGTGATCTTGAACTCCTCTGCCGATCGAGGTCGGCTCGTTCCGCGGCTCGCACGCTCTGGAATCCGAAGCTGGCGAGAGCTGATCGTCGAACCCTATCGAATCCTCCACCGAATCGATGCGCGCACTGCCCACGTGCTGGCGGTGCTCGATGGTCGCCGTGAGCTCGAGGATCCGCTGATCGAGAGACTGACTCGCGAGGGGCTGAGCCCGAGCTCGTCCAGGAGTCGACGCCCCTGGCGCGAGTTCGGGAGCTCGAGGGCAACTGGCTACAAGTCCTTCGAGCGCCACGAGACCTGCTGCTTCGAGGGCCTGGTCGACCGCTGGCGCCGCGTTTGCCGCCATGCCTGAAAACCCTCCTACCAGCTCGAGCGTCAGCTCCTCCCGAGACAGAAGGAGCACCTCTCGTGGGCGCTACGACGAGCCGCGACGAGCTGGCCCGTCAGTCCCCGATGATCCAGGCGCCCGCTGTGACCACAGTCTATGCCGTACTCGATCGCAACGGTCTCGGGAAGCGAAGGACGCGTCGGGCGCCAGAAGGCGTATTGGCTTGGAGAGTTGCCTGATCAAGGCGCTCGTCGCGAGCTCCGTTCGGCAGTTGACGGGTATATGCGACATCGTGACGTCAACGCCGAGGGCACGGTGGAGGGGACGTCGCCGATGGCGACTAGCCACACAAGCTGATTTCAGTCGGGCGACGACTTTCCCTTGAACTTCTGACCCGCCGAGGATCGGTGTTGGCGAGATGCGTCGCATCCAAGAGCCTGACGAGTTCAGAACCCGCGAAGGTGTTTCTCTACATCTGCAATCATGACGCACCACCTTTGCATTCGACATCTAGGTGAGTCTTTCGAGACGCCGCTTGACCAGACGCGCAAGCCCGAAATAGGATGCGTCCAACCGTCGCCCCCGCTGAATAGGCGAGATCGGACCACGGCATGAACTGCTCGTCTGAAGCGTGAGCGGGTCTTCAATCACTTGACACGCTGTAGGCAAGCGGGTCGTTCGGACCGGCTTCTTGCAGTACTTGCAGGAGAAGGAGTTCGAGTTGATCGAGCTTGCGAGGAGGTCGATTGGGATGAAGTGGAGGATTCAGAGTGCGCGCTGCGACGCGGCCGCTGCCGTTGCGCGGTCGGGGCAGGATCTGCCAAAGGCTCCTTGCCAGTCCTCGCGCGCATTGAGGACGGCTCTTTCTTCTATCGTGGCGCTGTGGGTAGTGTCTTCGGCGACCTAGTCGCTTGGTTTCGAAATCGATTCCACATGGACCGGTGCAATCTCGACGAAGTGGTCCAACGTGG
>CAZQMY010000148.1:0-12717 GCA_964594405.1 uncultured Spirochaetaceae bacterium | reverse complement strand
GGGCGCGCCGAGGGGTTCGAGGCGCGCGCCATGGGGCGGCGGAGGAGCGGCGATCGACAGCTGGCGCACCTCCAGCACGCCGCGAGCCAGCGCCGGCTCTTCACGCTGGCCGATCTCTCGGGGCGGAGCTTCGGCCGCCTCGGTCCGGGGGCCGCCGGCCTCGCCTATCTGCAGTCCTATGCCTTCGTCGATCGCCTGGCGCGCGTACACGGGGAGCGGAGCCTCGGTGAGCTGATCGACTCCTACCACCGCTCGAGCGATCTGGCGCGTGCCGTGCGCCGGACCTACCGCGCGGACCTCGCTCGACTGGAGGAGCGCTACGTCGCCGACCTGCTCGGGAACGGCTGGCGGTGAGCCTCTCGAACTCCTAGGTTGCCCGCCGTGATGGCCACCCGCAAAGCGCTGGGCGCTCGCCTCGTCTCGCTCCTGCTACCGCTGCTCGCTCTGCCCGCGCTCGCCACTGCCGAGGCGGAGGACGCTGACGCCTCCGAGACGGAGTCACCGGCCGTCGATCCGCGTGGCGAGGTCCTCAATCGCGCCGGCGCCTTCCCGCCCGCGGGCGTGGTGATGGACCATACCCATCGCAAGGGCAACTGGACCTTCCTCTACAGCTATCAGCGCCACACCTACGACGGCCTCATGTTCGGAACCGCGCCGATCTCCGTGGGGGAGGCGGCAGCCCTCGGCTACACGACGCTGCCCACCAGCGAGGTGGCGCAGATCCACACCATGGGCGTGATGTATGCGCCACTCGATCGCCTCACCTTCTCCCTGACGATGCCCTACCTGGATCGAGCCCTCGAGACCTGGACCCCCGACGGTCCCGAGACCCTCGAGGCATCGGGCATCGGAGACGTCAAGGTGATGTTCCTGATCCCCTTCGTGCGCAAGGGCCTCGAGCGCACGCACGTGAACTTCGGCATGAGCTTCCCGACCGGAAGCATCCGCAAGGCCGACGCTTCGGGCATGCGTCTTCCCTACCGGATGCAGCTGGGCTCGGGCTCCTGGGACGCGCTCTGGGGCATCACGTACAAGGGAGAGGGGGGCGCCCTGTCGTGGGGCGCGCAGTTCGAGGGGCTCTACCGGCTCGCCACCAACAGCGTGGGGTATCGGCTGGGCACCGTCTATCACGCTTCCGCGTGGATGGCGGGCAACCTCTCGGATGTGGTCTCGACGAGCGTGCGGCTCGCCTGGACGAAGACCGGCAACATCCATGGCGAGGATCCGCAGCTCGACCCGACGAAGGGAACGAACCCCCTGCACGACAACAAGCGTCATGGCGGCACACGCCTCGACATCGGTCCGGGCATCAACGTCCTGATCCCCGCGCTGGGCGGGCAGCGCTTGTCGGTCGAAGCCCTCTTCCCCATCTACCAGGATCTCGATGGTCCGCAGCTGAAGGCGGATCTGACGCTCACGGCGGCCTGGCAATGGATCTTCTGAGGAGAAAGCGCGTCCTTGGCGCCGGGCTCGTGACGTCCTGCCTGCTCGTCTTCGCATGCGGTCCGCAGGACCGCTACCAGGCGCGCGGAACGGTCTACGACGTGAAGCCCGATCAGGGAAGCGTGCTGATCGACCACGAGGCCATCCCCGGCTTCATGGACGCGATGACGATGACCTTCGACGTGCGTGATCCAGAGCTGCTCGCGCGGCTCTCGCCCGGCCAGGTGATCGAGTTCGAGATCGATGCCTCCGGGCGCGGCTACGCGGTCGTCTCGGCCGAGGTCGTCGGCGAGGCGAGCGAGGAGGATGGATGGGTGCGCTTCGGCGATGCCCTGGTCCTCACCTCACAGGCACCGAGCTTCGAGCTGGTGGACCAGGAGGGTGAGCCCTTTTCGAGTCGGCGTCTGATGGGCAAGGCGGCGCTGGTGGACTTCATCTTCACCCAGTGTCCGGGGCCATGTCCGCTGCAGACGGCGGCGCAGGTCTCCGTGCAGCGCGCCATCGATCCGTCGCTCGTCGAGCGCGTGCGCTTCGTCTCGATCTCGCTCGATCCCCGCAACGATACGCCGGCGGCCCTGCGCGAGTACGCCCTCGCGCGCGGGGCGGATCTATCCGCCTGGAGCTTCCTGACCGGGGATGAGGAAGAGGTGGCCGCGGTCGTGAAGGGTTTCGGGGTGGGAACGACGCGCGCGCCGGACGGCACCATCGACCACATGCTGATCCGCTTCTTGCTGGACGGCGAGGGGCGTGTGGTGAAGCGCTACTTCGGGAGCGAGATCGCGCCGGAGGTGTTGGCGGGGGATGTCGCCCGACTGCTCGGCGGCTGATCGCGCCTCGGGCGTTCGCCGGACGACTTCATGCAGCCCCCCCGTCCGGCCGATGCGAGAGCCGGTCCGCCGCGTCCCGACGTCGGAGCGGGTGGCATCGCGCAGGGGCAGGAGGATCGCGCCGAGCCGGCTTCGGGAAGGGGCATTGGAACTCGCACTCGCACAGATCGACTTCGTCCTCGGTGTCTGGCCGGAGGTGCGCGTCGCGGCTGTGGATGCCGCCGGGCACCCGCACCAGGCGAGAGCGCGCTTTCGCCGCGAGGGCGAGGCGCTCTTCGTCGGCCTGAGCACGGCGGCTCTGCCGGCGGTCGGCGGCGGACGGGTCGAGCCCTTTCCGAGGGACGCACTGCGGGTCGGAGCGCCCGTAGAGCTGCTCTTCGAGAACGAGGGGCATCGGCGTGCCCGCCGCTTCTGGGTGCGTGTCTCCGGGGTCGTTCGGGTGGGCGAGCCGGCGTTCGTGCCGCAGGGCCCTGACACCTGGGTGCGAATCGAGCCCCGGTCGGTGCTCAGCTGGTGTCCCGGTCCCCAGCCGCCCGAGTGCCTGGAGGCGCCGGAAAGGATCCGCGGGCGCTCGATCTGAGCCGCCTCGGAGGGAGGCGCTCGACCCTACTTGCCCATGATTCGTCCGCTGCGCTCGAGCCGGTCACGGAGGGGCTCGAGGTGCTCGACGCGGTTGAAGGACTCGAGCGCCCAGATCGCGCCGCTCAGCGTCTCCGTGGCCTCGATGCGGCTGATGCCGGCCCAATGGCTCGAGAAGCGGGCATTGGCCCAGGGAACGGGCTCGAGGCCCAGCAGGTGGGAGAGCAGGACGGCGTTGGTGCCTTCGTGCGCGACGATCAGAAGACGCTCCATCTGCTCCGGCAGCTGCCAGAGGCGGAATCCGTGGGCTTCGTGGATGCCCAGACGATGCTCGCCGGCGAGGAGTCCCTCGATCCCGGCGCTCACGCGCTCGATGAAGTGGCGGAAGGACTCGCCTCCGGGCGGACCGTCCCACCAGGCGTCCAGCTCTCTGGCATTGGCGTCCTCGAAGTAGGCCCGGACCTGCTCGGAGGTCTGGCCCTCCAGCGGGGCGAGGCCGAGCTCCCGAAGCCAGCTGTGCACGATCGGCTCCATGCCGAGGGCCTCGCAGATCGGGGCGGCGGTCTCCACCACGCGCTGCAGCGGACTGATGTAGATCGCGTCGAACTCCTCGCCCGCCAGTGCATCGGCGACGCAGCGCGCCTGCTCGTGGCCCAGATCGGTCAGCCCCGGGTCGTCCCGCGCCACGCCGCCGGGCTCCCAATCGGGTTGGGCATGTCGAACCAGCACGATCTCCACTTCCGCCCTCCACGGCCGAAGGCTCCTCGCCGCCCGGCCTCGCCGAGCATGTCTTACGGCATGGACGCCGACTCGCCAAGCTTTTCGCCTTAGCTTCGCTTTCCGCTCCGCCGGCTGCTAGCTTGCCGACGACCCGCGGCGAGGAGCGCGCGGCGGAGCACGCGGCGGATTACGCGGCGGGTACGCGGTGGGGTACGCGGTGGAGAGTGTCGTGAGGGCGAGACGAGGAGAGCCATGGCCAGCTTCCCCTGCATGGAGCCCTTTCATCCGGCCGTGCGGCGCTGGTTCGAGGGGCGCTTTCCGGAGGGCCCGACGGAGCCGCAGGCGGCGGGCTGGCCGCCCATCGCCAGCGGGCTCGATACGCTGATCGCCGCGCCCACCGGCTCGGCCAAGACGCCCCCCGCCTCCCTCGCCTGCACCGATCGCTTCTTCCGCGAGGCGGAGGCGCTGCGCCGCCTCGCGGCGCGCGAGCCGGCGCCCGGTCCGCTCTTCGGCGCGGAGGCCGAGGCCGGCGACGGGGAGGCGAAACCCGGTGTCGACGTGGTCTACGTCTCGCCCCTCAAGGCGCTCGCCGCCGACATCCAGCAGAACCTCCAGCGTCCGCTCGAGGAGATCGCCCACGAGGCGCGCCGTCGTGGCGACGCGGTGCCGGAGGTGCGCGTCGCCATGCGCAGCGGCGATACGCCGGCCTCGGGTCGGGCCGCGATGCTGAAGCGCCCGCCGCAGATCCTCGTCACCACGCCCGAGTCGCTCTATCTGATGTTGACCGCCGAGCGCAGCCGCGAGGTGCTGCGCTCGGTGCGCACGGTGATCGTCGACGAGATCCACGCCGTGGCCCGCGACAAGCGCGGATCACACCTGGCCATCAGCCTCGAGCGGCTCGATGCGCTCTGTGACCAGCGGCCGACGCGCGTCGGGCTCTCGGCGACCCAGCGTCCGATCGAGACCCTGGCGCGGCTGCTCGTGGGCGCCGGGCCCGAGCGCAGTCGGCCGGACGGCTCGCCGCGCTGCGCCATCGTCGATGAAGGACACCGGCGCACCCTCGATCTGGCACTCCTGCTGCCCACCACCGATCTCGAGGCCGTGGCCTCGAAGGAGCAGATGGGCGACGTGCTCGATGAGATCGCCGGGCTGGTGGGCGATCATCGAACGACCCTGGTCTTCGTGAACACCCGCCGCATGTCGGAGCGCCTGGCGCATGAGCTGGCCGAGCGCCTCGGCGAAGAGGGCGTCGCCGCCCACCACGGCAGCCTCTCGAAGGAGCGGCGGCTGCGCGTCGAGTCGCGGCTGCGCGCCGGCGAGCTCAGGGCGCTGGTCGCCACCGCCTCACTCGAGCTGGGCATCGACGTGGGGCCCGTCGAGCTCGTCTGTCAGGTGGGATCGCCGCGCAGCCTCGCCACCTTCCTGCAGCGGGTGGGTCGCAGCGGACACTGTCGGGGCGGCACGCCGAAGGGGCGCCTCTTCCCGACCTCGCGCGACGAGCTCGTGGAGTGTGCGGCGCTGCTGCGCGGCGTCCGGGAGGGGCGGCTCGACGCGATCCACCCGCCAGACTGTCCCATCGATATCCTGGCCCAGCAGATCGTCGCCGCCTGCGCGGCGGACGAGTGGGAGGAGAGCGCGCTCTACGAGCTGATGCGCGGGGCCGCGCCCTTCGCCTCGTTGAGCCGTGAGCGTTTCGACGCCGTCGTGGAGATGCTCGCGGAGGGCATCCAGACCGGCCGCGGCCGGCGCGCGGCCTATCTGCATCGCGACGTGGTGAGCGGCACCCTGCGCGCGCGGCGCGGGGCACGGTTGGCAGCACTCACCTCCGGAGGCGCCATCCCGGAGGTGGCCGACTACCGCGTGGTGGCGGAGCCCGATGACACCTTCGTGGGCACGGTGGACGAAGACTTCGCCATCGAGAGCATGCCCGGAGACATCTTCCTGCTGGGCAGCACGTCGTGGCGGATCCGTCGCGTGGAGCCCGGCATCCTGCGGGTCGTGGACGCCGCCGGACAGCCGCCGAGCATCCCCTTCTGGGCGGGCGAGGCGCCCTCGCGCACGGCCGAGCTCTCGGAGGAGGTCTCGAGGCTTCGCGCAGACGTCCGCGACCGGCTTCGGGCCGAAGGAGCCGAGCCGCGCGGGCGCGGCCAGCGCGCCGTGGCGGGCTGGGTGGCCGAGGTCTGCGGCGTCTCCGAGCTCGCTGCACAGCAGCTGGTCCGATACCTCGAGGTCTCGCTGACTGCGCTCGGCGCCATGCCCACGCAGGACGAGCTCGTCTTCGAGCGCTTCTTCGACGAGGCAGGGGGCATGCAGCTGGTGATCCACTCGCCGCTCGGCGGGCGCATCAATCGCGCGCTCTGTCTCTCACTGCGAAAGAAGTTCTGCCGCAGCTTCAACTTCGAGCTACAGGCCGCGGCCAACGACGACGCGATGGTCCTCAGCCTGGGCCCGCATCACAGCTTCGCCCTCGAAGGCGTGCCGCGCTTCCTCAGCTCGAAGACCGTGGAGGACACGCTCAGCCAGGCGATCCTCGGCTCCCCCATGATGAACACACGATGGCGTTGGAATCTGAACCGCTCCCTGGCCGTGCTACGCATGCGCGGGGGCAAGCGCAACCCGCCGCCCATCCAGCGAATGGAGGCGGACGATCTGATGGCCGCGGTCTTCCCCAACGTCGCCGCGTGCCAGGAGAACGTCAGCTTTCCCATCGAGATCCCGGACCATCCCCTGGTCTCCCAGACCCTCCACGACTGCCTGCACGAGGCGATGGACGTGGAGGGCCTCCGCGCCCTCGTCCTGGCCTTCGAGACCGGAGGCGTGCGCTGCCACTTCGTCGACACCAGCGAGGCGTCGCCGCTCTCGCACGAGATCCTGAACGGGCGGCCCTACACCTACCTCGACGACGCGCCGCTCGAGGAGCGCCGCACGCGCGCGGTGGTGCTGCGGCGTGGCCTGCCCGTGGAGGCGCGTGAGCTCGCGCGTCTCGACCCCGACGCCATCGCCCGCGTACGAGCCGAGGCCGCACCGGAGCCGCGAAGCGCCGACGAGCTGCATGATCTGCTGCTCTCGCTCGTGGTGCTGCCCGAGCGGACGGCCTGGCGATCGCACTTCGACGCGCTCCTCGACGCGGGGCGCGCGCGTTGCCTCGTTCTGGAGGACGCGGTGTTGTGGTGCGCGGTCGAGCGCTGCGCCGCGGCTCGGGCCATTCATCCGCAGAGTCGGGTGGAGCCGGATCGCCCGATACCCGAGCGTCTCGCGGCGCGGCCCAAACCCGACGCGGGCGCGGCCCTGCAGGCCGCGCTGCGGGGCTGGGCGGAGCTCCTGGGGCCATTCACCGTCGAGCGGGTCGCAGCGCTGCTGCGCGTCGGGCCCACCGAGACCGAGGTCGCCCTGGCGGCGCTCGAGTCCGACGGGCTGCTGCTGCGCGGGCGCTTCGAAGAGGACGAGCCCCACGCGGACCCGGCTGCCGGGGGCGAGGAGTACTGCGCGCGCCACCTGCTCACCCGCATCCATCGCTACACACAGGACCGCCTGCGCCGCGAGATCGAGCCGGTCAGCGCACAGGAGTTCATGCGCTTCCTGCTCCGCTGGCAGCACGTCGCGCCGGGCACGCGCGTGGATGGGCCGCGCGGTGTCGCGGACGTGATCGAGCAGCTCCAGGGCTTCGAGCTCGCGGCCGGCGCGTGGGAGGAGAGCGTGCTTCCGGCGAGGGTGCAGGGCTACCGCGCCGACTGGCTCGATGCGCTCAGCCTCTCGGGTCAGCTCTGCTGGGGCCGATTCGGGGGGCAGGGCGATCGCCGATCCGGGCCCGCGAGCGCGGGCGTCGCCGCTGAGGCGGGCGCGCCGAGCGCACGCACGATGACGTCGCGCGCCACGCCGCTGGCCTTCGCGTTGCGCGGCGACCTGGATTGGCTGCTGCAGGCGCATCGTGGCGGTGCGGAACCGGTCGGCCTCGATCCCGGCGTAGCCCGTGACATCCTCGAGCGTCTGGAGGGTGAGGGCGCGCTCTTCCACGCCGACCTGGTGGCCCGGCTCGGTCGCCTGCCCGTGGAGGTCGAGGAGGGGCTCTGGGGCCTCGTTGCACGGGGACTGGTCACAGCCGACGGCTTCGGGGCCGTCCGCGCGCTGCTCGGCGCGCGGGAACGCTGGGCCCGCACGCGGGCGCGTGAGCGCCGCCGTCGCGGCCTGCGTCGTGGCCTGCTCGCCGGGACGGGGCCCGGGCTCGCCGAGGGACGCTGGTCGCCGCTGCCGGCGCCCGCTCCCGTCGACGACGCCGACGCGCTCGCGGAGGCGATGGCCGAGCAGCTGCTGGCGCGTTGGGGCGTGGTCTTTCGCGAGGTGCTCACTCGCGAATCGATCGCACTGCCGTGGCGCGACCTGGTCTGGGCCATGCGCCGGCTCGAAGCACGCGGCCTGATCCGCGGCGGTCGCTTCGTCTCGGGATTCTCCGGCGAGCAGTTCGCGCTGCCCGAGGCCGTCGATCGCCTGCGCAAGGGGCGCAGGATCCCGCGCTCGGGCGAGAGGGTGAGGATCTGCGCCGCAGATCCGTTGAACCTGGCGGGCATCCTCACCCCCGGGCCGCGGATCCCGGCCCTGCGCGGGGGCGAGGTGGTCTTCGTCGACGGGCTTCCGTCGACGGCGGAAGCGGCCTCGGCCCTGCCTTCCCGGCCGGAGCAGACGGAGCTGGGTGGCGCCGTCTAGCAGCCCGCGGAATCGCCTCCGCGGTCGCCCAGCACCCGCCTTGATCGGCCCAGCGCTGCGTTGCGAGACCGTTCCGCTCGCAAACCAGGCCGGCGGGCTCGCGCCTAGATCCGGGTCGTCACGATTCCGGAGAGGGCGGGCGCCCGCCTGGGCGTGGGGGCTTCGAAGGAGTGCCAGGCCGCTCGCCTTCACCGCCGCAGTCGGCTCGCGAAATGGACATCCCATCGCGGCAAGCAGGACGAAGCTTCGAGTCCATTCTTCAAGATCTTCCGCAAGTAATTGGAATACTTGCTGAAGAGGTGATTCGAGGGTGATCTGGCAGGGATCCGCCGAGCCGCTCAATCGGGGGACCTGCCCGACCGATCCTTGGAGGAGTCGCGAGGAGCGGATGCAGCCCACCCCCATCGAATCGGCCGCCACGTTCGTGGTGCTCGCCGCAGTCGCGATCTACGTCGCGCTGCGTCGCGAGCGGACGGGCGTGCACTGGCTGCTGCTCATGCTGCTGGCCGCGATGATGATATGGACCGGAGGGCTGGCGGTCTTCTGGCTCGCCGAGGATGGGCCCCGGGTCCGCGCAGGCCTGGTGACGGCCTTCCTGGGCGTGTTCATGGTGCCGCCCTGCTGGCTCATGCTCGCGGCGCACCAGACCAATCTGCGGGTCTTCGATCAGCGCCCGGGCTGGCTGATCGCGGCGCTCGTCCCCTCCGCGATGAGCGCGCTCGCGGTGGTCACCAATGCCGGGCATCGCCTCTTCATCCGCGACTTCGACCGCGATGCGCTCACAGGGCCCGCCCTGCAATGGGCCGGGCCCGTCTTCTGGGTGGCGATCGGACTGGCGGCGCTCGAGATGCTGGTGGGGATGGCGATCTATCTCTGGGTGGCTGTGCGAACCATTCGCCAGGGCCAGCATTGGCGTGGCCTGACCCTCGCTGCCATCGTGATCGGTCCGACCGCCGCCGCGCCCCTGGTGGCGACCCTGCTCTCTCGCGACCTCACGCCGACGCTCCTCGCGCTGATGACGCTGATGCTCTTCGCCCTGAACTGGCGCCATCGCGTGCTCGAGACGCTCCCCATCGCCCGACGCGACGTGATCGAGCACCTGCGCGACGGCGTCGTGCTGGCCGACGGCGTGGGGGGTGTGCTCGACGTGAACCCGGCCGCCGCCGGGCTGCTCGGCGCGGACCTCTCGACCCTGCGCGGCGAGTCCATGGCTCTGCTGCTCCAGGACCTGGCCAGCGAGAGCGCCCGCGCGAGTGTGCAGTCCAGCCTGGCGCGCATGCTGGACGTCGGCCAGGGCTGCCGCTTCGAGGTCCAGGACGCCGATGGGCGGACGGTGGAGGTGGAGGCGGCCTGCGTGCGAGGAGGGGATGGAGAGGCGGCTGGCTACTACGCGCTGCTGCGCAATCAGACCGAGCAGCGGCGCTACGAGAAGCTGCTCCGCCAATCGAACCAGCTCGAGACTGTCGTGTCGATCTCGGCGGGCATCGCCCACGAGGTGAACAACCCGCTCGCCTTCATCCGGTCCAACCTCAGCCACATCGCGCGCACGGCCGGCGCGCTCCGCGACGAGCCGGGGCAGGATCCGATCCGGTGGCGCGAGGAGCTGGAGGAGCTGCGACAGGTCGCCGAGGAGAGCGTCGAGGGCCTGGACCGCATCGGCGGGACCATCGAAAGGATGCGGCGTTTCTCCAAGCTCAAGGAGGGCGAGCTCGGCACGGTGGACATCAACGCGGTGGTGCGCGACGCCATCCGCATGGCCTGGCTGCGCGGCGGCGAGCATCTCGAGGTGACGACCGATCTGGCGCCGGCCCTTCCCGACGTGCGGGGGGCCGCCGAGCACCTCGTGCAGGCGCTCCTGATCCTCTTCGACAACGCCCATCAGGCGCTCGCCGGGCAGCCCGATGCCGACCTGCGCGTGGAGTCCAGGCGCTGCGGGGATGGCGTGCAGGTTCGCGTCATCGACAACGGTCCCGGGATCCCCGAGGCGCTGCAGCAGCACATCTTCAATCCCTTCGACGACCTCCGTCGCCAGGAGGACGGGCGGGGTGTCGGGCTGGCCATCGCCTTCGGCATCGTGCGCGAGCACGGGGGCATGCTGGATCTCGAGTCGGTGCCCGGCGAGGGCACCGAGTTCATCCTCACCCTCCCCGGACTCTGAGCGGGCGTCAGCGCGGGGCGCCGACGGGCCTCCAGAGCTGCATCTGCGCGATGGAGACGTCGCGGGCGTCCACCTCGCCGTCGCCATCGAGGTCGTGGTCGGGATCGTAGGGACCATTCCGAGCGGTCAGCGCGATCCACTCCACGTCGCCTCGAGCGCTCAGCGGATAGATCTCGCCGTAGGAGGTGGTGACCACGCCGTCGCCGTTGACGTCGGCATCGCACAGGTTGCCCACGCCGTCGGCGTCGGTATCGCGTTGGCGGGAGTTCGGCCAGCGCGGGCAGTTGTCGACCGGATCAGGGTGGCCATCGTCGTCGCGATCGATGAGCCGGGGGGAATCCACCGGTGCTGGCAGCTGCATCAGGGGATCGCCGATGTAGACGTTCAGCCAGCCCAGAAAGGGCAGGGCGCGGTAGTAGGCCTCGATGGCCCTCACCCCCTCGGCGTATCGCTGCAGCAGGATCTGCGGATGGGCCACCGCGGGCATGGTGGGCTCGTCCACGTGGCCGGCGCTGCCGGCTGCGCCGAGGTCGATGAGATCGGCGACCAGCGACTGCCCGTACTCGGCGCCGGGCTCGAAGCTGCGCGCGTTCGTGCTGACCAGATCCGTCGCCAGGGCGCGCGGCCCGAACGCGCCCGGGTAGTGCTGGCCATCGATCTGGCCGTAGTAGGGCGGACCGGGGTCGTGGCCGTCGTTGCTTCCCCACGACGCATAGCCCTGGATGGGGGAGACGTTCGCTCTGAAGCCCGGCTCTCGATCGTGCTCGACGCGCAGCCCCAGGGCGCGCAGGGTGCCGGCCGCGGGACGCAGCAGCACGAGGTTGCCCGCGTCCATGGCGGGCGGCAGCGACGGGTCCTCGTCCACCAGCCAGCGTGCCCGCTCCGCGGGCGGGGCCGCCGCGTTGTCGAGGGCGCGATGGATGCTCGCCGGGACGCCCGTCGCGGCCTCGTCCGCCACCTTGCCCGTGAGGCGCGCCACCAGGTAGCGCAGCGGTGCATCCGGATGCGCGCGGCGCCAGCGCGCGAAGGGCACCTCCGCGTCGAAGTAGGGGTTGAGGTCGCCGTGCACGCCCGCGCTGCCGATCCGATCGCTGAAGAGGAGCGAGAGCTCTGCGTCGACGGAGGCGCGTCGGCCATCGCGCAGGAGGGTCGCGGCGGGCACGGGCGCGGCCTCGACGATCAGCGGGAGGCCTCGCGTGGTGACGATGATCTCGATCTCGTCCTTGAGCCCGCTTGATTCCAGGAATCCCTCCACCGGCCCGCGAATCAGCACTTCGAAGCCTCCTGCGCTGATCCGCTCGAAGCGCCCGCCCGGCTCCGGCGGGATCTCGAGCGTGAGTACGCGCGAGGCGGGCAGCCCGTGGCGGGCACGGTAGTGCTCGGCGATGGCCACGGAGGCGGGGGCGGCCGTGTTGGCGAGCACCAGGATGGGCGGCTTCGAGGTCCGGCTGCAGGCGAGCAGCCCGATCGGCGCGATCAGGGTGAGGACCAGCGGGGCGATGGCGAGCGCTTGGCGATTCAATGCGGAGTCGGTCCAGACGTCGGAGGGGCCGGAGTCTATCACCGGCCTCCCGTGATTCCCCGCTCGGTGGCGGCCGGCCTTCGAGTGATGCTCTTCTGGCGCCGACCGCGCGACGCGCGCTCGCGGCGCGCCGCCGGCCCGGTACAATGCAGATTGCTCGCCTCGATACTCGGATGGCGCGGGTGTCCCGGGAGTACAGCACGTCACCGCAAGAGGAGAAGGATCAGTTTTGGGCAACGAGTTCGTATTCGTCATGGACGATCTGCGCAAGGTGGTAGGCGAGGGGCGCGTGATCCTCGACGGGATCAACCTCTCGTTCTTTCCAGGCGCGAAGATCGGCGTGCTCGGCCACAACGGCGCGGGCAAGAGCTCGCTGCTTCGCATCATGGCCGGCGTCGATACCGACTACCTCGGTGAGGCGCGGCCGCTCAAGGGCCTCAAGATCGGATATCTCGCGCAGGAGCCGGAGCTGGACGAGAGCAGGACCGTGCAGGAGAACGTCGAGGATGGCGTCGCCGAGATGCGCGATCTGCTGAACGAGTTCAACGAGCTCTCGGCCAGGTTCGCAGAGCCGATGGACGACGACGAGATGAACGCCCTGCTCGAGCGCCAGGGCGCCATCCAGGACCGCATCGACGCCGCCGACGGTTGGGAGCTCGAGCGGACCCTCGACGTGGCGATGGACGCGCTGCGCTGCCCGCCGGGCGACGCCAGCGTGGCCACCCTCTCCGGAGGCGAGCGTCGCCGCGTGGCCCTCTGCCGGCTGC
>CAZQMY010000147.1:9925-12720 GCA_964594405.1 uncultured Spirochaetaceae bacterium | reverse complement strand
GCGCGTGTCCGAGGTGCTCGACGTCTGGTTCGACTCGGGCTCGATGCCCTTCGCGCAGGTCCACTACCCCTTCGAGAACAAGGCGTGGTTCGAGGATCACTTCCCCGCGGACTTCATCACCGAGTACACCGCGCAGACGCGCGGCTGGTTCTACCTGCTCATGGTGCTCAGCACGGCGCTCTTCGATCGGCCGCCCTTCAAGAACTGCCTCTGCCACGGCGTGGTGCTGGCCGAGGACGGGAAGAAGCTGAGCAAGAGGCTCCGCAACTACCCGGATCCCGAGGAGGTCTTCAGCACCATCGGATCAGACGCCCTGCGCTGGTTCATGGTGGCCTCGCCGGTGGTTCGGGGTGGTGATCTGCGCATCGATCGCGATGGCAAGGTGATCGCCGATGCGGTGCGGCTGGTGATCAACCCGATCTGGAACGCCTATTACTTCTTCACCCTCTACGCCAACACCGACGGCGTGAAGGCCGAGCTGCGCGCCGACAGCCAGCACCTGCTCGATCGCTACATCCTGGCGAAGACCCACGAGCTGGTGAGCGCTCTCGAGGCCGACCTCGACGCCTACGACCTCTCTGCGGCGACCACGCGGGTGGTCGCCCACATCGAGGCCCTCAACAACTGGTACATCCGCAGGAGCCGACCCCGCTTCTGGGGTGCGGAGAACGACGCCGACAAGCAGGCCGCCTACGACACGCTCTATACAGCGCTCGTGGTGCTCTGCCGCGCGATCGCCCCACTGCTGCCCTTGATCAGCGACGAGATCCACCAGGGGCTGTGCGGCGGCGAGAGCGTGCACCTCTGTGACTGGCCGGGCGACATCGTCTCGCGCGCCGCCGATCCCGCGCTGGTGGCGGAGATGGACCGCGTCCGCGAGGTCTGCTCGGCGGCGCTCTCGTTGCGCGCGGCCGAGAACGCACGCGTGCGCCAGCCGCTCTCCTCCCTCACCGTGTCCGGAGAGGGCGTCGGGCTGATCGAGCCCTATCTCGACCTCGTCGCCGACGAGGTGAACGTCAAGGCCGTGAGGCTCTCGGGCGAGATCGACGCCTACGCGAGCTTCGGACTCAAGGTCAACGCCAAGGTCCTGGGGCCCCGCCTCGGCAAGCAGATGAAAGACGTGCTCAAGGCCTCCAAGCAGGGCGATTGGCGCCGCACCGAGGACGGAGGCGTCGAGGTGGCGGGGCAGCTGCTGCAGGAGGGCGAGTACGCGCTCACGCTGCAGCCCAGGGAAGGTGTGGCCTGCCAGGCCCTGCCGGGCAATGACGCCATCGCGGTGCTCGACCTCGAGCTCACGCCCGAGCTGGTCCAGGAGGGCATGGCGCGCGACGTCGCGCGGGTGGTCCAGCAGGCGCGCAAGGACGCTGGCCTCCACGTGGCGGACCGCATCGAGCTCGTGCTGCCCCTGGAGTCCGAGTGGAGCGATGCCGTCGAGCGCTTCAAGGACTACGTGGCGGAGCAGACCCTCGCCTCCGAGCTGCGACTTGGGAGCGGCGAGGGGAGCGACTACTTCCGTCACCATGCGAACCTCGGGGGCCGCGCCGTCGAGGTGGCGCTGCGCAAGGCCGGCTGAGGAGGCCGCATGACCCGTTTCCAATGCTCTCCGCGACGGATGCGCGCACCGCAGCGCTGCCTCCACGCCGCGGCAGCGCTCGTCACGATCGCCCTGGCCCCCACGATCGCATCCGCGAGCCCGCGGTTCGAGCTCATGGTCGCGGGCGGCAGCCTCGTCCGCCTCGACTCGGCCACGGGACAGGCCCACGTCGTTCCGACCAACGGAGACGGGGGCTGGCGGACGCTCGGGGGCCCGGCGGATCCAGGCGAGGCCCCGGCCAGGGCTGGCCGGTTCGGGCTGCTGGTGCTCGGCGCTCGATCGAGCGGGCCGATCCGCAGACCCGACGACCCTGTTCGGATCCTGCGCTTCGATGCCGCCACCGGGAGGAGCTGGTCCATCGACCTGGGCCGCGAGGACGAGTGGCTCGCCACCGGGGTGAAGCGCGAGGCCCTGGAGACCACCGAGCCACTCGCCGAGCCGACCAGGAAGCTGCCACGAGATACGAACAGCCCCGGTGAGCTCGCCGTCATCCCGCGAGATGCCCTGAGCGACGCGAGGACCGATCCCGCCGAAGACGTCGCGGGTCTGAGCGATGCCCTCGCCAATCCGGACGTGCCCAGTGAAATCAAGGTGTGGGCGGTCCGGCAGATGGGCGAGTACGAACCGGAGCTCGCGATGCCGCCGCTCCTCGAGGCGATGCGCTCCGACGACCCCGCCGTGGTGGCCGCCTCCATTCGGGCCCTCGCCCGCTCCGGTGCAGGATCGGCGCTCCCGCAGATCCTCAAGCTCGAGGATCACCCAGACCCCGGGGTCCGGGCCGCCGTCCGCGAGGTGGCGCAGGGGCTCGAGTAGTCGCCTCGGCCGGGTCCGCCTCCCTCTGGGTGGCGTCTTCCGTGAAGATGCACGGATCGTTCTCACTCGCTTCCGCGCGTACGCATGCAACGCCTCATCGCCTTCGAATTCCAGCGCGTCCGCGCCACAGAGGGCCAATCGCTGGTGTATGATCACCGGACTCCGCCTAGGGGTTTACCGGGAGATGACCATGATTCGATCCACCCTCTTCTCGACCTTCGCCGCGCTCGCCTTCCTGATGGCGCCGGTCGCCTCGGCAGGCGACCTGGCCACCTGCGACTTCGACGGTGACGGCTCCATCACCGAGGCGGACGTCGAGGTGATCAAGTCCATCTACGGCGCGAAGGAGGGAGACGAAGACTTCACTCCCGACGCCGACCTCGACGGC
>CAZQMY010000147.1:0-9915 GCA_964594405.1 uncultured Spirochaetaceae bacterium | reverse complement strand
GCCTCTGCACCTCCAACTAGATCCAATTCGTACCGCCCGCTCGATCCCGCTCGCGCCGATCGAGTCAGTCCCAGAACGCCCAAGGAGTCGCGAACCATGCGCCTTATCAAGATCCTCGCTCTCGCAGCCTGCCTGCCCTCCCTCATCGCAACGACGGCCACCGCGCAGCAGGAGGCGCGCTTCGTCGCGACCGCCTCCGACGTCTCGGTGGACGGAGAAGTCCAGATCGATCTCTTCCTGGAACTGAATGAGGGCGGGGTCACGAGCACCTCGGTGCAGGTCGGCCACACGACCGACGTCGAGTTCGTGAGCGGGACCAACCCGCCCGGCCTCTACTGCATCGTCGAGCTTCCCCCGGACAACCCGTGCCTGGGTGGTGCGGAGATCATCGCCGGTGGTGAGACCCAGAGCCTCTCCCCGACCGAGACGCTCATGGGCAGCTTCTTCAACCTGAACGGTGCGTTTCAGGACAGCCCCAGCGAGCTCTTTGGCACCGCGATCTTCCAGATCCCGGGCTGGGACCCCGACAACCCGACCATCGTGACGTTCACGCCCGAGTTCGGTACGGGTCAGGGGCTGAATGGCGTGGGCGGCGTCCCGATTCCCACGACCTTCAGCGCGGTGGTGGTTCCGGAGCCGGGCGCCGCCCTTCTGGCGATCGCCGCTCTCGGCAGCCTCGCGGTGATCCGGCACGGTCGTCGGGACGACTGAGCCTGTCTCCAGCGGCGCGGCCACCCGCGCCCGAGCGCATTCGAAGAGGCGGCCGACTCCAGCGGGAGGCGGCCGCTTGCGTTTGTGGTCACGGCTGGCCCGACCCTGCGAAGCGGGAGGTGAGTCGAGCTTGGGCGCTCTTCGGCGAGCAGGCGGATGGGGCTCGCGGCCCCGTCGACTCGAGAAGAGCAATCGCCCCTTCGCCGTGCAGGCGAGCGCGGCTTCGTCAGCTCGACCCAGCCCGGAATCACCAGCGATCGATCGACGAGGCGGTCTGTTCGCCAGTTCAGCTCACGCGGTCACGGATCGAGGGGCGGGCGAAGCACCGCCCCATCACGAGCACCGGGACGATCTCGAGGCGCGCGCTGCACACGCGCGCCGCTCGGGGCGCAGGCGCGCAGACACGAGGCTTCGAGAGAATCGATCGAGCAGGTCGAGGAGCCCGCAGGTCGAGAGGAGCATCCCGCCGGCCATGCAGATCGCATCGCTCGGCCACGAGCATCAGGCGCCCGAAGCGGCGCTCTGCTGGCGTGCATCCCGTGGCGGCCGGCCTGGCTGACAGGACGGGCGGGCGGGCGAGCTGGGCGGAGGCCCCCAGCCATCCCATCGCCGCAGCGCGAGGGCGGCCCCAGTTCCTGCCGGGCAGGTGGATCGAGCCGACCTGCTCTACGCAAGCCCGAGCAGAGCAGGTAGAGAGGCTTCCTACCCGAGCGCCGGTGTCGGGCGGCCAGCGGGAGCGCCGCCCCCGGGCCCACCGCGACCGAGACTGTCGCGAGCCGAGACTGTCGCAGAGCTGCACCGCTCCAAAGCAGAAGCGCCCCGGACCGCGAGGTCCGAGGCGCTTCCTTGGTACTCAGGCTCTTCGTCGGTGACGGATCACCGAGTCCGAGTCACCAGCTTGCCTTAGCGGCGGCCGGCAACACCCAGGCCGAGGAGGCCGACGCCCATGAGCAGAGCCGTGGTGGGCTCGGGGATCACGTTGACGGTCACGCCAACGAAGCTCGTGGGGATCGGAACACCACCAGCGCCGTTGAGGCCCTGGCCCGTGCCGAACTCGGGGGTGAAGGTGATCTGGCCAGCAGCGGTCATCTGGAAGACCGCGGAGCCGAAGAGCTCGTTCGGGCTATCGACAGCCGCACCGTTCAGGTTGAAGTAGCTGCCCATGAGCGTCTCGGTCGGGGAGAGGCTCTGGGTCTCACCACCGGCGATGATCTCCGCACCACCCAGGCACGGGTTGTCCGGGGGAAGCTCGACGATGCAGTAGAGGCCGGGCGGGTTGCTGCCGCTGCCGACCTGGTAGACAGCGCTCGCGTCGTGGCCGACCTGCGTCGAGGTGCTGGTCACGGCACCACCATCGGTGGCGTCGAGGAACAGGTCGATCTGAACGAGGTCGCCGATGTTCACGGTCGTGGCGCTGGCCACGGCCGTGAAGGTCGCCGCGTTGGCCGCCGTGCCGATGAGCACGAAACCGGCCGCAAGCAGGTTAACAATGAAAAGCCGCATCCTAATTCTCCTTATTCTTCTTCTAGTCTAGATCTAGTTGTCGCAACAACACGATCAGGAGCATGAACAACTTCGATTACTGCAACAGATGGAACGATTCGTACGCGTACTACTTCGAATCAGATTCGGGCCAGTCGGTGCTTCATCCGGCTCTCGCCGAATCGGACATGCTCGGAGTCGACCCGTCTCCTCGCTGCCCGCGCTGACTCCGATCCCGCTCGGTGACGCCAGGCCCCACCGAGCGGGCGGGAGTCACATGAACTAGTCGGTGCAGTCGGTCGGACCGGGGTTGACACCGGCGCAGCCGAGACCCGACGGGCCGGGAGCGCTGAGGAAGCCGCCCACGACGATGTTGATGTCCGACACCTGGATGACGCCGTCGCAGTCGATGTCGAGCGACGGCACGTTGCCCAGGAAGTTGGCGACCAGGCTGTTGACGTCCGACACCTGGTAGACGCCGTCGTTGTCGAGGTCGCCGTCGCAGGCGTTGCCGTAGCCGTCGCCGTCGAAGTCGAACTGCGACGTGCAGCTGCCGTTGGCCGTGTTGTCGTCGGGACCGTTGGCGGCGTTGACGCAGTTGTCGAAAGCGTCCGGTACACCGTCCGAGTCAGCGTCGGCCACGGTACCGGCCTGCGCCTGGAACGAAAGTCCGAGTGCGAGCAGCATGCCCGCGAGCACGACTCCCAGTTGATTGAGCTTCATGATCACTTTCTCCTTTAGATATCCATCGAGAATCTGGTTCGCCTGACAAGTCGCCACGATGCGCTGCGATTTTAGGATTGGGCGCGAACGCCAGTCAAGAAAAAACCGCATCCGTATTGCAACCGTAACGGAGGCGTCGCACTCGGGCGAAAGCACGCCGCGCTGCCACCGCAGCACCAGAAACGTGCAATGCATGTGCCACTAGCAGGAGGGTACTCAAGTCCGCGGATTCGCGATGTATCGTGGGCCCCGGGCCAGTGGATTCGAGCTGGATTCGTCCGTCCATTTCGGCAAAAAGTGTAAAGCTTTTCCTCGGCCGTTCTTCTCGTTCCCGATCGCCTCCGACAGCGTCCGACCGGCGCTTCGAGGGCCCTCGATCCGAACCTGCGAAAGGCTCTTGAAACCGGCCATCGGGCGCCCGAGTTGCGAGTCTCGAGCAGCCATCCGAGACGCAGCGATCGCCGCATATGATCGGCCCGACGCATCCCAAACCCGAGCGAAAACACGAGCAGAGCGCCTGCAACCCGTGGCCCCCTCCCGACCTCCATCGAGCAGGCCGAGCCGGCCTCAGGGCCGTTCCCCCCACTCCGACCCCCGCATCCGGCGCGAGGCTCAGGAGCGAACGCCTTGCCGAGTGGCGTGCGTGCGCAGCGCGTCCAGGATCTGCGGTTCGACACTTTCGAGCGTCGACCTCGCCGTACGGCGCGCCTCGTCGGTGGTGCCATCCATCTCGGTCTCGACGCGCGCCACCACGATGGGCTCGGCCCTGGCGAAGACGCTCCGGTCGAGGGCGAAGAGGTTGCGCAGCCCCTCGCTGACGAGCGAGCGAGCGCCACGCGTCCAGTGGTGCACCAGGCGGCGCTCGCGACCGCGCATGGCGACGATCTCCTCGAGGCGCTCCCCTGCCATCGGCGCCTCGATCACGCGGCGCTCCTCGATCACCCAGCCCGACCCCGGGTAGCTCGTCATCGGGCTCAGCGGGCTCGCGCCGCGCTGCGAGAGCTGTGAGGCACCGACGAAGGCGATGACCTCTCTGCCCCGCCCGAGGTGGAGGCGCCGGGTGCGCTGATCGCGAAAGCGCGTACTCCCGAAAAAGTTGTAGTCGATCCGCACGCGCTCAGGCTCCCAGGGCTCGTAGAGTGCCCGGGTGGAGCCCGCCAGCGTCTGGCCGCCCCGGGTCGGCTCCTCCCAGGCCGGCACCGCGACCCGCAGCAGGATGGCGACGAGCGAGACCCCGAGCAGCACGGCGAGCGCCGTGCGATCGGCGAAGGTCGGCGGAATGGGCTCGGGAGGCAGCGGCTCGGGCTCCGTGGGATCGAGTCCGCGCAGCCGCTCGATCAGCATGTCGCAGAGATAGACGACGATCACTCCGCCCATCAGCACGACGATGCCCTGGGTGTTGTGGATGGTGATGACGTCCGACGAGGGATTGAGGATCAAGGTCAGCACGCGCACGCCGTTCAGCGCGAACGCGATGATCGGCGCGAGGGCGAGCAGCAGCGCGGCGTGCCAGCCATTGCGCCGGAAGAGGTCGATGAGCAGGATGGTGAGCAGCGTCAGCACCTCGACGAAGCGGATCCCGCTGCAGCCGTCGATCACCATGAAGACCTGGCCGCTGCGAAGAATCTGATCCCCCGAGACGAGGGCAGGCTCGCCCAGCTGATAGAGGAGCCAGCCCGCGATCTGTGCGGTGGCCAGCTGCATCTTCCAGAGCAGCGCGAGCAGCCAGGGCGCAGGCAGAGGCAGCGCGAAGAGCAAGACGACGATGGGCGGCCAGAGGACGCGGATCCCCTCGCGCCCCCAGAACACCGCCGTCAACGCGAAGAGCACGCTGATCAGCGAGACGATCTCGAGGTCGGCCGCGCCCGTATGACGCGCCCAGCCGAAGACCGCCGCGCCGATGACGAGCGCCGGCACGATCAGCGACCAGGGCCCGCGCGCGGGCCGAAGCGCCATGATGCGCGCGCGCCGGCGCCAGGTCAGCCAGAGCGCCAGCGCCGCGATCACGACGGGCGAGCCCTCGCTGGGGCGGAACATGAAGTACTCCAACTGACTGGCCGCAGACTCGCCCGGGTCGGAGAAGGCGTACACCTCCTCGACCACGAAGTAGTCGTGGAACGCGAACACGAGCAGCAGCACGCCCAGCAGGTGGGCGAGCGCCGCGGGCTGACGCATCGAGGCCAGCAGGGTCCCGAGGCTCGAGTGCTTGGGGGCCAGGTCCAACTCCGCAGGTGCTCCAGGCTTCGCCGAGGCGGCCGCACAGTCTATGGCATCGATGCATGCGACGCTGCGTACACCGCGCCGGTGCCATGGCGATTCATGCGCGGTCGTGACGCGTCCTGGCGGGATCGACAGCCCAGCGGGCGTAGGGCAGACTAGGCCGCCAGCCGATGGCCCGGCCGATCGGGCGGGCCCGATCAGGGGATCCCCTTCATGCGAGTCCAAGGTCCGTCACATGCGCTTCGCGTCGCGATGCTGCTGCTCTTCACGCTGGTCGGCTCGCTGATCGGCGGAGTCGCCTGCGGCCCCGGCCAGGCGCCGGGCACCGCGGCGCCGAGCCCCGAGGCCCCGCTCTTCGACTTCAAGCGCACGCGAGAGGCCGTGCTCAAGCTCGACTCGTCCTCGGGCGGGGTCTGGTTCACCGACATCTCCGGCGAAGGCGACTGGATCGCGATCGGAACGCCCCCCGATGCCGCCGGCGAGCCCAATGTCGCCGGGCGCTACTCGCTCATGACCATCCAGTCGCCTCGCGCATCCATGGCGCCCCGCATGGCCGATCCCACCACCGTGATGCTGCTCGATCAGGCCACCGGCCGCGTGTGGATCAGTGCGGTGCGGAGGGATGCGAGCTGGAAGCCGGTGGCCGAGCGGCCTGGCGCCGAGGGCTAGCGCGGCACCGCTGCGCTCGCAGAGGTGCCAGCCGAGGCCCACTGCGCCGGCCACGCCACCTCAATCCGGACCGAGATAGCGAGCGCGGGGACGCAGCAGGTAGCCGGCCTCGTACTGCTCGAGGACATGCGCGACCCAGCCGACCGAGCGTGCGATGGAGAAGATCCCGACCGCAGCCCCCGCCGGCAGCTCGAGCGCCAGCGCGAGCGCCACCAGCCCCACGTCGATGGTGGCTTCGCCCGCGCCGCCGGCCTCCATCGCCCTGGTGAGCGCGAGGCAGGTGCGCACCGGCACCTTGTCACCCCCGATCTCGCCCGCCAGGTCGAGCAGCATGCGACCTCGCGGATCGCCGCCCGGGTAGAGGGGATGACCGAAGCCCTCGATGGCCTCGCCGCGCCGCTGTCGCTCGTGCACGACGTGCTCGGCCTCCACGGGCGCTCCGATCTGGGCCACCAGCGCCTCCACGCGATCCGACGCGCCTCCGTGTCGCGGACCCGCGAGGCTCGCCAGCGCGGCGGCCGTGCATGCATAGATGTCCGAGCCCGTGGAGGCCGCCACCCGCGCCGCGAACGTCGAGGCGTTCAGCTCGTGGTCGGCGCCGCGCACGAGTGCACGAATGAGCGCAGCCACCCCGCGCTCGCCCTCGGCGGCGTCGAGCGCCGCCGCGACGCCCGCCGCGATGCTCGGCGCGTCGAGCGAGGCCTCGATGGCGCGGGGCACGGCGTCGTCGCCTCGCGCCAGCGCGAGTGCCGCGGCCATGCGCCGGATCA
The DNA here is from genome assembly GCA_964594405.1 of uncultured Spirochaetaceae bacterium. Lineage (GTDB taxonomy): Bacteria > Myxococcota_A > UBA9160 > UBA9160 > UBA4427 > CAZQMY01. The sequence continues at coordinate 3,340 of CAZQMY010000147.1, read as the reverse complement.
GCGTGCGCGCCCGCGGAATCACCGCCTCTGGCCGCTCGACGAAGCGCCCTTCATCCACGCTCGCGAGCAGCGGGACCACGGCGGCCAGGGCGGTGACGGGCGGCGACGACGAAGGGAGCAGCGCGCACAGGGGCGCGACCGCCAGGCCGAAGTCGGGCTCGCGCCAGCGTTCGGCGATCCCGCGTCCATCGGCCTCCGACTCCTCGGCCGCGCCCCAGAGCAGCTCCGCCACCGCCTCGAAGGGCCGGTCCGAGGCCGCCAGCGCGAGCGCGCTCTCACCGCGGTAGAGCGGGCCCTTCTCCCACGAGATCGCGGTGATCGAAGAATCGAGAACAGGTTCGCCGAATCGCAGCGCCGCCGCGGCGACCGGGCCGTGGCCCGCTCGTGCATCACGACGGGCCCGGAGCCGCTCGAGATCGCGACGCCGGTAGAGCCGAGCGCGTCCGCTCGGCCCGGGGATGCTCTCGACCAGGTCCCGACTCGTGTAGGCGTAGAGCGTGGCCAGCTTCACGCCGAGGAAGGTCGCGGCCTCCCGGGCCGAGAGGTAATCCGGTTGTTGATCATTGATTGAAGCTTGATCAATATTGTCCATCTCTGTAGGGTAACGCGAATCAATCACGGATCACGCCCTGGCCGGTCATCCCGCCGCTTCCCGCATCCGCCCTCCGGCAAGAGGCCCGCCCGGGAAGAGAAGAGGCCGCCCGGTGGAGAGAAGCGGGGCATGGCATCGACCCGGAGCCGCGCATCGACGATCCCGGCGACATCCTCGGAGCCCTGCCGACGCCCACTGACCCGAGCCCGGAGGCGCTGGCCATCCTGTGCGCGGCGGCCTTCGCGCCCTCGGTGCTCTCGGCCGTGGTGGGCATGGCCGGCGGAATCACGCTGCTCGCGGTGATGCTACTCTTCCTCGACCCGCTGGTGGTGATCCCGATCCACGGCGCGATCCAGCTGGTCTCCAACAGCTCGAGGGCCGTGATCCAGCGCGCCCATCTGCGCTGGGACATCGTCGCCCGCTACGGAGCGCTGCTCCTGCCCATGGGCTACCTCGGCCTGCTCCTCGCCCGACAGCTGCCCCCGGACGTCACGAAGGCGATGATCGGCGTCTTCGTGCTGCTCGCGACCTGGTCTCCGAAGGCGCTCCTCCTCGGCACCCATCCGGAGGGCAGCGACCCGAGCCGGCGCTTCGTCGTGCTCGGGGGCGTGGTCGGCGTGGTGAACATCGCCATCGGCGCCACCGGGCCCTTGATCGCTCCTTTCTTCCTGGGTCTGGGCCTGGATCGCTTCACGCTGATCGGAACCAAGGCGGCCTGTCAGACCCTCGGCCACCTCGCCAAGCTGCTGGTCTTCGGAGTGGCGGGCTTCGCATTCGCTGCGCACTGGCTGACGCTGGCCACCATGATCCCCATGGTGGTCATCGGGACCTGGGCGGGCAGCCACCTGCTGCATCGCGTGAGTGAGTCGCACTTCATCGTGCTCTACAAGAGCGTCCTCACCCTGATCGCGGCTCGCCTGGTGGTGGTGGCCTTCCTCTGAGCGCCGCCCTCCAGGCGCCGAGCGATTCGCGGCGATCGGCCGCACCCGCTCATGCGTCCAGCCCCGGCAGCTCGAGCTGGTCCGCCTCCAGACGCGCACGCTCGCGCGCCAGCCGATAGCGAAACGTGCTGCGCGCGAGCCCGGCGCGGCGCGCTGCCGCGGTGAGGTTGCCGCCGCATTCGCCCAGCAGCACAGCGAGCGAGTCCGGGCGCGCGGGCTGCGACGCCGCAACCAGGAGCGGCGAGACGCGGTCCCTCGCCGGTCCGGAACCGAGTACCGCATCGAGCCGCTCGAGGGAGACCCGCGCGCCACCCCCCGTGACGGTGAGTCGCTCCTGGAGGTTCAGTAGCTCGCGCACATTCCCCGGCCAGGCATGACCGCGAAGGCGGGCGAGGGCGCGCGGGTCGAAGTCCGGCACCTCGAGCTCGCCCCGCGCCAGCAGCCGCGCCCGCCCGGCAGCGAGCAGGGCCGGGATGTCCGCGCTGCGTTCGCGCAGAGGCGGGACGCACAGAGGCGCCACCGCGAGGCGATAGTACAGATCGGTGCGGAAGCGACCTTCGCATGACGCCTCTCGCAGGTCGCAGTGCGTCGCCGCCACCACCCGGCCGCGAAAGCAGAGCGTGCGCTCGCCGCCGACGCGCTCGAAGCGGCGATCCTCGAGCACACGCAGCAGCTTCGCCTGCTGATCGGGAGGCAGCTCGCCGATCTCGTCGAGCAGGAGCGTGCCGCCGCGCACGCGCTCGAAGAAGCCGCGGTGCTCACGGCTGGCGCCCGTGAAGGCGCCGCGCTCGTGACCGAAGAGCGCGCTCTCGATCAGGCCCGAGGCGAGCGACGCGCAATCCACGTGGACGAAGGGCTCGGTGCGGCGCGGTGATCGCGCGTGGAGCATGCGCGCCACCAGGCCCTTGCCCGTGCCCGTCTCGCCCTGGAGCAGAACCGTGCAGCTGCTTCGGGCGAGCTGCTCGAGCTCGGCCACGAGCGCCTGCATCGCCGGGCTCTGCCCCGCAACGAAGCCAGCGGACTCACTCCACGAACCCGGGTCACCCACCTCGCATGCGGCCGACATCCCGCTCCCCACCTCCACCTTCCACTCTCCGGATCGCATGCGCGGACGAAGCGTGCAAGCGAGACGGTCGCCTTCGCGGGGAGCGCTCGTCCGATCCCGAGCCGGCGCTGCGCCGGGAGTGTCCATTCGGAGGTCGTGCGCAGGGATCAGAGCTCGATGACGCTGCGGATCACCTCGCCCCGATGCATCAGCTCGAAGGCCTCGTTGATCTGCTCGAGCGGCATCTTCCGGCTGACCATCTCATCGAGCTTGATGCGGCCGTTCATGTAGCGATCGACGAAGCCGGGCAGCTGCGTCCGCCCCTTCGTCCCGCCGAAGGCCGTGCCGCGCCAGCTGCGGCCGGTGACGAGCAGGAAGGGTCGCGCATGGATCTCCTTGCCCGCGCCCGCGACCCCGATGATGATCGACTCGCCCCACCCCTTGTGGGTACAGCGAAGGGCGGTGGCCATCACTTCGGTATTGCCGATGCACTCGAACGAGTAGTCGACGCCGCCATCGGTCATCTCGATGATCGCGGCCTCGACATCCCCCACCTCGGCGGGGTCGCAGGTCTCCGTGGCCCCGAGCTGCAGCGCGAGCTCGAACTTCTTCGGATTCGTGTCGACGGCGATGATCCGATCCGCGCCCGCCATCACCGCGCCCTGAATCACCGAGAGCCCGATCCCGCCGAGACCGAAGACCGCGACCGACGCGCCGGGCTCGACCTTCGCCGTGTGGAGCACGGCGCCGATGCCGGTGGTC
>CAZQMY010000146.1:1861-12784 GCA_964594405.1 uncultured Spirochaetaceae bacterium | reverse complement strand
TGACGGTGAACTTCACCTGGCAGGTGGTCGACCCGAACGCGCCGGTCTGGATCTCGCTGGATGAGGACGAGAGCTACACGGGCCGCCACGAATGCTCCTTCGTGCAGGCCGGCGACAAGTTCTTCCTCTTCGGGGGTCGGGAGGACGCGCAGAAGCTCGATACCTACGACTACACAACCGACACATGGACCGTGAGCGCCTCGCCTCCGGTCGAGTTCAACCACTTCCAGGCCATCGAGTACCAGGGGCTGGTCTGGGTGATCGGGGCGTTCCAGACAAACGACTTCCCCAACGAGCTGCCCGCGGACTACATCGCGATCTACGATCCGGCCAGAGACGTCTGGATGCAGGGGCCCGACATTCCCGTGGCGCGAAGGCGCGGCGGCTCCGGGCTGGTCGAGTACGGCGGGAAGTTCTACATGGTGGGCGGCAACACCATGGGCCACAGCGGGGGCTTCGTGCCCTGGCTCGACGAGTTCGATCCGCAGACCGGCGCCTGGACGCAGCTCCCGGACGCGCCCATCGCCCGCGACCACTTCCACGCCATCGTGATGGGCGACCAGCTCTTCGCCATCGGCGGTCGCCAGACGGGCGGCAGCGGCGGCACCTTCGCGCCCCTCATTGCGCAGGTGGACGTCTACGACTTCGCCCTGGGCAGCTGGTCGACGCTCCCCGCCGCGAGCGACTTCCCCTTCCCGCGCGCGGCCTCGGCGGTGGCCGAGCTGGACGGCGAGATCGTGATCATGGGCGGCGAAGGCGGGGGCAGCGCCTATCCGCGGGTCGACGCCTACGACCCCCTCGGTGACGTCTGGCGCGAGCTGCCTTCGATGAACTTCAGCCGACATGGCACCCAGGCCATCCGCTCGGGCGGGGGCATCTACATCGCGTCGGGCTCGCCCAATCAGGGCGGGGGCAACCAGAAGAACATGGAGGTCTATCCGGTCGACGACCCCTCGGGCGCCCCGAGCATCGCCGGCAGCCTCTCGGTACCGGCCTCCGTCAGCATCGACCTCGGCGCGCCGGAGTCGATCCAGCTCGCACACACCGCAGGGAATGAGGGCATCTACATCGCCTCCATCGCCATCAGCGGAGTCGACGCGTCGTCCTTCTCGATCACCAACCCCATCGTCGATCCCTGGCTCCTGCCGATCGGCGGGACGCGCGACGTCGTGGTCGAGTACATCGGCGCCGCGCCTTCGGCGACGGCCGCCCTGGACGTGAGCTTCAGCGGCGGCCAGACGGTCAGCGTCACGATCACCGGGGTGCCGGAGCCGGGCACTCTGGCCTCGCTCGCCGGTGGTGTCGCCATTCTGCTGGCACTGCATCGCAGCCGGCGCGGTCGCCGGGCTCTGGCCTGAAGAGAACTCCGAGTCAGGTTTCGGATCCGAAGCGAGGCGCGGTAGCCTGTTTCTCCGCCCACCCTTTGGACCGATTCGAAAGGCCCCAGACCATGAGCGAAGCCATCTCCATGAGCCAGTTCCCCAAGCATGAGCAGGCCGGCAAGGATCCCTACTCGATTCCCCTGGCAGACATCGACGTCAGCGACGCGGCCCTCTTCGAGACCGACACGCTCTGGGGCTACTTCGAGCGGCTGCGCAAGGAAGATCCGGTCCACTACTGTCGAGAGGCCTTCGACGGACCCTACTGGTCGGTCACGACGTTCGACGACATCGTCTACGTAGAGAAGCACCCGGAGATCTTCTCTTCGGAGCCGACCATCGTGATCCCGAATCCGGATCCGGAGTTTCCGCTGACCGCGGGCTTCATCACCATGGACGGCGCCAAGCACGACGCCCACCGCAAGACGGTCCAGCCGGTGGCCTCGCCGCGCAACCTGAAGCGCCTCGAGCCCCTGATCCGTGAGCGCGTAGGCCAGATCCTCGACGGCCTGCCGGTGGGAGAGACCTTCAACTGGGTCGAGAAGGTCTCGATCGAGCTCACCACAGGCATGCTCGCCACGATGTTCGACTTTCCCTGGGAAGACCGGCACAAGCTCACCTACTGGTCCGACGTCGCGACCATGAGCGAGGAGCAGCTCGCGGACGTCGGCAAGTCCATCGAGGACCGCCAGAACGATCTGATGGAGTGCCTGGAGTACTTCGCCGACCTCTGGAGGAAGCGGGCGAACCGCCCGGCCGAGGGCGAGCTGGACTTCGTCTCGGCGCTCGCGAACTCCGAGGCCACGCGGGATCTCGCACCCGACACCAACCCCCTCGACTACCTCGGCACGTTGATCCTGCTCATCGTGGGCGGCAACGACACGACCCGCAACTCGATCTCCGGCGGCGTCCTCGCCCTGAACGAGAACCCGGACGAGTACGCGAAGCTCCGCAAGGATCCGAGCCTGATTCCCAACATGGTCAACGAGATCATCCGCTGGCAGACGCCGCTGGCCTACATGCGCCGAACGGCCACGCAGGACACCGAGCTCGGGGGCAAGCAGATCAAGCAGGGTGACAAGGTCGTCATGTGGTACGTCTCCGGCAATCGCGACGAGTCGGCGATTCCGCGCGCGGACGAGTTCCTCATCGATCGGCCGAACTCGAAGAACCACCTCTCCTTCGGCTGGGGCGTGCACTTCTGCATGGGCAGCCGGCTCGCGGAGATGCAGCTCCGCGTGCTCTGGGAGGAGATCATGAAGCGCTTCGAGTTCGTGGAGGTCGTGGGCGAGCCCGTCCGCGTGCGCTCCTCCTTCGTGAAGGGCTTCGCCGAGCTGCCCGTCCGGGTGCATCCGCTGAAGGGCTGAGGCGACATCGGACGGCGTGACGGGCCCGCCTCGAGTTCGGCGGGGCGGGCCCTCTACGGCGACGCGCCGGCTCGACGCCCGAGACGCTCCGGCCCGGGCAACGCCTCGATCTCGTCGAGCAGCCAATCGGCGACGCGACTGGCGCCGGGAATCGAGAAGTGCAGGCCGTCCGGCCGCAGCCTCTCCCTCCCTCCCATGTCCTGGATCGGTCGGCCATCCTCGCAGACCTGCGAGTAGAGATCGAGGAAGGTCACCTTCGCCGGCCGGGCGTCGAGGATGCGCGGGACGATGCGCTCGTTGACATAGCGCGTCTTCTCCGGGCTGAAGGCCTCGGCCGGCAGACTCATGCTCTCCCGCATGGGCGATACGCAGGGATTGGAGAGCCAGAGCACGTGAGCCCCGCGCGCAGAGAGGACATCCACCGCCTCGACGTACTCGCTCACGAGCCAATCATCGAAGATCGGATCGCCGAGGTTGCGAAACTCCGACCACTCGGGGAGTCGACGGGTCACGAGGTCCCTTGGCCCCCCGATGATCACCGCGTAGTCGGGCTTGAAGCGGTCGCGCTGTACCGGCCACCAATCGGCCCACGACATGCACAGATCGCGACCGGCGGGAGACCCCTGCACGAAGACCCGCTCGCCGCGGCGCGCGATCCCGCACCCCATGACGGCGATGTTCCATGCGCTCATGCCGTGCGCCTCCGCTCGGCGCGCGAGACCGACGCCCAGGCTCTTCGCCAGCGAGTCGCCGACGATCAGGATGCGGGGCGGTCCCGATCCGTCATCGGGCACCTCCGGCATGGCGGCCGTCCGGTTGAGCCTGCTCTCGAAGAACCAGGGCTCGGGAGGATCGTGCGTCACGTAGAGCAAGGCGCCCGCCACCGCAGCGAAGGCCGTAAGGGCACCGACCCAGGCCCGATGCCCGGGTAGAGCGCGGCCGCGACGGATCGGCTCTTCGACCAGGGAATGCAGGACCAGCGCCACGCCCAGCGAGGCGGATGCCTGCAGCATGAAGAGCGGCGCCACGCCCAGAGACGTGAACGTCGAGTCGAGCCAGAGGAAGATCGGCCAGTGATAGACGTAGGTGCCATACGAGATGCGCCCGAGGAGCTGCAGCGGCCGCCAGGAGAGCATCCGCGAGTAGGGCCCCTCTTCGACCGAGGCGGCGATCACCACGCTGCAGAGCAGCGCATGGAGGGCGAATCCGCCGCGGTAGAGCGCGGGCGTGCCGACGGAAGCCAAATGCCAGAACGCCAGGATCGGCGGGGTCGCGGCGAAGGCCGCGATCTGGAGCGCCGTGCCGCCACCGATCCGCGTCCGACCGCCGCGCGTGAAGCCCAGCGCCAGCAGGACGCCGATCGCCAGCTCGGCAAAGCGCGTGTCACTCCCATAGTAGACGCGCGCCGTCGGCAGCTCGGGGACGAAGAGCCCGGCCATGAGCAGCGAGCTCCCGAACCCGAGGCCGGCCATCCCGACGATCAGCGCACACCGACGCCCGCCCGTGCGGACCAGGGCGGAGCCCAGGAAGGCCGGAAAGAGCAGATAGAACTGCTCTTCGATGGACAGGCTCCAGTAGTGCTGGAGCGGGGAAGGCCGCGCGAAGACGTCCTCGTAGTTGAGCCCGCTGAGGAAGAAGCGCCAGTTGGCTACGTAGCCCAGCGCCGACAGGCCGTCGGCCCTCAGTCGTGCGAGCTGCCCCGCATCGCCTTCGAAGTGGGAGTAGGCCGTCGCCAGCGCGATGCCCATCAGGGCCGTCGGAAGCAGGCGACGGAAGCGGCGCTCCCAGAAGCGGGCGAGCGAGATCCGCCCGTGGCCGTCGAACTCCACCAGGAGCAGGGACGTGATCAGATATCCGGAGAGGACGAAGAACGCCGAGACCGAGAGGAAGCCGCCACTCGCCCACTCGAAGCCTCCGTGGAAGAAGAGGATGAATATCACGAGTACACCGCGGAGGCCGTCCAGTGCAGGCGCATGAGGCAACCGGGCCCTCGACTGGAGGCTCTGCTCAGTCGCCATCGCCAGGGCCGATCTCGTAGGCGCTCATGAACGCGTTTCGACGCAGCAGGCGAAGGCTGGCGTCCCTTCCACGACTGGCTGCCTGCAGCCGCGCCCGAAGGGGCCCGGTATCGAAGCGCGGCACGTCGTGAAAGAGGACGACCGTCGTGAAGCCCATGGCCCGGGCCCGGCGCACGGCGTCCTCGTCCGGAATGGCACGCGCCACCGCCTCCGCCTCTCTCGTCTCCGCAGGAATGAACGAGTTGTGACAGGCGGACGTGGGCCGGTGGTGGTAGGCGGAGAGCAGGATCGAGAGGCCATACCGGGGATGGGGCCGCGGCGCACCGGGAAGCTCGAGGATCGGTCCATCGTTGCCACTCGCGAGCAGCGCCTCGTGGAGCGCGAGGGCCTGCTCGGGCGGTCGCATCGGCCAGCTGCCGAGCGCGGGCGCATCGGGGAGGAAGGGGCGCAGCGCGATCACGAAGGCGAGCGCCACGCTGGCCGACGATACGACGCGCCGAAGCTCGTCCGGGACGCGGCGCAGCAGCTCCGCGAGACCCAGCCCCGCCAGCGCCGCCAGCACGAGATACCCGCCATGGCCGATCGCGGCGGGTGCCCGGACCGCCGACAGGCCGGGGAGGACACTGGCGAGGGCGGCGAACAGGTTCGGGAGCGCCACCGGCGGCGCCTCGCCCCGGCCGATCGCCTCCACCTGCTCGACCTGATTGCCACCGGTCGCAAGCAGGAGCGTGAAGACGAGCCCGAGCCCCAGCGCCGGGCGCGGGTCGAAGCCCGTCGCCCCTTCGCGACGCGGGAACGCAGCGGTGGCGGCGAGCAGGAGGAGCCCCCAGCCATAGGCCGGCGCTTCGAATCCGAAGACCATCCGCCAGGGCAGATGCACCTGAAGAGGCATCTCGCGCAGCCCCCCCGCCTCCATCTGCGCGAGATAGGGCCCGAAGACGAGAGCGAGCGTCACCCCAACCCAGCCGGCGAGCGCCAGCCACTGCAGGACGCGAGTGCGCCTCACGCCCAGCCTGAAGACCGCGAAGCCCGCGAAGCAGCTGCCGATGGCCGCGGAGGCGATCAGCGGATAGAGGCTGCCCCCGATCTGACCCGCCGCGGCGAGCCCGAGCCCGACCACGTCGCGCCACCGCCCGCGCTCGAGCCACCTCTGGAAGAACGAGAGCGCGAGCAGCAGCCACGTCATGTCCGGGATGTAGAGATGGACCGGGTCGGAGACCTTGAGCGGATGGAAGGCGTAGAGCAGCGCCGCCGAGAGGGCGGCCGGCGGCGAACGCGTCCAGTCACGGACGAGCCAGTACATGGCGAGGGCCGAGAGCAGCGTGCTGAGCACAACGACGCCGTCGTAGGTGACGATGGGATCGCCCGAGACGAGCCAGAGCGGCGCCCCCAGCAGCGAGAGCGTGAACGCCGGCTCGCCCAGGGTGAGACTCCTCGGTGTCGGATGGCACGTCTCACCCTGGAAAAGCCGCGATGGCGCCTCGCTCCAGGTCCGCGCACCGCGAGCGATCAGCCAGATGACGAAGCGCTGATCGACCTCCGCCGCGAAACCACCGACGGCCACGCCACTCTCCGCGGCGGTGAAGAGGATCGGGGCGTGGTCGCGCCAGTCCACGCCGCCCATGCTGCGATAGGCCCAGCAGAGCGCGAGGAGCAGGACGAGCAGGGCCACGACATCGGCGCGGGTGAACGTGAGCCTGGGCGTGGCGTGCGCGCCGGCGCCCATGCTCTCGTCCCGATCCACCTTCATCGTCAGAGCGTACCAGCTCGAGCCACGAGGCAACGCGCGCTACGGCGCCGCCTCGTCGTCTTCGATGTAGCCGAGCGCGCGCAGTCCCTCGAGCCGCTGGCGATCGAGGGCAGGCACGTCGCCCGTGCCGCTCCCTTCGACGGCGCTGCGCTCGCGCGCCCTCAGCGCGTGGAGGGTGCGCTCGCTCTCGGCGACGTAGCGATCGAGCTGCTCGCGAAGCGCCGGAAAGGAGGACAGCGAGCGCTCACTCAGATCGCGCAGCTCCCCGGGATCCTCATCGATGAGGAAGTGCTGATAGTGAAAGCCCTCCGGCGAGCGGAGACGGATCACCTTCTCGCCGCCGACCTCGATGGCATAGCTCGGACCGTCGTGCGGGACGCGCCCCACCACCCCCCGGTTCGAGATCACCCGCCCCGTTCCGAACCAGGCTTCGCTGAAGGCAGCACGTGGATCGTCGGACTCGGCCGCCCTCAGCCAGTCCGCGAAGCTCCGCCCCTGCGCATCGCGCAGGGGGCGCGCGCCGAGCAGCTCGAGCAGCGTGGGCGCGAGGTCGATCTGGGCGAGGGTCGAGCGGATGCGCCGCGCGGCCGGAATCCCCGGCCCGGCCAGCAGGAGCGGAATCTCGGTGACCTCACCGTGCACCTGGGCGCCATGACCGAGCTGCCCGTGCTCCAGGAAGGCCTCGCCGTGGTCGCTGGTCACGACCACCAGCGTGTCGTCCAGCAGATCCCGCTCACCCAGGAAGTCGAAGAAGGCGCGCATCCGATCGTCGACGAATCGGATCTCCTGGTCGTAGCGCCTGGGCGAGAACTCGGCCTCGAGCTGCGGATGGCGGGGCGGCGCGGTCGCCTCGAAGTGGTCGCGGTACTCGGGCGGCGGCTCGTAGGTCCAGTGCGTCTCGTAGGTGTGGACGAAGAGGAAGAAGGGGTGCTCGTCGTTGCGCTCGAGCCATGAACGCGCGGCCGCGAGGGTCTTGCGGATGTCGTGATCCTCGAGCTGCGGCGTCAGCTCCCGGTACTCGTCGAAGCCGCGGCCGAAGCCGCCGCCCAGGTAGAGCGCGACGTTCTCGGTGACCGCGCCGGTCAGCCGGCCGCTCTCCCGGAGGTTCGAGGCGAGCGTGTCGACCGTGTACGGCAGGCGCATCAGCGCATTGGAGACGACGCCGTGGGCGCTGGGGGGCAGCGACGTGAAGAGCGACATATGCGACGGGCCGGTATGGACCTCGGAGGCGATGAAGCGCTCGACCAGGACGCCGTGCTCCGAGAAGTACGCTTCGAGGAAGGGGGTGGTCTCGTGTACGTGCCCGTATGCGCTCATGTGCCGCGCGCCCAGCGTGTCCAGGGAGACGAGGATCAGGTTGCGCGGTCGGACATCCGCGCGCGCTTCGTCCTCCCGAGCCGCCGGCGACCAGATGGACGGGTTCGCCCAGAGGCCCTGGCCACCGGACGTGCCCGCGGCCGCGCGCGTGACGAAGCGCAGGGTCCGCTGATCGGCAGGCCCCTCGAGGCGAACGACGCGATCGTGCCACTGGCCGTCCGGTGCGTGCTGCTCGGCATGGACCTCGCTGCAGCCCGCCGGGCTGCACGACTCGATGCGATAGTCGATGGCGGATCCAGGCGCCTCGGCCCCGATCGCGAAGCGCAGTCGCGCCCCTTCGCGCCATCCGATGCCTGCGATCCCGATCGCCTCGCTCGGCGACGCGCGGGGTGTCTCCACGCGCGCCTGCAGGATGCCGGCACGGCCGTCGAGCGACTCGGGCACCTCGACCACGAGGACGCGCCCCGCGTCACGCCGGGCGAGCACCCGAAGAGCGACGATGGTCGGCCCGTCACCTCGACGGTCGTGGCCGTCGGCGCGCGCGCGCACGGCCAGACCGCCGCGATCCACCAGCTCGTCGGGCAATCGCACGACGAGCGGTCGGTCGCTCTCGAAGGCGCGAACGACCTCGACCGGCATCCAGTCCCTGGCCGGCGCAGCGCGCAGGACGAGCCGCCGGTCCTTCTGGAGCGTGGCCGCTGGAAGGAAGGCCACCTCGAGTCCCGGGTGCAGGCGATCTACGAGACGGGCGTCGAGCTGCAGATCGAACGTCTGCTCGAGAGCCTCGTCCGTCGTCGTCTCGACGGAGCATCCGGTCGCGAGACAGGCCACGCTCATCATGGCCAGGCGCAGGAGCGTCTTCGAGCGGCTCACGGTGGAGCGATGGCGGGCAGACATGGGCTGTGAGCGTAGATTGCGCCGCGTCCGCCGCAAGCCGCCGCTGGCGCGCTTCGAGCGCGCCGTCCAACACCCCGACCAATACACCGCCCAGAAGGCGAGAGGGCGCGACGGATCGATGGTCCGCCGCGCCCTCTTGATTCGAACTCGCTCTGGGCTGGCCCTAGGCGCGTCGTCCGCGCAGCCCCAGACCGGCGAGCCCCGCACCCAGCAGCAGCGCCGTGCCGGGCTCGGGGATGAAGGTCAGGTTGTCCACTGCGGCCGAGCCGTCGAAGGTGATCTCGAGCTGCACCACATCGAGCGGGTTGAAGCCGTTCGCATCGGAGCCGGTAGCCGGCAGGCCGTTCCCGATGCCGATCTGGTTGTTGACGATGTCGGTCAGGTCGAGGTCCTGGTACCCGACGCTCGGATTCTGGTCGACGTCGCCGTTCCAGCCATCGGGCACCATGAAGGTCCGGGTGCCGATCCCGGAGTCGCGCAGGATGACCGACATCATGCCGCCCTGGTTCACGTCGATCAGGCCGATGCTCAGCAGCTCGACGCCGGTGCTGAAGTCGAAGAAGAACTGGCCGCCCTGCTCGTCGTCGTTCGGCGTGTCGAAGACGTTGCCGGTCTTCGCTGCGAAGTTGTTGTTCTGGAGGATCAGGATGTTGCCCGTACCCGCGAGCGGGTCGGTCAGCAGATCCGGATCCGCGCCAGCCGAGTTGGGCCCGGGATTGCGCGAGTCGAAGATCGCGAGACCCAGATGGTTGCCGGGGGGCGGAACGTCGGCGTAGGCGTGAACGTTGATGCCACCGACGTTGTAGTTGAATCCGTTGGCGATGCCGACGCCGCCGGACTCTCCGTTGGCCTGACCTTCGAAGTCGATGGTCAAGGCCGACGCGGGAGTCGACAACATCAGCATCAGCGCAGAGATCGCGAGAACGAGAGAACGGGTGCGCAGCATGGACAGCTCCTTCCCAGGGCTAGATGGCAGCATCTTAGAGCAAAACGACGGGCAGGTGTGCAGAAAAAAAGCCGTGTCACACAAGTGTCAGGAATTCGACGATCGAACCAGCTCGCGCCCCGATTCCCGCACCCGGTGCGCGAGAAGGATGCGTCTCTTCGACGCGCACGACCCGAGCGAGGTGGGCGAGATCGGGGTGAGCGGGTCGGTGCCCGCCTCGCGCAGATGGTGCCGATGGAGGGGGGGCTCCCGGAACCCCCTCCACGTCGACGATGGTCGGATTGCCGCTCGAACGCGCGGGTGCTGCGTGAGAAACGCGGAGCGGACGCGGAACAGATCAGCGGGCGCGCGCGATATGACGCGCGAATCAGGTCCACGCCTCACCCGGCGGATCAGCGACCGCTGGAGGCGATCACGCCGTGGAGGAGCGTCTCGATCACCGCCTCGACCCGGCGCTCGCCGGGGGCGGCGCTCTCCCCCGAGAGGACGAGCAGCGTGTAGGCCACGAAGACCTCCGAGACCACGTGCGCCATATCGCGCGGATCGAGGTCTCCTCGCACGTCTCCCCGCTCGAGGCCGTGTCGCAGCACGCCCTCGAGCAGATCCGGGAGGAGCGCGCGGCCCTCGTCGACGACGTCCCCGAAGAGCGAGCGTACGAGTCGCGCGTCGCGCAGCAGCAGGCCTCGCAGGACGCCGCGGCTTCGCGCGAAGTCGAGACAGGAGACGAGCACGCCCCGGATGCGCTCGTCGGTGTTGCGGCCGGGCCGCGCGGCCTCGGCGGCGAGCACCTCGTTCCACTCGCGCAGCACGCGGTCGATCACGCGCGCGAAGAGCTCCCGCTTGTCGCCGAAATAGCGATGGACGAGCTGGCGCGACACGTCCGCGGCCTGCGCGACGTCCTCCAGGGTGGTCTTCTTGAAGCCCCGCTCGCCGAAGAGCGCCTCTGCGGCCTCCAGGATCAGCTCGCGCGTGCGGACCCGCCCGGCCTTCGCCGCCTCACCCCGATCCCCTGCCAACTCGTCGGTCATCGCCCCGTGAGTTTACTAGTTTGACATGATCTGTAAACATCGATACCACTCGGCCGACGCAGAGGCCTCCGCGGGTCGGCTGAGCCGGAAAGCGCGACGGACGACGGACACGGGACCGATGGAAGGACACGGGGAACGAACCATGGGCGCCAGCAGCTACGACGTGATCATCGTGGGCGGAGGTATGGGCGGGCTGAACCTCGGCGCGCTGCTCGCGAAGG
>CAZQMY010000146.1:0-1761 GCA_964594405.1 uncultured Spirochaetaceae bacterium | reverse complement strand
TCGCGAAGGTCTACATGAACACCACCACCGAGTGGAGCTACGAAGAGATCGAGGCGATCAACGACGTCTCCATCGAGGCCTTCGTCGCCCAGCGCACCGACGACCCGGGCGTGATCGACTTCTTCCGCTACCTCGGCTGGCTCTTCGGCGGCACCCTCGCCGTCCCCACCGACTACTCGGCGGGCTCCCTCTTCTACAGCTGCAAGAAGCAGTACGACACGCTGGGGCGCTTCCCGTCCATGTCCTATTGGGTGAAGGGCGGCAGCGGCGCCATCGCGGGCCCGCTCGTCGAGTCCATCCGGGAGAACGGCGGCGAGATCCGATCCAATGCGGCGGTCTCGCGCATCGTCATCGAGCGCGGCGTCGTGAAGGGCGTGGACGTCGAGATCGGTGCGCGGCGCGTCCCCACGGAGCTGGTGGAGACCGAGCGCATCTCGGCCCCGGTCGTCGTGAGTGCCGTGGCGATCTGGGACATCTTCAGCATCCTGAACGAGGACGACCTCCCGCCCTGGTATGCGGACCGCCTCCGCCATCTGCATCGCAAGACGCTCAACCTCGCGACGCTCACCTACGGTCATGGAGATCGCGAGCTCTGGGATCACACGGGTCCGCGATGGACGCAGGAGGGTCCGGTCACGGGCCGGCCCTGGTGCGCCAGCGACCTCGACTACGGCGACGACGGCAGCGAGTACGAGGTGACGTTCTGGATCCAGATGGGCTGGTGGGAGAAGCCCAACGTCTTCCAGATGCGCGAGGCGAGCCACCGGGCCGCCCTCGAGAAGCTCTTCCGCGATTGGGAAGGCGATATCACGGCCCTCTTCCCCGGCATCGTCGAGAAGGCGAAGTGGCGGCTGCGATCATTCGGACCCGCGACGCTGATGGAGACGCCGGGCTATGTGGGCAACAGCCTCGTCGACATCGAGGCCGAGGGGATCGATGGCCTCTACATGATCGGCGAGCGCACGCGCTCGGCGAAGGTGATGGGCGTCTACGGATCGGCGCAGGTCGCCCTCGAGGCCTCGGAGCGCATCCTACGCAGGGGGTGAGTCGGGGCGATCCTCGCGAGCGTCGCCTCCGTGCAGGTGGCGCGACAGGGCCACGGTCGTGATCAGACCCGTCGCCGCAAAGGCCGAGAGGAACCAGAAGAAGTCCTGATGTCCGGCCGCGCCGGGCGAGGCATCGATCAGCACCCCCGCCACGTAGGTCACGAAGATGTCCGGCGTGTATCCGACCACCGAGACGAAGCCCACCGCGGTGCCCGTCACTGCATCCGGTACCTTCGCCTCCTCGAAGAGCGCGAAGTAGAGGCCGCGCAGGGCGAACATCGCCGTTGCGCCCACCAGCGTGTTGAAGAGGAGCAGCGACCAGGCGCCTTGGACGGGGGGCGCGATGGCGAAGTAGAGGTTCGATGCGAGCAGCAGGGCAAAGGAGATGATGGTCATCCGCGTCACGCTGAAGCGGTCGGCGAGCAGCCCCGCGCCCAGCGCGGCAACGGGCCGCGCCCAGGAGGCGATGGTCACCACCTGGGCCGCCTCGACCTCGCCCAGCCCCCAGGCCTGGACCGCAAAGAGGGATTGATTGTCGAAGCCCTTGAACCCCACGTAGGCGCAGATGATGATGCTCGCCTGCATCCAGCCCGCCGGCAGACGCAGCACCGTTCCGATGTGGTGCCAGAGGTCGTCGCTTCGCGGCTCCCACTCTTCGAGCGGCGGCTTGCCCGCCGGGGGGCCGTCGCCGAGCGCGAACCAGACGAAGAAGCCC
>CAZQMY010000145.1:0-12838 GCA_964594405.1 uncultured Spirochaetaceae bacterium | reverse complement strand
CGAGATCCAGAAGAACATCATCGCGCGCCGGGGTCTCGGCCTGCCCAAGAACTTCTGATGGCGACGTCTCCTTCCCCTCGGACCCCTCGTCCGGCGATGCTCGACGGCTTCGTCGTGCTCGATCTCTCCAGCGTCGGTCCGGCTTCCCGGGCCACGCGCATGCTCGCCGACTACGGCGCGCGCGTGATCAAGGTCGGACCGACGGCGAGGAAGGGTGCGGTGCAGATCCAGCCTCCCTTCCACACCTACGGCGCGGGGCGCGGCCTGGAGCGAATCCAGATCGACCTCAAGGCGGAGGCGGGCAGGGCGGTCTTCCTGAAGCTGGCCGAGACGGCGGACGTGATCGTGGAGAGCTATCGCCCGGGCGTCGTGGCGCGCCTCGGCATCGGCTACGAGGACGTGAAATCGGTCAATCCGGGCGTCGTCTACTGCAGCACCAGCGGATACGGGCAGGACGGGCCCTACGCCAGCTGGGCCGGTCACGACATCAACTACCTCGCGCTCTCCGGCTTCCTCGCCTGCTCGGAGCCGCGCGGCGACGGGGGGCCTCCGATCCCCGGAGCGACCGTGGCCGACAGCGCGGGGGGGGGCATGCACGCGGTGCTCTCGGTGCTCGCGGCGTTGGTGCGACGGAGCGTCGGCGGAGAGGGGGCCTATCTCGACGTCTCCGCCGCCGAGGGCGTGCTCTCTCTGATGTCCCTCTCGATGGACCAGTACACGGCCACGGGCGAGATCGCCGGACCCCGGCAGACGCTGCTGACGGGCCGCTATGCCTGCTACGACCTCTATCGCGCGCGAGACGGTCGCTGGCTCTCGGTCGGCGCCATCGAGCCGCACTTCTACGCGAATCTCTGCAAGGCGCTGGGCTGCGAGCAATACGTCGATCACCAGATGGACGACGCCAAGCAGGACGAGATCCGCGAGGCCTTCAGCGCCGCCTTCGCGAAGCGCGATCGCGACGATTGGGCGGCCGAGCTCGGGCCGGGCAACACCTGCGTCGCGCCGGTGAAGTCGATTCCCGAGCTCCAGGACGATCCGCACTGGCAGGCGCGCGGCATCTACATGGAGGCCGAGCACCCCGAGCATGGCCGCTTCAAGCAGGTGGGCCCCATCCTCGCCGGGGGGGATCGCAATCAGCCGCTGCACCTCGTCCGTCCCTTCGGCGAGACCGACTGTGCCGCCCTCCTCGAGGAGGCGGGCTACGCATCGGACGAGATCGCGGCGCTTCGAGATACGGGCGCAGTGGAGTAGCCCGGAGGCGTGGTCGATCCGGCCCGCCAGGGCGCCGGATCTCTTGAGGAGAAGAGGAGACGCTCGATGGCATCGGAAGTACCCGACGATCTTCCGGAAGAGGTGAAGAGCTGGATCGGCCAGGAGAAGTACCACGAAGTCAGCGAGATCCCGGTGGAGAAGGGCTATATCTGGACCACCTGCTCGTCCGTGGAGATGGGCAACCCGCTCTACTGGGACGACGAGGTCGCCGATGCGATCACGGATGGCCCGATCGCGCCACCGAGCATGATCTCGGTCTGGTTCCGGCCCCACCACTGGGCGCCCGGTCGCGGCGAGCAGCTCCTTCCGCTCCAGGTCCACTTCGATCTGAAAGAGGCGCTCGGTCTGCCCGAGGCCGTCATGAGCGACAACATCATCACCTTCGGTGTTCCCGTCCGCGTCGGCGACCTGCTCAAGACCCACCAGGTGCTCACCCAGATCAGCGGGCCGAAGACCACCAAGCTCGGCACCGGGCGCTTCTGGGACATCGACGTGGTCTACAAGAATCAGGACGACGAGGTCGTCGGCGTCGAGACCTATACCGGCTTCGGCTACAAGCGGGGAGGGTGAGCATGGCCAGAGCACCCGAGAGTCTCACCCTGGGAGAGGTCGCCGCGGGCGATCCGCTCCCCACCTTCTCCTACGATGTGACCGCCACGACAGTGATCCTCGGCGCCATGGCGAGTCGCGACTGGCGGCCCATGCACCACGACCGCGACTTCGCCATCAATCGAAACGGCACCAAGGACATATTCCTGAATACGCCGAATCAGGCTGCCTGGTTCGAGAAGTACCTCACAGACTGGAGCGGGCCCAAGGGACGCATGGGCAGGATCCGCTTCCGGATGAAGGCCTCCGTCCATCCCGGAGACACGATGGTCTTCAAGGGCCGGGTCAAGGATATCGAGACCGACGAGGCGGGCTGCGGATGGGCGAATCTCGAGGTGAATCTCTCCGTCGGAGACACCACCGTCACGGACTGCAGCGTGCGCATGGCCCTGCCCAGGGACGTTGACGACAACCCCTGGACCCGCCGGGGCGAGGATTGGAAGCCCTGAGGCTCCACAGAGGCGGTCAGCGTCGCTGATTCGCGAAGCTCCCGTCACGGGGAGCGATGAAAGGAAGATCATGGATCTCGACTTCACCGAAGAGCAGGACATGCTCCGCGACATGGTGCGAGGCATGTGCGCCCAGTACGCCTCGCTCGAGGTGGTGCGCGCGCAGGAGGACGATCCCAAGGGCTACTCCGACGAGTTCTGGAAGCAGATGGGCGAGCTCGACCTGCTTGGACTGATCATCCCGGCCGAGTACGGCGGCGCGGACATGAGCATGCTCGAAGCCTCCATCGTCTACGAGGAGTTCGGCCGGGCCATCGCGCCCTCCCCGCACTTCGTGAGCTGCATCCTCGGCGCCACGGCCCTGCTCCAGGGGGGCAGCGAGGATCAGAAGAAGGCCCTGCTTCCGAGGATCGCCGCCGGGGAGGCGATCCTGACTCCGGCTTGGCTCGAGCCCGACAACGGCTACGGGCCCAGGGGCGTCCAGGTTTGCGCCGAGCCCAGCGGCCAGGACCTGGTGATCAGCGGGATCAAGAGACACGTCGCCTTCGCGACCGCGTCTACGCATCTGCTCGTGCCGGTCCGGACCGGCGAGGGGCCGGCCGACGTCGATCTGCTCCTGGTCGACCGGAACGCTGACGGGCTCTCCTTCGAGCAGCAGATGAGCCTGGCCTCGGATACGCAGTACAAGGTCGTCTTCGACGGGGTGAAGGTGCCCGCCAGCCAGCGCATCGGCCCGGCCGGCCGAGGCTGGAGCGTGTGGAACGCCACGATGCTGCAGGGGATCATCGTGCTGGCGGCGCAGGCCATCGGCGGCGCACAGCAGGCGCTCGACATGACCTGCGAGTTCGCCAAGGAGCGCGAGCAGTTCGGCAAGCCCCTCGCCGCCTTCCAGGCCATCTCGCACTATCTGGCGGATGCGTCGACGCAGATCTCGGGCGGCGCCGTCCTCGCCTACGAGGCCGCCTGGGCGAGCGCCAACGGCAAGGACATCGCCCGCCTGGCGCCGATGGCAAAGCTCTTCGCCTGCCAGACCTTCCGGGACACCACCGCCATGGCCCAGCAGGTCTACGGCGGCGTGGGCTTCACCATCGAGTACGACATCCAGCTCTACTTCCGGCGTGCCAAGCAGCTGCAGATCAGCTGGTGGGACGGTGCCTATCTCGAGGAGCTGGTGGCGGCGGACGTCCTTGATCGATAGCGCCGGCCCAGCGGGACGCACCCTACGAGGAGAGGGATCGATGGCTGAGGAATCGGTGCCTCCGGAGATCCAGGCGCGCCGGACGGGCGTCTGACAGGCTGCCGAGCAAGCGCGTCTGCGGGGCCAGGGCCGGATCGGGTGGGGCCCTGCGCGACCGCGCGCGGTGCCCCCGCCCGCGCCGCCCCCGATCCGCTCGGGCTTCGCGCTCATGCCGGGCGCAGGTTGCGGAGTCCATCGAGGTCCTGGGCGGCTGCCGTGAGGGTGAAGACGCAATCGACGCTGGGTCTGCCTCCATGGCATGTCCTGCGCATCGATGCGGCTTCGGCGTTTCGCGGTGTTCCGAGCGACTTGGGGTGTGACCCGAAACGCTCGAGAACCACCCATGGAGTCTTGCGTCTCGTAGCCCCTGTCCGCCCCCATGAACCATCCATGACGCCTCGGGACTCGCGATGGACCGAGGGGTTCTGCAGGAGCCTGTCAGCGCTCGGTGGTCGAGGCGACGAAGGCATCCTCGATGAGGCCGCAGATCGTATGCCAGGCGACGATGTGCGCCTCCTGGATGTGGGGAATGGAATCCGTCGGCACGAGCAGGCAGAGGTCCGTCTCGCTCTCGAGCACCCGGCCCTTGCTGCCCGTGAAGCCGACGGTGAGCGCTTCGACCTTCTTCGCGGCGCGCATGGCCTCGAGGACGTTGGGAGACGTGCCGCTGGTGCTGATGCCCACGACGGCATCGCCGGGTCTCGCGCAGGCGGTCACCTGTCGGGAGAAGACCTCCTCGTAGCCGTAGTCGTTTCCGATCGCGGTGAGTGTCGAGGTGTTGGTCGTCAGGGCCACGGCGGGCAGCGGCCGGCGCTCCTTGAGGAATCGTCCGACGAACTCGGCGGCCACGTGCTGCGCGTCCGCCGCGCTCCCACCGTTGCCGCAGAAGTAGATCGTTCCGCCCGACATCAGGACCTCGCCCAACGCCATCGCGATATCCGCGATCGCGTGGGCCTGCTCCCGGGCCATCGCGTCAATGCTGGAGGTGGCCTCCGAGATGATCTCGCGAACCTGGCTCGATGAGACGCTGATTCTTCTTTCGCTCATGGCGGTCGATGAACTCCTTGAGGGCGCGTGGCGTGCCGATGTCGTAGAAGGGCTCCGAGTGGGCCTCGGTCGCGAGGATCTGGCCGGCTGCGAGAGCGGCGGGGAATATATCGCGTTCCAGCGAGAAGCTCCTTCCGGCGGCAACCCCATCCAGAAGCCTCCGTTCCATCACGTAAACCCCTCCGTTGACCGTCCCGGGCTGACCCGGGCATTCCGGTGCCTTCTCCCGGAATCGGCGAACGTCGCCACTCTCGGGCACCACCTCGATGCTGCCGAAGCGGGCGGCGTCCTGAGCGCAGGCCAGGGCCAGCGTCGCGACGGCTCCGCGCGGGCGATGCACGCGGACGTGGCGTTCGAGAAGCCTCGCGTAGTCGATGTCGAAGTAGGTGTCTCCGTTCATCACCAGGCCGTAGGGCGCGATGAAGCGCTCCGCCAGCTTGAGCGCACCCCCCGTTCCGCGAAGGTCGCCAGGATCCTCGATGCTGTAGTCGATGCGGACGCCGAGCCTGGAGCCATCGCCGTACCGGCTCGTGATCTGCTCGGCGAGATAGCCGATGCAGAGCACGAAGCGGCGAAGCCCCGCTTCCCGTAGCAGCTCGAGTTGGATGTCGAGAAAGGTCCTCCCGCCGATGGGAGCCAGGCCCTTGGGGCGATCCGGGACCGCCTCCCGCAGTCTCGTGCCAAGTCCGCCAGCGAGAATCAAGGCCGGTGTGTCTTCGAGTCTGGGCGCTTCGGCGTTCGTCATGGGCGCACCAGTAAGTCACATATCCATCGCTGGCAACGCGCGGCATGCGAAATGCGGGTTAGTCACCAAGCTCGAGATCGGTCGTTGTGTGCAAGCGGCGGATCGATATGTCCCGGGTCCCCGGATGCGGTGGATGCACCGATGGTCGAATGCAGGCGAGCGGCTAGACTGCGCCGCCCTCCCCGACGCCACGACCCATCAATCAGTCGAGCGGAAATCAAGCGCGCCTCTGTTCTCGCGGCGGATCCCTACATCAGCATACGGAGATACCATGCGATTCCTGATCACCGGAGGGGCCGGCTACCTGGGCTCCGTGCTCACGCCCAGCCTTCTCGATGCGGGTCACGAGGTGCTGGTTCTCGACAGCTTTCAGCACGGTCAGGCCTCTCTGCTCGATTGTGCACACCGCGAGGGCTTCGACGTCGTTCGAGGAGACTGTCGCGATGCGCACGTGCTGAAGCAGTGCCTCGCGAACGTCGACGTGATCATCCCGCTCGCTGCCATCGTCGGCGCACCCTGCTGCGATCGGGATACCCTCGCCGCACGGAGCACCAACCTGGATGCCGTGAGGCTGCTGATCCAGCTCCGCTCCAACGAGCAGCGGATCATCTTCCCGACCACGAACAGCGGCTACGGCATCGGGGAGGCCGGGAAGTTCTGCACCGAGGACACGCCGCTTCGTCCGATCTCGCTCTACGGCAGGACGAAGGTCGACGCAGAGCGTGCGGTGCTCGACGCGGGCAACAGCATCACCTTCCGCCTGGCTACGGTCTTCGGGGCTTCGCCCAGGATGCGGATCGACCTGTTGGTGAATGACTTCGTCCACCGCGCGGTGACGGATCGCGCGGTGGTGATCTTCGAGGGCGACGCCAAGCGCAACTACATACACATTCGCGACGTGGCCCGGGCCTTCCTGCACGCCGTAGACGGGTTCGACGAGATGCAGGGCGAGGCGTACAACGTCGGACTGTCCGCGGCGAACCTCTCGAAGCTCGAGCTCTGCGCAAAGATCGCCGAGCAGGTGCCCGGCTTCAGCTACCTGGAGGCGCCGATCGGGGAGGACCCGGACAAGCGGGACTACATCGTATCGAACGAGAAGATCGAGAAGACCGGCTTCGCTCCGAAGCATTCGATCGAGATGGGGATCGCGGAGCTCATCAAGACGTATCGCATCCTCCGGAATGCCCGCTACGGCAATATCTAGAGAGATCGCGGATGCCGCGCTTCCTCCTCATCGACCACTCACTCGTGGCGCTGGGCGGGCACCACTACGAGTACGCGACGCGCGTCCTCGAGGCGGCCGGCCAGGTGGGCTACGAGCCGATCCTCGCGACCAACCGCCGCTTCGAGAGCGTCGAGGCGTTGCCCTACCGGGTGGTGCGAAGCCATCGATACGCCATCTTCGACCTCCTGCCCGGATCGATGCCGCGCCGCAAGGCGTGGCGCGGTCTCGAGCGGGTACTTCGCGCCTCGGATCTCGCTCGCGCCCGGCTGCGCTATTCGCCGCTCCTGATCCTCCGTTGGTGTTGGCGCGATCCCGAGAAGCTCGAGCGCTATGCCCTTGCGATGGGGCCGCGCTGGCGCGTCGCACTGCCGCTCTCGCTCGCGCGCCACGCGATCGGGCTCGTGGCCCGATCGCTCGGCGGAGGATCGAAGCGACGCTCCCGTCATGGGGCGGAGCCGGCCTCGCGTGACACCACCGGGCCCGAGAGCCCGCTCGCCAGCCGTGCGGGGTGGACGAGTCGCCTCGCCAGGCGCGTTCGCCTTCCGGACTGGCTCTATCTCTGGCGCAAGCGGCGAGCCTTCGCGCGCGACACGATACGGCTCTTCGATCTGCTCGAAGTCGGCGAGGGAGACCTCGTCTTCGTGCCAACGCTGCACACCATCGAGATGGCCGGGATCCTCGACGCGCTGAGGCGCCGCCCGGGCGTGGGCGCGGCCTCCATCAATCTCCTCTTCCGCCACGAGCCCGGCGTCCGCGAGGGGGGCGGGCGAAGCGCGCCGCCTCTCATCGACCCTGCCCCGCCCGCCAGCACAGAGGGGGGGGCTGCGCCGGCGCTGCGCTTGTGGACGGACACGGTTGCTCTGGAGCATGCCCACGCGCGGGTCTGGGGCCTGGACGTGCCCGCGCTGCCCATTCCGGTGTCGGGGGACTTCGCGGCACCGGCAGGCGGGCGCGAGGCGCTCCAGGACCATCGGCTTCGCGTCGTCTATGCAGGCGACGCGCGCGAGGAGAAGGGATTCCACCACCTCCCCGCGCTGGTCGAGCACGGAATGGCGCGCAATCGTCGCGGGGCATCCGCGGCTCCCCGGGTCTGCTTCGCGCTGCAGGCCAACTTCAACGTGCATGGCGGCGACGTACCATCCGCCGTGGCCCTGGCGCAGCTGGAGCCGTTCGAGGGGGAGGACCTCAGCCTGATCCGCGAGCCGCTCCCGCCCCGCGCGTTCCGCGCGCTGATCGAGTCCGGCGACGTGCTGGTCATGCCCTACGCGGCGGATCGCTATCGCGCGCGCAGCTCTGGCGTGCTCGGCGAGGCGCTCGCCGCCGGGCGCCCGGTCCTGGTCTCCGCGGGAAGCTGGCTCGCCGCGCAGCTCGAGGCCTACCACTTCGCGTACCACCGCGGCGTCTTCGAAGACACGCAGGCTCTCGATCGATGCACCTTTGCTCTCGCGACCGGGCCTGCCGCCCCGACCGATGGCGAGCATGCAGCGACGGGCCGGCAGATCAGCCATCAGCGGCCCGTGCCTGCGCGAGCCACCATCGCCTCCGTGATCATCGATGGTCTGCCGGAGGGCGCGCGGGGCTGCGGCGGGACCATCGACGTCGTCGTGGATCAGCTCGATGAGGGCGATCGGCGCATCGCGCGGACCCGTCGACGCTGTCGCAGCGAGCGTCGACTGCGTGCGAGTGCGCTGATCCGCCTGCAGCCGGAGACGGTGGGCTTGACGGTCGGCGTCGAAGCGCCGGAGGATCAGTGGGCGCGTATGGGCGATCATCAGCTCTCGCTCGCCTTTCATCGATTCAGCGCCTCCAAGCCCGAGTTCGCGGTCGGGGTCGCCTCCCTCGACGAGTCCGAGCTCTGCGCTGCCTTCGACGAGCTCGTCGAGCATCACGACCACTATCGCCGCACCGCGGCCGCGGTGGCGGCCGATTGGCGGCGCCACCACTCGCCAGGCGCCCTCGTGGCGGCGCTCTCCAACGACGCCTACGCCGAGCTCTGGCGCGCGAAGGAGCTCTGCGGTCGGGCGCTCTCCGCGGACGTGAGCGCAGCGCACCGACGCGAGCGCTCGGCGCCGCCCGCGGCCAGCGCTCTCGCATCGGAGGCGGGTCGATGATGCGCAGGTCCACTCCGCTCATCGTTGGCGTCTCCGATGTGGTCGGCGGCTATGGATCGCCCCAGATCCCCGCGTTGATGGATTCCCTGGCCGAACACTTCGGCGCGCGGCAGCTCTTGATCGAGCCCGGGGATCCGGCGCGATGCAGGAGTGCCGAGGCCGAGGGCGGCGCCGAGGTCCAGGTCGTCGCGCTGCCCGAGTCGCCCTACGAGACCCTCGGGCGCACGATCTATGTCCATGACGCGGCCCGGCGCGTTGGCCACGCCGCGCCGGACGTCCTCGTGATCTTCTCCGCGTACGCGTTGCCGGTCCTCGCGCGGCTGCGGCGCAGGCCCCGCCTGGTCATCTACATGGCGCTCGAGTCCGTGGCTGCCTATGGAGAGGCGGATCTGTCCCTGCACCGGCTACTCGCGGATCGGGTCGACCTCGTCCTCTTCCCGGAGGAGAACCGGGCCCGCCTCGATGTCGAGCGCTGCGGGCTGCGCGATGCTTCCCTGGCGGTGCTCTACAACGCGGCGCGCAAGAAAGTCGACGAGCCCCTCACGCCCATTCGTCGCAACGGTCGGCTGCTCTACAGCGGGACCATCGATCGCCGGCAGACCTTCGCCGAGTGGTTTCTGGAGCCGGGCGTCGTAGATCACGGGATCGACCTCTACGGCGCGATCTCGGGAGAGGGCGCCGACACGCTCCGGCGCGCATTCGAGGGGCTGGGCTCGACGGCCCTCCGATACCACGGCCTGATCGAGGCCTCCACGCTTCGCCGGCTGAGGCCGGCCTATGACTATGCCCTCGTGCTCTGGTCGCCCGAGCTGGAGCATCAACGCTACGCGGCGCCGAACAAGTTCTTCGAGGCCATCGCCGATGGCGTCCCACCGATCGTCACGCCCCATCCCCAGTGCCAGATGCTGGTCCGGCGCTATGGCTGCGGGATCGTGCTCGAGGACTTCAGCCTCGATGCGTTCCGGTGCGCGCTCGAACGCGCCAGGGCGCTGGCGGGGAGCGAGGCGTACGGCCGGCTCGTTGCGGGCTGTCGGCGCGCCCACCTGGAAGAGCTCAACTGGGAGGCACAGTTCGAGAAGTGCCGGCGGCTGCTTCCGGAGGCGCTCTAGTCGTGTCGGCTCACGAGCACGATCGTTACGTGGTCACGGGCGCCAATGGCTTCCTCGGGCGTCACCTCGTGCCCCTGCTCGTCGACCGCTACGGCGCTTCGCGGGTGCGGGCGCTCTGCCGCAGCGACTACGACCTGATGGATCCCGCGCAGGTCCAGGCGATGTTCGAGGTGGAGAAGCCGGATTGTCTGATCCATCTCGCCGCGTACTCCGGCGGGATCGGCATCAACCGTGCGGCCCCCGCCGATTTCTACTATCGGAACACCCTGCTGACGGCCCTCGTCTTCGAGGCCGCCGCGAGGCAGGGCGTACGCCGCCTCGTCTACACCATGGGCGGCTGCAGCTATCCCGCGCAAGCCACCTCGCCCATCAGCGAGCTGCAGATGTGGGATGGCTTCCCGCAGCCCGACAGCGCCGGCTATTCGTGCGCGAAGAAGATGGGGCTCGTCGCCAGTACCTGCTATCGGGAGCAGTATGGCATGCGGTCGATGGTGCTGATCCCGGGCAACATGTACGGCGAGTATGACAACTTCCGCGAGGACGAGTCGCACGTCGTCCCCGGGATGATCCGCCGCTTCTTCGAGGCCGGGCGCGCGGGCGCCGAGTGCATCCGGATGTGGGGGTCGGGCCGGCCCGTGCGGGACTTCGTCCACGCGGGCGATGTCGCCCGTGCGGTCGTGGCGCTGATCGAGCGATACGAGGGGCACGAGCCACTCAACATCTCGACCGGGCGGGGAACGAGCATCGCCGAGCTCGCAGACCTGATCGCAGAGCTGACGGGATTCGAGGGCAGGATCGAGTGGGATCGCAGCCGACCCGATGGCCAGCGCGTCAAGGTCTTCGACACCACGCGCCTGCGCGCCCAGGGGCTGGATTGTCCGACGCCGCTCCGGGAGGGGTTGAGGCGCACCATCGCGTGGTTCTCGGCGTGCTACGACGACTGCAGCGACGGGCTCCGGCGATGAGGTCGAATCGATGATCTTCGTGCTCGGGGGAGAGGGGTTCGTCGGATCGGCGTTCGTTCGGGCGCTTCGCGAGCAGGGGCGGGATTGCGTCGTCATCACGCGCGAGAACTACGAGGCCCGTCGCGGCGAGAAGTGTGAGCTCTTCATCAACGCCAACGGGAACTCGAGCAAGGTGCGAGCTCGTCGGGAGCCGGCCTTCGACTTCGACGCCACTGTGCGGGCCACTCAGCGATCGCTCCTCGACTTCGATGCCGAGAACTACTTGCAGATCTCGAGCTGTGACGTGTACCCCGACTGCAGCGGCCCGGAGACCACCGATGAGCGCATCCGCATCGACCCGTCCCTCCAGAGCCCCTACGGCTTCCACAAGAGCCTCGCCGAGGCTTGCGTCCAGCATGCGGCGCGGCGTTGGCTGATCGTGCGGATGGGTGGATTCGTCGGTCCAGGGCTGCGAAAGAACGCCATCCACGACGTCCTCGAGGGCGACCGCCTCTTCCTCGATCCGGACAGCCGGCTCCAGTTCCTCGACGTCGACACGGCCGCCGCCATGGTGCTGCGCATCTTGGCGATCGGACTCTCGAATGAGGTGATCAACGTAGCCGGGCAGGGCGTGGTCTGCCTGAGAGACGTGATCGATTGGGCCCAATCCTCGCCAAAGGTCGAAAGCGGAAGCCCAATCGTTCGATACGACGTCAGTGTTCGGAAGCTCTCTCGATTGATGGAAGTGCCCGAGACTGCCCGAACCGTCCGACGATTCATCGAAGCTCGAATCACGCAACCGGGGGGGAGCGATGCTCATCACTGAGACACCGCTGCGAATGAGCTTTCTGGGCGGCGGGACGGACTACCCCGCCTTCTTCGAGGAGCACGGCGGCGCGGTGCTCGGGACAGCCATCGACAAGTCTGCCTTTCTCGCTGTGACGAAGTTCCACAGCGAGCTCTTCGACTACAGCGTGCGCGTCTCGTATCGCAAGGTGGAGTGCGTGAGCAAGGTCGATGAGCTGGAGCATGCTCCCTTTCGAGAGTGTCTCCGCTGGTGCGGGATCGAGCGGGACGTCGAGGTGGACTACACCGCCGAGCTGCCGGCCTTTACCGGATTGGGCTCGTCATCGACCTTCGTGGTCGGGCTGCTGAACTGCCTGAACGCCTTCCAGGGCAAGGCAGTGCGACCGATCGACCTCGCCTACGAGGCGATCCGGATCGAGCGAGACGTCCTGGGCGAATCCGTGGGCTGCCAGGATCAGGTGTTCGCGGCAGTAGGAGGCTTCAACGTCATCGAGTTCCGTCGGACAGACGACATCATCGTCCATCGGCTGCCGCTCTCGCGCGAGCGGGTCATGGACTTCGAGGATCACCTGATGGTCTTCTTCACGGGGGTCAAGCGCCGCGCCGAGGCGCTTGCCCAGAAGACCGTGGCCAACGTGAGCAAGCGCCACGAGCAGCTCGTGGGGCTGCGACGACTGGTGGACGACGGGCACCGCGTTCTCGTCGAGAACGGCAGCCTGGCCCCCTTCGGCGAGCTGCTGCACAAGGCATGGGTGCTCAAGCGGGAGCTCGCCGACGGCGTCTCCAACGAGCACATCGAAACACTCTACCGTGAGGGACTTGACGCGGGGGCGCTGGGGGGAAAGCTGCTGGGGGCGGGAGGAGGCGGCTTCCTCTGCTTCTTCGTCCCGCCGGACAAGCAGGAGTCCGTGAGAAAGCGTCTCCACCATCTGGCCGAGATTCCGATCGGCATCAATGCACCGGGGTCGCACATCATCCATGCCTGACCGAAGGGAGGCGTTCGCGGTGGCGCTCGAGCCCAGTCCCGGCATCTTCCTCGACCGCGATGGCGTGATCTTCGCGCATCGCCACAACTACGTGCGGTCGCTCTCAGAGGTCCGTTTCCTGCCGGGGGCGCTCGAGGCGCTGGCCGAGCAGTCCCGCCTGGGCTGGCCGATCGTGGTGGTCACGAATCAGTCGTGCATCGGCCGGGGGCTGGTCCGGGCCGAAGTGGTCGAGGAGATCAACGCCCACCTGGACGACGCCATCGAGGCGCGGGGCGGACGAATCGACTCGTTCCGGGT
>CAZQMY010000144.1:0-12865 GCA_964594405.1 uncultured Spirochaetaceae bacterium | reverse complement strand
GCAGCGCGGCGACGCCCACGAGCGCTGTCGTCGCCGAATACATCATCGGCCAGAAGTCCCCGAGCAGGCGGGACTCCAGCACACTCACCCGCGCGAGCGCGGCCGCACCCGCGAACGCGAGGCCGAATCCGCCGACGGCCACCCAGGCCAGGGCCGCATCACGAATCCGGCCGGACCCGGCGCGGTAGTGCTGCCAGGACAGGGCCAGGAAGCCGAGCACGATGAGCACGCCGATGGGCACGAAGACCCGCGGATCGGGAATCTCCTGGGGCGCGAGCGGCTGCAGTCCGGCCACGAAGGGTCGGCCGATCAGCCCGAGTGCGACGAGTGCGCTGAGCAGGAAGTCGTCGAGCATGGACCCGGCGGAGGGCAGCGGCCTGGAGCCCGCTTCGCGCAGGTAGACGAAGGCGTAGATGAAGATCAGAACGCAGACCGAAGCCCCGGCGGCCCAGAGCGCGCGCCAGCGGGCGCGCGTGGCCATCGGCGCGGTCAGCGTGAGCATCGAGGGCAGGAAGAGCAGCCAGCTCAGCAGCCCCTCGGCGCGGGTCGTCGAGGCCGTCGCGCAGCAGAGCATGGCGAGGACGAGGTTGCGGCCCCGGCGGCGATCGTTCAGGGAGCCATCGGGAATCAAGAAGAAGGCCGTCGCGATGAGCGCGAGGTTGATGGAGAAGTGGAAGAAGCCGGCGCTCCAGATCCACGGCCAGTAGAGCACGGGTGAGCAGAAGAGCAGCGCACAGAGGAGCTGCACGATTCCGGCCGCAGGCCCGTCTCCCACACCCGCCCCATCGAGGATCCGTCGCATCGCGTAGATCGTGGCCATGACCAGGGCCATCGAGATCCAGATCTCGATCTTGAAATCGAGACCACTCACCAGGGCGATGGGCGTCAGCAGGAGCCTCGGGCCGACGATGGGATGGCTGCCGTTGTGGGGAGCCAGGAAGTCGCGCCAGCCGGCCTCGCCCATGGCGACGTCGTGGTAGAACTGCCCGAGGGTCCATTGATCGAGCAGGGGCAGGCGGGGATCGAGTCCCCAGATGTACCAGGCGAGCCAGGCGAAGGGGACCCCGCAGGCCAGCCGCAAGAGCTTCGCCGCCACCGCTGCGAGCGTAGCGCGGCATGCCTCTGGCCCGCGCGACGCGAGGCCTCGCCGCAGTCCAGCCACGCGATCCGCCGCAGGCAGGACCGAAACAGCCCGACGAAGCCGATGGGCAGCGATCGATGGCGCGCACTTGGGCGCCCACAGCATGGTATGCTCGGCCGACCCAAGAGCGGCGTCAGCAGACCCCTGGCCGCGCGCCAGAGGAGCAGACCAAGCGATGCGCTTCACCGTCGTCGGGCACGCTGCACTCTTCATCGAGACGAGTGCAGGCTCGATCCTCGCCGACCCCTGGCTCTTCGGCTCCTGCGACTGGCGGTCGTGGCGGCACCACCCGCCTGCGCAGGTCCGGCCCGAGCACCTCTCGCCGGACGACCGGGTGGCGCGGGCTGAGGGGCAGGAATCGGCTGCCCGCGCATCCAGGGGGACAGCGCATCGATGAACGAAGCGGCGACGCCCGATGCAAGGGCGTCCTCGGAGGCGGGCGACTCGCCGACCGCCGCAGCGCGCGGGCCGGGGGCATGGCTCCACGTGCTGCTGGCCGCGCTGGTCTTCGGCTGCGGGTTGATTTCACTGATCCACCCCATGCTTGGCGAAGACCCCCGCCGCGCGGTGCTCGCGACGCTGCCGGACGACCACACTGCCGACCTCCAGGCCGGCGACTATCCCCTCGGCGAGCTGAGCCTCGCCGATCACCGCTTCGTGGTCTGGCTCGTCGCGCGCAACGCGCGTGCCCTGCTGCGCGAGCCCCTCGCGCTCTATCGCACCGAAGCCTGCTACCCCTCGCCCTCCAGCCTGGCGACCAGCGAGCCCGCGGTGAGCTTCGGGCTGCTGGGAACGCCGATGGCGCTCTTGCGCGACGACCCCGTCCTGATCTTCAACTTCGCGCTGCTGGCGATGACGACCATTGCCTTCGCGTCGATGTACCTGCTGGTGTACGACTGGACCGGCGTCCCCGCGGCAGCGCTCTGCGCGGCGCTGCTCTACGCCTTCCACGCGCTGCGCATCAGCGACGTCGCCCATCAGTTCATCTACGACACGGGCTGGACGGTGCTCGCGCTCTTCTGTGCCGGTCGATTGCTGCGCGGCCGCAGCTGGGCGGCGGCGGCGGGCCTCTCCCTGTGTATCGGTCTGCAGATCCCCGAGAGCTTCTACCCGCTCCTGGCCGCCGTCCTGCTCGCCCTGCCCTTCTCCATCTGGGCGCTCTGGCGCTTCGGCGCCGGCCACTTCCACCCCCTCCAGATCGCGCTGGTCGTGGTGGCGACCATCGCCTTCGCGGCGCTCTTCATGTCCCCCTTCCTCGAGCTCCGCGAGGGCGGCGGGCTCGTGGAGCGCGAGCAGATGGTCTTCAGACCGCTCGGCTGGATCGGTCCGGGTCGCAGCGGCTTCGCGGGTCTCGTGATGCTTGCGCTCGTCGCCGTGGCCCTCTCGCCTCTCGGTCGTCGCGGGGCAGAGCGCCTCCCCGCCGACCCGCGTTTCGCCATCGCGGTCGGGGGACTGTTGATCATGGCCGTCTCGCTGCACGCTGGCGGCGAGGGCGGCGAGTCCAAGACTGCGATCACCCGCAGCGAGGGCCTGGCGCTGCACCCCTACCTGCTCCTGGCCCGGCTGATTCCCGGCTTCGAGCTGGTGCGCGGCCCCGGATCCGCCTTCGCCGGCGCGCACATGGCGCTGGCCCTGCTGGCCGGTCTGGGCGCCGCGGCACTCCTGCGCACCCTGCCCCGCCGCCATGCCCCATGGATCGCCGCGCTGCTTGTGGCACTCGCCTATGTGGACACGCTTCGCCCGGAGAGCCTCGGGCTGTCGCCGCGCATCCGCTTCGTCCCCCATGCGATCCGCCCGCCCGAGGACGCGCTCACCTTCTTCGAAGAGCTCGCCGCCCTCGGTGACCGGGGGCCGATCCTCGAGGCGCCCTATCACGAGCTCGCCTTTGCGACCAATACCGAGCGCATGCTGCTGAGCGCCTACCACCATCGGCCCACCAGCGCCTGCTACAACCCGCCGCCCGAGTCGCAGGCGCTCGCCCTGACCATTCGCGAGCTGCCGCTGCCGCGCGCAGTCAGGCGCGCAGGTCAGCTGGGCTTCCGCACCATCGTCCTGCGCGTCGAGGACGATGCCCTCGGCGCGCTGCGCACGCGGCGCTTCGATCTCTCGGTCGACCGGCGCACCGCCCCATTGCGCAAGCTCCTCGAAGTCGGTGGTCGCTCGGCCTGGCGCATTCCGCCAGCCGCGACATCGGACGACGGGGGTCGATGATGGGCGGGCTCTCGGGTCTCGAACGACAGCTCGCCCTGATCGGCTACGGGCTGCTGACCCTCGCCCTGCTCGACTTCGCCTGGCTCTGCGGGCCCGAGCGGCCGCAGCTCGACGATGCCTACATCTCCTATCGCTATGCGAGCAACTGGGTCGCCGGGCATGGCCTGGTCTGGAACCCGGGCGAGTACGTCGAGGGCTTCACGAACCCGCTCTGGACCGCGGCCATCGCGCTGGGCCTCGCGTTGGGGGGAGAGGCGCGGCCCCTGGGGCATGCGCTCGGCCTGCTCTCCGGCCTGGCGACACTCTGCGCCACCCTGGCCCTGGCCCGTGCCTGGCTGCCGACCGGTCGAAGCGCTCTGGCCGCGTGGTCGGTGCTGCCCGTCGCGACCTCGGTGTCCTTCCTCGACTGGACCACCGCGGGCCTCGAGACCCCCCTGGTCGCAGCGCTCGGCACCTTCGCGCTTGTGGCGAGCGCACGCGAGCGGCACGGGCTCGCCCTCGGTCTGCTCGTCCTCACCACCCTCACCCGCATGGACAGCGCCCTCCTCGCCCTGCCCGTGCTCGGCGCGCCCCTGCTGAGCTGCGATCTCCGACGCCTCGCCAGCTGGCGCAATGTCGCTCTCTTCGCCGCCTTCCTCGTGCTCGTGACCGCGGCGCGGCTGCTCTACTACGGGAGCCCGCTCCCCAACACCTTCTATGCGAAGGTCGGCGACGTCCCCATGGCCTTCGGCCTGCTCTACGTCGAGGCCTTCTTGAAGAGCGGGGCCGTCTTCCTGCTGCCCCTCGCCGCGCTCGGGCTGGCGGGCGACCGGCGTCGCTGGCCGACCGCGCTCTGGATGCTGGTGCTCACCGCCTATGTCGTACGTGTCGGCGGCGATGCCTTTCCCAACGGGCGATTCCTGCTGCCGCTCCTGCCCGCCCTCTCGGCGGCCGCCGTAGCCGGACTCGTCCTGGCCTTCGAGCACGATCGTCGCATCGGACTGGTCCTGGCGCCGCTGCTCCCGCTGGCCTGCGTCTGGCAGATCTTCCACGACCTGCCCGGCGCGCTCGGGGTGGCGATGGCCCTGCCCTGGATCGCCGTCGCGCTCCATGGGCGCCTGCCCGGCCGGGCCCTGGTCCTCGGGGCGGCGGTGATCGGAGCCCTCCTGGTCGTCGCGGCCGCGGGCGGCCCGCGCGGGGTCGCATGGACGCTTCGCGATTCCGCGCGGGATCGCGAGCTGGCCCGGGTCTGGCGACTGGCCGAGCACGGCGAGCGGACCCAGTCGGCGCGCGCCGCGAGGCTTCGCGCCCTCGACGGAGAGCCGCTGCTGGCTGCCGGTGCGATCGGCGTGCTCGGTTTCGAGAGCCGGCTGCCGATCATCGACATCCTCGGCCTGACGGACGCGCACATCGCGCGAAGCCGCGCGCAGGAGCAGCCCATGGGCCTGCCGATCCCGGGGCACTCGCGCTCGGACGCGAGCTACGTGATGCGCCGCGCGCCGGACTTCATCTTCATCCCGCGCCGCGGTCAGGGGCCGGGGCTCGTGCCGGCGCTGCACGCACTCTGGAATCATCCGGAGCTCGAATCGAGCTATGTCTGGGATACCGAGCTGGCCGGCTATCGCAGGCGGGTCGCGGACCGCGGCCGATAGGCGCGCGGATTATCACGAAAGCCCAGGAGCCCGCCGACCACCAGGCCATCGGGAAGCACAGGGCCCGCGTCCACGTAGGCGCGCTCCAGGGCTCCACGCAGGTAGTCGTGCACGAAGTAGGGATTGTCGATGACGATCACCGAGAAGCGCTGCGCCTCGACGTCGCCCAGGATCTCGGCGATCAAGACGTCGCGCTCCGGGCGCTCGCCGGCGCGGACCACGTCGTGGATGCCCGTCCGGTGTGCGAAGCCCTGCTTGCCGGCGAGCACTGGCAGATAGCCATGCCACGAGGCCCAGACCTCGCCGGGGGCAGACTCGATGAAGGCCACCAGGGCGTCACCGGCCCGCCGGTCGGCTTCGCCGGGCACCAGGGGGCGGGGGTCGTAGACCAGCCAGAGCAGCTGTGCGATCGCCACGACGAGCAGCGCAGTCCGGCGCCCGGGCGGGCCGAGCCAGGCCGGCGGCTGCTCGGGGGACCGACCGACGACCCCCAGCCGATGCATCGCCACGGCGAACGCCACGGCCACGCAGGCGTGCGCCGGCAGGACCACGTTGGCCGCGCCGCCGCTGTGCATGCGCGAGCCCCAGGCGATGCCGACCCCACCCGCCAGCAGGACCGCCCAGAAGACCACGTCCCCGAACGCGGACAGCCGCGCCTTCGCACCGTCGACGGGCCATCGCGAAAAGATGCAGTAGACCGCGAGCAGCGATGCGGGCCCGAGCGGAACGATCAGGTCGACGACGAAGAAGCCGAGGATCATCGGCGCGAAGAGCGGATGACCGCCGGGCAGGGTGAACAGGTAGAAGCTGAACCACCCCTGCGTCGCGTGATCGAAGAGCCGGACGCCCAGGGTGCAGGAAAGCGTGAGGGCGACACCGAAGACCAGCGCACACTGGACGCCGCGGGCCACGAGCAGCCAGGGCAGGAAGAGCAGGCCGAGCAGGAGGCCCTGTTGCTTGGTGAAGAAGGCCGCGGCGAAGATCAGCGCGCCGCAGAGTGCATACGGAAAGGGGCGCCTCGAGGGTGCGTGCCTGAGCCAGAGCGCACCGAGCATCGCCAGAAAAAGGAAGAGGCTGTCCACCCTTCCCACATCCAGCCAGGCAGCGTCGCGCGCGTAGCAGCCCGTCAGCAGTCCCACCGCCAGCAGCCCCGCCCCCCGACTGCCCGTCTCCCTCCGCACGAGCTCGAACATCACCGTGAAGAGCCCGAGCGAGGCGAGCACCGACACCAGCCGCAACGCGACGAAGCCCTCGCCGACGACGAGCGAGGCCAGGGCGCTGACATAGAAGTAGAGCGGCGCGTAGATCTGCGGGACGAACTCGATGCCGGGCGCGGTATAGATGGGCGCACCGTCGAGGATGCGCAGGACGATGTCCACCATCGCCCCCTCCTGCCACTCGAGCACATAGGGATGTCCGATGCGCATCGAGACCAGGACCGCATAGACCCCGGCGTGATAGGCCGCCAGCGCCAGCATTACGACGTTCAGCGTCGACGGGACACGGAGGAACAAGCCGCCGATCCTGCCCGCGCCGGGCGATGCGCTCGTCATGACGGCCACGGTAGCGCAGCATCGTGGAGGGCATCGTCGACTGCGCCCACCGCTATCATCGAATGATGGCCAGGGCCCCCTCACTCGAAGCCAGCCTCGCCCGACTCGCGAGGCTCCGCGCAGAGGCCCCGAGCGCGGAGCGTCTCGCCGAGCTCGAGGGCTTCATCGACAGCAAGCACTCGCATGCCGTGGCCGTCGCCGCAGGGATCGCGGGCGACGAGGGCCTGACCGAGCTGCAGCCGGGCATGGTCCGCGCCTTCGACCGGATGATGGCCCACCCCATCAAGCGCGATCCCGGATGCCACGGCAAGGCGGCCATCGCCGAGGCGCTGCATGCACTCGATGCCTACGAGGAGTCGCTCTATCTCACGGGCATCCGCCATCGACAGCTCGAGCCCGTCTGGGGTGGGCGCGAGGACACGGCCCTGAAGCTTCGCACGGCCTGCGGGCGAGGTCTCGTGCGCATGCGACACCACGAGGTGATGCTCCATCTCGCCGACCTGCTCGCCGATCCGGCGGCGGACGTCCGCGTGGGCGCGGCCCAGAGCCTGGCCTACCACGGCACGGAGCAGGGTCTGCCGCTGCTGCGCCTGAAGGTGCTCTGCGGCGACGAGGAAGTCGAGGTGCTGGCCGAGTGCCTGCTGGCGATGATGAGGATCGCGCCCGAGCGATCGGTGCACTTCGTCGCGGCGCGCCTGGCGGATGCCGACGCCTCGATGGCCGAGGCGGCGGCCCTGGCCCTCGGTGAGTCGCGCGCCGAGTGCGCGCTGCCCCCCCTCGAGGCCTGGCGCCTCGAGGCGGCCGATCGTGGTCTGATCGACGTGGCGCTGACAGCGATCGCCATGCTCCGGATCGAGCCGGCCATCGCCCTGCTGCTCCGCTGGATCCGCGAGGAGCCCGGAAACGTCGCGCGGGAGGTGCTCGAAGCCCTGCGCGCCCATCGCCACGACGAGCAGCTCACCGAGCGGGCGCGTCGGGCGGCGCGGCGAACGGATGTGGACCTCGCCGAGGCCTTCGAGTCGGCCTTCGAAGTCCCATTGCACTGAGGCGAAGCGCCAGGCGGTGGACCGCCGCCCCACGAGGCGCCCGCGCTTCATCGCGTCTCGGGTCCATCGAAGCGTGAGGACGGCACGTTCGGGTCGTGGTGTGCCGGGCGAACCGTCCACTGAAGCGGACCAGATCTGCCTTCGCGTCCTCCAGACAGGACGCAGCGATCCACTGGCGTCGCTCCGGGACGGGCATGCGATTTGCTTCATCCGCTTCATGGAGACTTCGCGATGGATTCACGAAGCCGGGCTCCCCCGCTCCGGGCGGAGCCTCGGAGGGTCGCGGGAGATGCGTGGATCCGCGAGGCACGCATGGCGAATCGGCTCACCTCGAGGCGACGGGAAATGGCAGACAACCGAATCGACGATCCTGTACCCTTTACGATCGTGGGCCCCCCTTCGGCCCCCCTCGGAGACGGATCAGTCGCCATGGACCGCATCAGGCAGGGCCGCGATTTCTACCAGAAGGTGCTGCGGCTGGGATCGAGCGAGAAGATCGAGGCCCTGCTCGAGCAGGCGCTGGCCCTGGTG
This sequence comes from uncultured Spirochaetaceae bacterium, assembly GCA_964594405.1. Lineage (GTDB taxonomy): Bacteria > Myxococcota_A > UBA9160 > UBA9160 > UBA4427 > CAZQMY01. The sequence goes on along the minus strand of CAZQMY010000144.1, from coordinate 4,752 downwards.
GTCGAGCTGACCGGCGCGCGGCAGGGCTATCTCGAGATCGTCGATCCGCTCGGCCCGGACTCGGCCTGCTGGAGCCTCTCGCATGGCTGCACCGGGGAGGAGTTCGACTCGATCCGCGAGAAGATCAGCCGCGGAATCATCGCCGAAGCGATGGCGAGCAAGCGCATCATCACCACGTCCTCCGCTCATCTCGATCCGCGGTTCAACCAGAACGAGAGCGTCCGCGTGGGTCGCATCGACGCCGTTCTCTGCGCGCCCGTCGGCAAGGAGATGCCCGCCGGCGTGATCTATCTCCAGGGGCGACGCGAGCCGGGCGCCTTCGACGCCGAGGACGTCGCGGACATCGAGCTCTTCGCTCAGCAGCTCTTCCTGGTCGCCGACCGCCTGCTCACCGAGCACCGCGCACGCAGCGCGAACGACGCGACCTCCGAGCTCCGCGAGCAGTACCACCTCGACAACATCGTGGGCGCCTCGCCCGCGCTGGCGAACGTGCTCCGCGAGTCGATGCTCGCGGCGCGAACCTCGGTGAGCATGCTGATCACCGGCGAGTCGGGCACGGGCAAGACCCAGCTCGCGAAAGCGATCCACCTGAACAGCAGTCGTGCGAGCGAGCCCTTCGTCGAGCTCAATTGTGCGACGATCCAGTCCAGCCTCGCCGAGGCGGAGCTCTTCGGCGCCGCCCGGGGCGCCTACACGGGCGCCCATCGCGACGTGGCCGGCCGCATCGAGAGCGCGGCAGGCGGCACCCTCTTCCTCGACGAGATCGGCGAGCTTCCCCTCGACACCCAGGCCAAGCTGCTGCAGTTCCTGCAGTCCGGGGAGTACCGGAGGCTCGGAGAGGACACCGTGCGCCTGTCGAGCGCGCGCGTGATCTCGGCGACCAACGACGACCTCGCGGCCTCGGTCAAGTCGGGGCGCTTTCGCGAGGACCTGCTCTTCCGGGTGAACGCCTTCGCAGTGCGCATGCCCTCGTTGGAGGAGCGGCGTCAGGACATCCCGCTGCTGGCCGAATACCTCTGCGAGCGGCTGTGCAGACAGCACGGCCTGCCTCCGACGGAGCTCTCGGTCAGCGCCCTCTCCGCGCTGGTCAACGTCGAGCTGCCCGGCAACGTCCGTCAGCTGGAGAACCTGATCGCCGCCGGGGTGATCCGCGCCGCCGGCATGAACGCCCGCAGCGTCCAGATCAATCACCTCTTCCGCGACGCGACCGGTCAGCCGGCGGAGGACGAGCCCAGCTTCGCGGAGGCCACACGACGCTTCCAACGCGACCTCGTCGCCAAGACCCTGGCCGATACGAGCTGGAACGTCACCGAGGCCGCTCGCCGCCTGGATATCGCGAGATCCTACGCGTACAACCTCATCAAGGCCTTCGGTCTGCAGCGCGAGAGCTGAGCTTCTCGGATGCCTCGCTCGGACGATCGGGCAGGGGGCAGGCCGCGCCGTCCGAGAAGTCCTGGCTCTGGACGTCGAAGCCTCGATTGAAGCGGGATCGGAAGTTCTCCCAGGCGATGGCGGCGGTGAGCTCGACCAACCCCTCGTCGTCGAGGTGGCGCCGGAGCCGATGGATGAGCGCGTCGCTGTCACGCGCAGGCGTGCTCGTCAGGGCCTCGGCATAGTCGAGCACCGCGAGATCGCGCGCGTCGAAGACCGGGCTGCGGCCGTGGTCGGCGATCGCAGCCAGCTGCTCCTCGGTGATCCCTGCTCCTCTGCCCACGGCAGAGCCGGTGTCGATTCAGAAGACACAGCCGATCGTGGCGGCCACATCGATCGAGGCGAGGCGCTTGGTGCGTTCGTCCACCCGGCGCGCTCACCGACTCGCCTCCGCGAAGACCGAGCTGCCCTCGCGGATCCGATCCGGCCCGATGTTCGCGAACGCGAGCACAGCGCTCCGCGTGCCGCGGCCGTCGAAGTAGCAGCGGCTGCCGGGCTCGAGGCCGGGGCCCAGGGCGGGCGCCGCATGGCGCGTGCCAGCGCATCGGTGCGCATCCCTTCCCCATCCACGTCTACGCCCACCAGTCTTGCACCCGCCGTGCGGAAGGCATGCGCATGGCGACGAAGTAGCCTGGCTGCTCCACCCCGACCGCATCCCCGGGATCGACGAGCACGCGGGCGATCAGGTCCAGGCCCGATTGTGAGCCGCCGACGATGAGCAGCTGGTCGGCGTCGGCGATGATGCCTCGCCCGAGCGGAAGCCTCGCCACGGCCTCGCGCAGGGGGCGATGGCCGAGCAGATCGTTCGGATGGGCGATCTCCGCGAGCTGAGTGTCGATCACCTTGCCATAGGCCCGTCGCAGCACCGGGCGTGGAAGCAGCTCGGCATCGACCCGACCGGGCCGGAAGTCGAAGGGCAGCGCTCCGCCGTGCGGAGCGAGCAGCGTACGTGACAGCCTGGCCGAGCCCGCTCGCGAGAGCATGGCCTCCCAGGCGAAGGGACGCGCGAGAGGCTCCTCCTCCACCTCCACCGACGCCCGCCCACGCGCGTTCACGAATGTGCCTCGCCAGCTGCAGATGCAGCGGCGACCCGGCCTGGCGATCGGGTACGAATGCGAGATCGAGCATCGGCCCAGGTTACGTGGAGCCAGTTCGGCCCGCATGGATCCGATTCGACTCGCACAGGCGAGATCGCGGAGGCGCCAATCGACCCCGTCCTCGTCCGCCTCGAGGCGCGTCAGCGCGTGGACTCCGCGCCCGGCGGCAGGCGGACCTCGACGGCGTCACCCCGGATGCGTGCCTCGAAACGGGTGAGCGAATCGCCGAGGCAGGGCCCGGCCACGCAGAGGCCGTCCTCCACGCGGAAGAGCGCGCCGTGGGTCGAGCACACGAAGTGCCGGGCGCTCTCGTCGAGGAAGTGGTCGGGGGCCAGGTTCAGCGGCGTGCCCACGTGGGGGCAGCGGTTCAGGTAGGCCCGGGGCTCGCCGGCCACCAGATGGAGGATCAGCTCGGCGCTCTGCTCGCCGATGCGGATCGCGTGACCGTGCGCCCGGTGCACGCCGATCTGCCCGGCCTCGCAGACCCGCATCCACTCGCCCGTCGCAGCCGCCTCTCCCGCCTTGCCCTTTCCCATCATGGCCCTCTCCGTCCTGCCCAGCGCTCATCGTAGGGGCCGGACTCGCATGCGTCACGCAAGCCATCCGCGTCTGGAGTCCGCCTTAAAGCCATCCGATCGATTCTCCGAACACTCCGCCATGAGCCAGACGACCGAGCCCGAGACGCCCTCCGTCAAAGGCGCCGCCCTCCAGAGCATCGCCGAGGACATCGCCGCCGCGATCGACGACGAGCTGCTGACCCGTGGCGACCTCGAATCGAGCTGTACCAGCGACGAGATCCGGACGGTCATCGAGGGCGTCGATCCTGTCGAGTGGTATCCGGTCACGACCTACTCCAAGCTGATCAACGTGCTGATCGAAGTGCACGCGCCCGTGAACGAGGAGGCGTACCTGCGCAAGCGCGGCGCCGCCGCGCTCGAGAGGATGCTCAAGAGCGGTGGCCACAAGCCGCTCGCCGCCATCGATGCGCTCGTCAGCGGCACGCGCAGCCGCGATCAGATGCTGGAGGACGTGCGCCACCTCGCCGGCATCTGGGACTCGATGTTCAGCTTCGCTGAGATGGACGCCGATCTCGACGTACGCGGCAACATCCAGATCAGGATGCACCGAGCCATGGAACTGCCCGATGAGCTCATCCACGTCCTGATCGGCGTCTTCAACAAGGTCGTGGTCATGATCGACCCTGGCGGATTGCTCTACGAGGTCGACGCGAGCAATCGGGACGAGCTGGTCTTCAAGAAGGTCTAGCCTCTTGGCGAACACTCCGTAACGTCGACATGCACCGCCCTTTCGGACCAGCCCGGCGTTGCCAAGCTTCTCGGTAGATCGACGGCGTCTGCGGCTTCGCGCCTCGATCTGGGCCGACTCTCTCGGGAGAGCTCCGTCAGAAGGCCCCCCTCATCGGGACTCCCTCGGAAGGCCTTCGAAGAGAGCGGGTGGCCTGGCTCGACACCGGCACTCTGGCGGGCCGCTCGCCGGCGCCGCTCACCGGATCGAGAGCACCTTCTCGTGGAGCCAGTTGCGTACCTCCAGGGTTCGCACGTCCGGATCGAGGAGGGTCTCGTCGACGCCCAGAGACGACGCGAGCGCCCGGTTCCCGGGATCCTCGGCGATCGACTCCATGCCCTCGATCCACGCCAGCGCCGACCCGTCGCTCTCGAAGTGGCCTTGAGCGACCAGCTCGTCGCGGCGGAGCCGGGCCAGGCTCGCGACTTCATGAGGGTCGTACTCCGGGTGGTACTGCACGGCCCAGAAGCTGTGCCCGGCCCCTTCCACTGCGGCGGCCTGGACCTCGCTCCAAGCGTTGCCCGCCAGGAGCTCGGCGCCCGAGGCGAGCGTCACCACATGATCCGCGTGGCTCGTGAAGGCGGAGAACCGCTCGGGCTTGCCCCGATAGAGAGGATGCTCACGGCCCGAAGCCGAGAGCGATATGCCTGTCGAGACACCGAACTCCCGCCCGCCCGGATGGGGTCCGCAGCGACCCCCGGCGGCGACCATCGCGATCTGCACCGCCCAGCAGCTGCCGAAGCTGGGCCGCTGGATCCGCCGCAGCTCGCGGGCGAGCTCGACCTGCGCGACCACGGCGGGATCGTCTTCGCGATGGATCGTCAGGCTCGATCCCGTCCACACCCCGCCGTCGTAGTCGACCAGCGCAACGCCATCGGGGAGCGCCGGGGAATCGGCGAGGGACCGACGCTGGTCCTGG
>CAZQMY010000143.1:0-12926 GCA_964594405.1 uncultured Spirochaetaceae bacterium | reverse complement strand
TCCTTTTTTGTCTTGAAGATGTTTGCCTCGAAGTCGATGTCGTTTAAGATGTTGGGCTGGTAGATGTCCTCCAGGAAGCGCGCCTCGAAGATGGCCGCGAAGAAGGTCGCCAAGAAGAAGGGGAGCAAGAAGAAGGCCGACGAGAAGAAGGCAGCCAAGAAGATCGCCAAGAAGAAGGCTGCGACGAGGAAGGCGGCCAGCAAGAAGGCGGCCAGGCCGGTCGCCCGGAAGAAGAGCGCGAACGCGAAGAAGAAGGCTGCGAAGAAGAAGGTCGCAGGGAAGAAGCCCGCCGCCAAGAAGGCAACGACGCCGAAGGAGACGCCCGCTGTCGAGACCGCCGCCGCGGAGGCGCCGCCGGCGACGTTCACCGGGCTTCGTGTCGACGAGCGCGCCTTCCTCGCGACCGTGGTCCTGCTCGAGGATCTGCTCGAGCCGCGTCGCGAAATCGGCCGGCGGCCCCGTCTGCCCGAGGTCGGTCGGCCCAGCTTCAGCAAGGGGCGTCATCCCATGCCCGAGCGGCGTGTGCCTCTGGGGCGATCGAAATCCTGGCGACCCCGCTGAGCGCCGGGGCACCCCGCCCCTGGCGCGGCCAGCGGGGCATTCACCTCAGGTGATTCTTGCGATCACGTTGCGGCTATCTCCGCGAGCGATTGCCTGGTCCGTCGGCCTGCGGACGCTCGGAGCGAGCGGGGCTCCCTCGGGCGAGCGGATCGGACGTGCGAGCTCCTGTGGCTATTGATGAGATAGCCCCCCTCGTTGCACCATCACTTGAATGAGTCGCGCTTGCTCGAGCCTACTCGTTGCGATCCTCTGTGCGCTTCCAGTGTCTGCTGGGGCGCAAGACGACACGTATCGCGACCATGAGGTCAAGGCCGGCTTTCTCTTCCATCTGGTGAGCTTCGTGGAGTGGCCGGAGGATTCTGTTCAGGCATCCCTCCCCACGATGAACATCTGCACGCTCGGGCATGGCATGGTGGCCCGAACGGTTCAGTACTACGAGGGGAAGCCGGTCGGTGGCCGGACGACACGTATTCTCGCGATCACCTCGCCATCGGGTCTGGATCGCTGTCACATCGTCTTCGTCTCCGCAGCGTATCGGCGAGCGCTCGGGCCGGTCCATCGCGAGGCGGCGCGCCATCACGTGCTCAGCGTCTCCGATCGAAGAGGCTACGCGTGCCAGGGCGGGACCATCGGCCTGATCAACCGCGGCTCGCGAGTCGGGCTCCAGGTGAGCCGCGAGGCGCTCGAGGGCGCGTCGCTGAAGCTCCGCTCGAACGTCCTCGAGCTGGCAGAGGTGCTGACCCGCCACGACTGTGCGGCGAGGGCGCTGCGATGATGCGACGACCTCGATTCAGCATCGGCACGAAGATCACGCTCCTCGTGGTCAGCACGACGGCCGCGGCCCTGCTGCTCTCCACCCTCGCAGTCACGAGCTACCAGCTCTCGGCCATGCGGGCATCACTCGTCCGCGAGTCCTCGCTGATGGCGCGCATCATCGCCGAGAACGGCGAGGCGGCGCTCGCGTTCGGCGATGATCGATTCGCCTCGCGGATCCTCGATGCCGTCCGCTCGAAGGAGTCGGTGGTGACCGCGGCGATCCTCAAGCTCGACGGTGAGCCGCTGGCGAAGTACGTCCGTGATCCGGTCGAGACCGAGCGGATCGGCCCCCTCGATGGCTACGAGGATGGCTTCCACTTCGAGCCCGATGCCCTGGTCGTGGTCCAGTCCGTGAACACCGCGAGCGGGCGGCTGGGGACGGTGGTGGTCCACTCGGATCTCTCCGAGCTCCAGTCCTTCACGACGCAGTGGGTCGCGGCGACCAGCGGCATCGCCCTGGCGTCGATCCTGGCGGTGACGCTCCTCTCGCTCCGGCTTCAGCGATCCCTCTCGCGGCCCATCGTCCAGCTCGCTGACGTCGCCACTCACGTGACGGATGCGCACGACTTCTCCGTTCGCGCGGAGAAGACGGGCAACGACGAGATCGGCTCGCTCGTCGACGCGTTCAACGCGATGCTGGCCGGCATCCAGGAAAGTGAGTCCGCCCTCGAGGCGTCGAGGTCGCGAGCCGAGAGGGCCGCATCGGAGGCGCAGCACAGCTTCGATGAGACCCTGAAGCTCAACCGGAAGCTCGAGGAGGAGATTCGGGAGCGGGAGCGCGCCGAGCAGGCGCTGGCCGAGTATCGATCGGACCTCGAAGAGCTGGTGCGGACTCGCACGCGCGAGCTGGCGCGATCGCAGGAGAAGCTGCGTCAGAGCGAGAGGCTGGCCTCGGTCGGCACGCTGGCCGCAGGCATCGCCCATCAGATCAACAACCCTGTGGGCTCGATCCTCAACGCCGCTCAGTTCGCGTTGATGTGCGAGGACGAAGATGATGCGCAGCTGCTCTGGCGCGAGACGCTGCAGCGCTGTGTGGAGGAGGCACGGCGCTGCGGGAAGATCGTACACGGCGTGCTTCAGTTCTCTCGGAACGAGCCCGCAGAGCGCTGGGTCGAGGACCTCGGTGACGTCGTCGCACGCGCGGCGCGACTGGCGCAGGACTATGGCAAGGCGCGCCAGGGTCGCATCGTCGTCGAGGAGTGCGAGCCCAACCTCTACGTTCGGTTCAGTCCCATCGAGCTCGAGCAGGTCATGCTCAATCTGATCCGCAACGGGCTCGAGTCGACGGAGTCCGGGGCCACGATTCGCGTACGCACCAGATCAGCTGGTGAGAACGCAGTGGTCGAGATCGAGGACGACGGTCGTGGCATCGGACGTGATCACCTGACCCACGTCTTCGATCCCTTCTTCACGACCCGGCTCGACTATGGCGGGACGGGCCTCGGCTTGAGCGTCGCCCACGGCATCGTCTCGAGCCACGGCGGAAGCATCGAGGTCGAGAGTGAGCTCGGCCGAGGCAGCCTCTTCCGGGTGATCCTGCCGCTCGTCACCGATCCGGAAGAGCTGCGCCCGCGACGGAGCTGACAAGGGAGCGCCGCCGAAGAGGCCCTGTCGCGTGCCCGGCATACGATCGGCTCCGCCGACGAGACCCGGCTCCGATCCGTCGAGGTGTGGAGTCAAGTTGGCGTCGTCCCGGCCCCGTACGACGGCTCTTCGGCTCATGCGACGAAGCTGGCAGAGCGGCCAGGCACGCGCGCCGCTCGGCAGGCATCGGGGTGGCGTGCCGACATCAGCGCGCGCTGGCTCTGTCGCACTTCCGACTCCTCCCCCACCCCCGACGGGCGGTGATCAGCGCCGACCGCGAACCCCGATACAGACGAGGCCCAGACCGATGAGAAAGGCCGTGCCGGGCTCGGGAATGGCGATGACCAGGCCGGCCTGTACGGCGGGATCGAAGCCGGCGGGGAATATCGTGGTCAGCGGATCGTAGATCGTACCGCTGAAGGTCACGCCCAGAAGCGCGGCATCCGTCAGGTCGGCGCCCGAGAGATCGGCCCCGGTCAGGTCCGTCCACAGCATGAAGGCGCCGTCCAGGGACGCGCCTCGTAGATCAGCGCCCTCGAGGCTGGTCAGCACCATGTTGGCGCCGGTGAAGATGGCGCCCTGCGCGTCTGCGCCGTCGAGGTCGACCCAGTTCAGGTTGCTCCCGGTGAAATCCGTCCCGACGAGCATGGCACCCGTGAGGTCGGCCGCGGCGAGGTACTCCCCGCTGTGGTCGTCGTACGAGTGGTCTTCGCCCCGATGATCGCCGAAGGAGGAGATGGGCGTCGCCAGGGCGGCGCTCGAGGAGCAGCTGAGCGCGAAGCAGGTCATCAGCGCCAGCTGGGCGAGCCTGGTCGGATGGGGGGCTTTCATCGTCGGATCCTCGCAAGCCGATGCATGACTCGGCACGACTCTCATCGGGTGAATGGCCCAACCTTTTGAGGTCAATTCCACACAGTTCGAGCTGTGCCGTCGAGTCTCGACGCCACTGCCCAGCCGTCGCTTACCCCCGTCCGGTGCTGCGGAAGACCTGCGTAGGGCTTGCGACCTCGTGTGCGCTCGCACACGTTGGCGGGATGGATGCGCTGGATGAGCGCCGGCTCGCGGCGCTCCGGAATCGACTGATCGAGCTACGCCTCGAGCTGCGGCACCTGGTCGGGGCCTCGAAGGCCGGCGCCGAGACCGTCGGCCTCGACGAGCCGATCGGGCGCATCGCGCGCATGGATGCCATGCAGCAGCAGAAGATGATCGCAGCCAATCGGCTCGCTGCTCAGCGGCGTCTGCAGCAGGTTCAGGCCGCGCTCGATCGAATGGACGCGGGTGAGTACGGCGAATGCCGGGCCTGCGGCGAGCCGATCGGCTCGGGTCGGCTCGAGGCGCACCCCGAGGCGCCGCTCTGCCTGGGCTGCCAGGGCCAGCGCGAGGCGCGTTGACCGCTTCCCTGGAGCGCGCTCCCGTTCAGCCCAGTCCGCGCCGCTCGAGCTCGCGCTCGAGCCGGCGCGTATCCGACTCCATGGCCGGAGAGAGCTCCTTCTCGTCGAGGGTGCCCTGGGTGTGCTGGAACATCTTCAGGCCGTCGTAAGTGATGAACTTCTCCGGCCGGACCTCGATGATCACGCGCAGGGGCGAATCGAGTCGTTCGCGAAACGCCTTGGCGGTTGCCTCATCGGGACTCAGCTTCTTTGCGAAGGCTGGATAGAACCAGTCCTTCGTGTCACGATCCTCGTGGATGGCGGCGCGGCCCTTGATCGTGCAGCTCTTGCCGCCGCCCAGCACGGTGCCGGTACTCGTGACCACGATGCTGCAGCGCTCGTCCCGTCGGATCGCCGAGATCCGATGGCGCTGGGCTCCGGCAGTGAGCCACATCCGACCCTGGTGCCAGAGGCACGACATGATGACGCCCATCGGCCAACCCTCGCGGGTGGACCAGTTGAAGACGCACTCGATCTGCGCCTCGAGCAGGCGCTCGCGCGTATCGTCGTCCAGCTGATAGATGGATACGCGTTCGTAGTCGTCGGGAAGCTGGACCATGGCGCTCGTCTTCGCGGGGCTCGCCGATCCCATGCGGCTTGCGTCCTGGTCTCCGCTTCCCCGGCTGCGGCGAGGCAGCGCGTCTGCAGATGGACGCTCAGGCGTCGGTGCCTTCCCGGCGTCCGCTCGACTTCGAGTACCACCAGCCGCCGGTCACGAGGATCAGGCAGAGGAGAAGGAAGCCCCATTCGCCCAGGGTCGGAAGCTCTACGACTGCCGTTGCCATGTCTGATTCCCTCGGTCCCAGCGATTCCGCCCGCGCGCCATCCGAGAGGATGCAGATCGGCCGGGACGACCCTCCGAGGATACCATCGGCCTGCTCCCAGCGCGTCGATTGATCGATCATTCGTGTCGCCTATCCTGAAACGCGCCGTACACGGTCGGCCTGGCGGCAATGGGCGACCGTTCGCCGCGAGCCCCCGGTGGAGGAGGTGGCGAGGGGGAGGAGGGCATTCATGCGCCTCGAGAAGAAGATCGCCATCGTGGTCGGCGCAGGCCAGACGCCCGGCGAGACCATCGGCAATGGCCGGGCCACCTCGATCCTCTTCGCCCGTGAGGGGGCCGAGCTGCTGCTGGTCGACCGGGACGAGCGCGCGGCGTCCGAGACCTTGCGTCTCATCGAGGAGCAGGGCGGTCGCGGCAGCGTCCTGCTCGCCGACGTGCGGCATGCCGAGGACTGTGCGCGCGTCGCGGAGGTGTGTCTGGAGCGACACGGGCGGATCGACATCCTCCACAACAACGTCGGGATCGGCACGCGTGATGCGCCGATCCTCCAGCTCGAGGACGACGCCTGGGATCTGATCTTCGACGTGAACCTCAAGAGCTTCTATCGATGCATCAAGGCGGCGCTGCCGACGATGCAGGCGCAGCAGAGCGGGTGCATCCTGAACGTCTCGTCGGTGGCCGCCGTCGCGGCGAGCCCGCTGATCGCGTACAAGACCTCGAAGGCGGGCGTCAACGCGCTCACCCAGTCCCTCGCGATCAGTCAGGCGAAGTACGGGATCCGCGTCAATGCGATCATGCCGGGGCTCATGAACACGCCCATGGCCATCGAGGGCATCTCGAAGGGCCGGGGCGTCGAGCGCGAGAAGCTGATCGCTCAGAGGGACGCCGCCGTCCCTCTTCGCAGGAAGATGGGCTCGGCCTGGGATGTCGCGCACGCGGCACTCTTCCTGGCCTCGGACGAGGCGGGCTTCATCACCGGTGTCTGTCTGCCGGTGGACGGTGGGATGTCGGCGCGCGTCGGCTGACCGATCCATGTGTCAGCGCTGGTCGTCGGTCCACTGCGGCAGCTCGCCCAGCCGCTCGAGTGTGTCGGCGCCGCCGGCCCTGTTGATGTCCCGCCCGACGCCGAGTCGCTCCGCCGCGGCTGCGAGCACGGGGATCGACGAGGGTACGGAGATCGTGTTGCTGAAGGGGCTACGGCCGAGTCCGAAGGAGACGGCACGGACGGGGCTGCGCAGCCGAGGAGAAGGCCTCGGGCGCCGCTCGCTGGTCGCAGCCCGGGGAGGTCCAGGGGCCGCACGGGCTCAGAATCGTCGACGCCGGCCGAAGCGATTCTGGCGGCCGGAGGACTGCGTCTTGCCGAGGGCCTCCTCTGCGACGGCTCGAGCGGCCTGCTCGATGGTATCGAAGCTTCGATCGGCCAGGGCCTGCTTGGCCGCGCGCAGATCGTCGGGCTTGAAAGCCTTGGGGACACGCGGGCGAAGGGAGAAGACATGCCCGAGGTTGACGTCGAGTGAGGAGACGCCCGCTGCGTCGCCCGCGGCCCCGGACGCGGCATCGGTCTGCCCGGCTTCTTCATCGGTTCCCGGTGTCTTCGCGTCCGACGCCTTGACCGTGGTCTTCTTCTTTGCGCGCTTCGCAGCCGTCTTTCGGGCACTCTTCTTCGCCGTCATGTTGTCAGCATAGCAGGGCACGCCGCGTGACGATCAATGGGTGCACGAGAGGGCGGAGGCTGCCTCGGGCAGCGCTGCGATCGTGGCTTCGATGTCGTCGCGGCCCACATCCAGATGTGTCACCGCGCGGATCAGCCCTCCCCCCAGCTCACTGACGAGCACACCGCGCGCCCGGAGCGCGGCGACCAGCGCCTGGGGGGCCGAGCACGTGAAGATGACGATGTTGGTCTCGGGCTCAGCGAGCAGACGCAGCCCCTGCGTAGTGGCGATCCCCTCCGCGAGCCTTCGAGCGTTGGCGTGATCCTCTGCGAGCCGCTCGATGTTGTTGTCGAGCGCCCAGATTCCGGCGGCGGCGAGGATCCCAGCCTGCCGCATGCCGCCCCCCAGCATCTTCCGGGCGCGACGCGCGCGGCCGATGAAGGCCCGCGAGCCGCAGACCAGCGAGCCGACCGGCGCCCCGAGCCCTTTGGAGAGGCAGAAGGCCACCGAGTCGAAGGGCTCGGCCAGCTCACGCGCGGGGATGCCGCTCGCGATCTGCGCGTTGAAGATCCGCGCCCCGTCGAGGTGGATCGCGAGATCGTGTGCGCGCGCGGCCGCGGCGACTTCGCGTTGCCGCTCGAGAGGCCATATCCGCCCGCCGCTGCGATTGTGGGTGTTCTCCAGGCAGAGCAGCCTGACCACGGGGTAGTGTGGGTCGTCGGGGAGGATCGCCCGCGCGACGTCCTGGCCGTCGAAGAAGCCGCCCCTGCCGAGCTGAAGACTCTCGACGCCCCAGAGCGCCGCGGCCGCGCCGGCCTCGTAGAGACGGACGTGCGCATCCTCACCGTGGAGCAGCGCGTCGCCGGGCGTGGTGTGCACGCGGATGGCGATCTGGTTGGCCATGGTGCCCGAAGGCACGAAGAGCGCGGACTCCTTGCCGATGATCTCGGCAGCGCGCGCCTCGAGTGCGCGGATCGTCGGGTCCTCGCCGTAGACATCGTCCCCGACCTGGGCCTCGGCCATGGCCTTCCGCATCGCCTTGCATGGACGAGTGAGGGTGTCGCTTCGAAGGTCGATGCTCATCCCCGGGTCTCCAGCCAGCTGCCGAGCGGACTGTAGACGGCGAGACCTTCGGGGATCCGCGCATGGCCGATCATGGCGTCCAGCTGCGCGTGATGGTGCAGGATCCGCCGCTCCTGGTAGCCGAGCTGCATTCGCTGGGCGCCGGGGGAATCGAGCGCCCGGGTGACGGCCTCGAGGTTCGGGAGGTTCTCGCGAAGCACGACGTCGAAGATCTTCACTGCATCGAGCCAGTGCTGGGGCGGAGGGCCTTCGCCCCAATCGCCGACGACCCACGAGACCTCGATCTCGGTCTCCGTGAGGCCGAGGGGCCAGAGCTGCAGGAAGGGGAATCCCGCCAGATCGGTCGCGTTGTGCGTATTGGGGAAGAGGAAGTACGAGAGGTTCGCTTCGCGCGGAAGGTCCGAGAGGCCGGGGAGGAGGGGAGCGCCGGTCCCGAGGCGTGCGTCCCTCGCCTCGGCCCGCTTCGCCGTCACCATTCGCGAGTGACCGCTGCGGAGCAGCCCGATGGTGGTCTGGTGATAGTCGAGGAGATCGTCGCCGGTGGCGCCGTGCAGTCGAGAGAGGTGATGGACCTCGACGAAGGCGTCGGTGGCGGTCTTCCAGTTGCAGCTGACGCGATGCGTCTGTCGCCCGAGGAAGCGCAGCTCTCCGGGGCCGAACTGCTCCATCTCACGGGGAATCCCGCCCAGGAAGTCGAGGAGCGGCTGAGCGGCGGCGTCGAAGTTGATGAAGACGAATCTCCCCCAGACCTCGCAGCGCACCACCGGGAGCCGGCAACGCTCTCGGTCGAGGCCCCTGAAGTCGCCCTCGTCGGGCAGCCCCACCAGCTCGCCCGTGGCGTCATAGGCCCACGCGTGGAAGGGACAGACGAAGCGGCTGGCGTTGCCACTCGTCTCGGAGACGAGCGCGCGACCGCGATGCTGACAGACGTTGTGGAACGCTCGGGGAAGGCCGTCCTCGCCCATGACGATCAGCACCTCGCAGCCGAGCCTGCTCCAGAGCCTGTAGTCCCCGGGCTCCGGGATCTCGTCGAGATGCGCAGCGAGCAGCCAGGTTCTCAGCCACACGTACTCGCGCTCGAGGTCCGCGAACGCCTGGGATCTGTAGCGCTCGCTCGGGATCGGCGGAAGGAGAGGGAAGTCTTCGGGCGGGCCGCGGCGCTCGCCCTCGATCCTCATCTGTTCGCGGAAGTGCTCGACCTCTTCGGGCTTCATGCGCTGATCCTCTCCGAGCGTCGCCGACGACTACTCGGCTGGCGTGAGGGCCTGCTGTGAGAAGAGGAGCCGCTTGCAGTTGAAGCAGGGATGCACCTCACCCTTCTGCACGTCCATGCTCCTCTGTGCGGGAATGGCCACGCGACAGTGCGGGCAGCTCTTGCCCTCGAGCACGACGACGGTCGGGCGGTTGTTCTTCCTGAGCGCGTCGTAGCGCTGCATGAGCTCGGCCTGGACGCCTTCGCATGCGAGCGCGCGGTCGTCGAGCAGCGCCTCGCGCCGGTGTCGGCTCTGCTTCTCGCGCTCGTCGAGCTCGGCGTACTCGATGGTCGCGCGCTCCCGTCGCGCGGCGAGCGCGGCCTCCGCGCTTCGCAGGGCCTCGCGCGCGTCGTCGATCATCTCGAGAAGCTCGAGCGCCCGGCTCTCGAACTCTCCGCCGGCCTCCCTCGCCGCGCCGATCTCGTGCTGGATCGCCTCGTAGGCCTGCTGGTTCTTGACCTCGTAGGTCTGCGCGTCGAGCCGCTCGAGCAGGGCCTCCTGCTCGCGCATCCGGCCCTCGAGCGAGCGCTCCTCGAGCTCCTCCGCCTCGAGCCTCTTTCGCGCGCCCTCGACCGCGCTCTCGGCCGCACGCACCTGCTGACGGATCGAGTCGCGTTCGCCTGGAAGGGCGGCGAGGATCGCGTCCTCGGCGTCGATCTGCTCGTCCACCGCCTGGGTGGCCAGCAGCTTGCGTTGGGAATCGATCACCGGGCGCGCCCTCCTGGCGGCCCAGTATACGCCGCCACAGAGCGGGCTGCGCGGCGAGGATGGCGATCGGCTCCCCGGTCCCCGCTCGGCGATCTGGGCGAGGTCCTGGCTCGGCCCAGCGACGAAGAGCCGGGTGACGGGCGGCTGATCCCACGCGGCGAGCCGATCCGGAACGCGCTCGGGCGGGCCCACCAGCGGGATCTCGTTCGACGAGCTCGTGGGGCGCCTTCGTCCGAATGAGCTGGATGCCGGGCTCCAGCCCCATGCCTGTACGCCGACTCGTCTGCGCTCGGCCGCTGCGTCACGCGCTGGCCTATGATCTTCTCGTTCCGGCCATCTCCGACCCGGCTGCGCATCGCGTCGGGGCCGAGCTCGCGGAGGATCCGAATTGCCCATCAGCTCTCCGCCGGCGAGGTGGGCTACGGCCTGCTCGAGAATCTCTGCGTCGGCACCGATTGCTCCCATGGCTTCCACGACCCGGGGGCGATGGCGCCCTGACGAGATGCCGCGCCGTATGAACAGGAAGCCGCCCCGCGCCGCGCTGGGCATCGCGTTGACGATGCTCATCGTCCGGCTCTCGGCCTGCGGCGGCGACGGGCCGCCGAACCTCATCCTCATCACCGTCGATACGTTGCGCCACGATCGGCTGGGCCATACCGGCCACCCGCGGCCCACCAGCCCCTGGGTGGACTCGCTGGCCGCCCGCGGCGTCGTCTTCGAGGTGGCGACGAGCGCCTCGGGCTGGACGCTGCCCTCGATGGCCACGGTGCTCACGGGCCTCCCGCCCAGCGAGCACGGCGCCACCTACTACGACAGCAGCGTCCCCCGCATCCTGCCGAACCTCGCCTCGATCCTGAGGGACGCCGGCTACGACACCCGGGGCTTCGTGAGCCACGTGATGCTGCAGGAGCGCACCGGCATGAACAACGGCTTCGAGACCTTCGATGCCACGGTGCTCCGCGTCGGCAATCCCCATCGCGTCTCGTCCGCCGTGCCGCTCACGAACCTCGTGCTGCGCAACCTCGCTTCGAATCGCCCCACCCGGCCGCTCTTCCTCTGGGTCCACTACTTCGATCCCCACGCGGTCTACATGACGCAACCCGATGTTGCGTTCGGCGCCTCCGAGCTGGACCTCTATGATGGTGAGATTCGGCATACCGATAATCAAATCGCGCGTCTGATGGAGAATCTCGACCTCGCCGGCCTCACGCAGCACGCCGTGATCGTCTTCACAGCGGACCACGGCGAGGAGTTCGGCGACCACGGCGGCAAGTATCACGACAGCCTGCACGCCGAGGTGCTGCGCGTCCCCCTGGTCATCGCTGCTCCGGGTCTCGACCCTGGGCGGAGGCGCGATCCCGCCTCGCAGATCGATCTGCTGCCGACACTCCTCGCTCTCCTCGACCAGCCGATTGCGGGGGACCTGCCCGGCGTCGACCTCTTCGCATCCCCCGATCCCAAGCGACCGATCTACGCGGAGCGCGACATCCCCAACGGCTTTGCACAGCGATCGGTTCGCTTGGGGCGGCACAAGCTGATCGAAGTGAGGCGGGTGCCGAAGGTCCCGGGGCAGATCGTCTCGCAGCCGGCGGAGCCCTCGGTGCGTGAGGGGCTCTGGCTCTACGATGTCGAGATCGATCCCGCGGAGCAGAGCCCGCTCCCCGTCGAGGGCGAGGTCGGGCGTGAGCTGATCTCCCTGCTTCGAGATCGATTCGGCTCGTAGCGTCCTGGCCTCGTGCTCGCGAGTTCGACTATGCGAGTCGCAGCATCGCGTCGGCCTCGCTGGCGCGGCGTTTGATGTCGACGCCCAGCGGACAGCTCGCCTGGCAGGGAGCGTTGCAGCTCGCGCACACGTCGGCCTTCACGTCGAGACGGGCGTAGAGCCGCATCCCCTCCTTCTCCCAGCCGTAGTCCTCGAAGTACATTCGATGTCGGAGGACGTCGTTGATTGCCAGGCCTTCCGGGCAGCTCTCGAGGCAGGCCCCGCAGTGCGGCGCGCAGTACTGGCCGCTGATCGCCTGGTCGTAGAGACGGAGCGCGGCTGCGTCGGCGGCGGTGAAGGGCTTGCCCGAAGCGTAGATGTACTCGTCCACGTGCTGTGGCTCGGCGAAGCTGATGATCGCGCTGGAGACGTGTGCGTTCTGGAGCGCCCACTTGAGCGCGGCCTGGCTGTAGGCGTCCGCATGGGCGGCGTAGTCCTCGAGTCCGCGATGCTTGGCCCCCTTCAGCGTCTTCATCGCCACGATCCCCATGTCGGCCTCGATGGCCGCGCGCTCGATCACTGCCGGCATCTGCGGCCAGATGCCGTGGTGGTAGGCGAGCATCATCACGTCGTAGAGCTTCGAGTCGATGGCGGCGTTCGCGACCTCGACGAGGTTGGGTGTATGGCTGCTGAAGCCGAGGAAGCGTGTCTTGCCTTCCCTCCGGAGCTCCTCGAAGGCCTCGAGTACGTTCGGATCGAGGAGCCGCTCGATGGAGTCGCAGCCGTGGACGTGGATGAGATCCACGTGATCGGTACCGAGCCGGCGCAGGCTCCCCTCCACGGCCGCCTTGTAGTCGGCCACCGGTGTGCCGGCGGGAAGATTGCCGAGGGGGGTGCAGAACTTCGTCGCCAGGAAGACCTGATCACGGCGGCCCTTCAGGGCCTCGCCGATGGCCTTCTCGCTGCCCGCGGCCGAGTAGTCCGGCGCCGTGTCGATGTAGTTCACGCCGCGGTCGAGGGCAGTCTTCACGACGCGCACACCCTTCTCCCCGGCGACCCGCGATGCGCCGAGAGCGATGTCCGAGACCTCCCAGCCCGTTCGCCCCATCCTGCGGTGGGCGACGATCCGGCTGCCTTCCCACTCGGCTCTGGGGTTCGGGTTCGTCTTCTCGACCTGCCCCCCGAAGATCTCTCCGAGGACCGGGCTCCAGCCTCCGTGGCCCTCACCCATGCCCATCAGTCCGCGCGCGAGACCGACCCCGGTGCCCCCGACGGCTCCCACGCCCGCGGTCCCGGTGGCGAGGCCCGCGCCCGCCAGGACCTCGCGTCGGCCGCCATCCGCCTCGCGCCCCG
>CAZQMY010000142.1:0-12957 GCA_964594405.1 uncultured Spirochaetaceae bacterium | reverse complement strand
GTCATGCAGTTGTGCATGCCGCCGCCCCGCTCCTCGAAGCTCTCGACGATGCGCGCGCCGTCGAGCGCGTTCACATCGGGCGACTGCCCCTCGGTGCGGTTCTTGTACACGAAGGTGTGGAGCATGTTCGCGGTCTGCACGAATGCGCTCGTGCCGTTGGCGAACATCTGCGGGCCGTCGAGGTACTCCCCGCTGTACTTCTTGCAGACGGCGGTGAAGGCCTTCTTGTCCACCGGCTCGCGCCGCGCCTTGCCCGGATCCACGAGCACCCACTTCAGGCCCTTGCTGCCCATCACCGCGCCCAGGCCGCCGCGGGCGGCGTGGCGCGCCGGGCGGCGCTCCTTGTCCTGGTCGGTGCAGGCCACCGAGGCGCCAGAGAGCCTCAGCTCACCGGCCGGCCCGATGCTGATCGCGGAGGCGGTCTTCGACTCGTTCGCGAGCAGCTTCTCGCAGGCCGCGTAGTTCCACATGCCCTTGAACTCGTCGGCCTCGACGACTTCGACCCCGTCCTCGGTGATGCGAAGGCCGTAGCGCTTCTCGGGATCGGAGGGCTGCCCCTTCACGATCACGGCGCGGACGCCGAGCTTCATCAGATGCTGCCCGGGCTGGCCTCCAGCGTTGGCCTCCTTGATTCCTCCCGTGAGAGGGCTCTTGCCGCCGATGGAGATGCGCCCGGAGGTGGGCGCGGTCGTACCGGCGAGGACGCCGGGCGCCAGCACGAGCACGTTGTCGGGGCCGAGCGGATCGCAGGCGGGATCGCACTCCTTGCGCAGGATCTTGGCCGAGAGGCCTCGGCCGCCATAGAGCTTCCACTCCGCGGGGAAGGGTTCGATCGAGACGCTCTGATCCGTCATGTCGACGTAGATCATGCGGTCATCTGCGGATCCAGCCATGCTTCAACTCCTTGATTGAACGTTTCACGGTAAGCAGTACGGTGAGTGCGGTTCGGGCTCTGGGCGTGGGGCGGCGCCATCGCCCCGACTAGCCGCCCGCGATGGCGGCGAGCACCTCCAGCCGGTCGGTCTCGACGATGGCGGTTTCGAGAACGTCACCATCGAGCTGGTCGCCGTTGAGGAAGAGCTTCACGAAGCGGTGCAGCTCGCCGGATCCATCGAAGACCAGGGCGCCGAAACCGGGGTGGGCCGCTTCTACGGCCTGTAGACATTCACGTGCGGTGCTTCCCGCCACACGGATCTCACCCACTCCCCTGGTGGGCCCCTGATAGGGACCCGGGACGATCACCACCGGCATTGCCACTCCGTTCGCGCGCTCGAAGGGATTGCGCGCGTCGTCGGAGTCTAGCCAGCTTCGGCGGCAACTCGCATGGCATCCGGAGCAAGATCCAGCAGTTGCGGCGACTCGCCCCTGCGGGAATCTGGACAGGTCAGCGAAGCCGCCCGCCCTGAGACGCGCCGGCCTCGAGCTCGGGCTCACCCTCCTGTCGGGTCACGCGATCGCGCCCGCCCGACCAGGGTCGCCGAATGGCGATCTTCACGAGCTGCCCTTCCTCGAGCGTGTCGTGGATTCGGAGATCGTTCGCCACCGCGGTCTCAGCGAGTGGCCAGGCGTTGCCGGTGCGCTCGCTCAGCGCCTCGAGGGTCTCGCCGGCCCGAGCCCTGGCGACGCGCAGCCGCAGATCGTCGACCAGCGCGTACTCGTCGGCGCGTATGGGGCGGAAGCCACGGGCGAAGGCGCGGAAGATCCCGCGGTGCGCATCGCCGCGGCCGCGCGGCGAGAACCCGCTCAGGCGATAGATCATGCCTTCGTGAGCGATGAAGGTGACCTCGGCGGACTGCGGTCCCGCCGGCGTCGGCATGACACCCCGCGCGCGGTGGGCCTCGAGCTCGCCGATGCGGACGTCGGCACCATCACGCAGTGGGACGCCCGCGGCCCGCGCGTAGCTGGCGGCGGCCGCGCGCGGATCGTCGCCTTCCCCGCCCGGCTCGAGCAGCACGACGCCCGTGCGATCCCGGGAGACGCCGATCACCGCGTTGCGCGTGTTCCGCACGTCCCACCCGTAAGGAAAGCGGAGCGCGATCCCCAGCTCCGGATGCAGGAAGAGGTTGTCCCGGACGACGCCCTCCGACGCGGGCGGTCCGACCGTGAGGTCTCCGAGTCGTGCCAGGAAGTCGGCTCGATCCCGCGCGATGGCGAGCCCAGGCTCCCAGCGGGCGACTTCGGCCCGCGTGGCGGCCTCGGCCGCGCGCTCGCCCGCTGCTGGATGCGTGTCGAAATAGCCGGTGCGATGCACGACCCCGTGCTCGCGCCGTGTGTGCGCATCGAGCTGGCGAAGCAGGCTGGCCATGCCGGCGGGATCCACGCCCGCCTGGATGGCGAGGTCCATGCCGATGCGATCGGCCTCGGACTCCTGATCACGGCTGTAGGCGAAGATCCCCGGGTTGCCGATCGGACCGGGGTTGCCGTTGTGGCGCGCACCGCCCGCGGCGACGCCGATGTATCCGATCACGTTCATGATGGCGAGGACCTTCTGCAGGGCGTCGCGTTCGGCGGCATGGCGCGCGGCCACGTGGCCGATCTCGTGCCCGAGCACGTTCGCGAGCTCTGACTCGTCGTTCATGATCGCGAGCAGACCGCGTGACACGTAGATGTGACCACCCGGCAGCGCGAAGGCATTGGGCTCGTCCATGGCGATCACATGGAAGTGGTAGCGGACGTCCTGGCGCGGGCTGTGTCTGGCCATCGCCTGCCCCACCGCGTCCACGTAGGCCGCGAGCGCCTCGTCCTCGACCAGGCCGATCTGGTGGGCGACCTGCCTGGCCGCCTCTTCGTCGATGGCCTTCTCGTCCGCGGTGCTCATGAGCACCAGCTCGTTCTTGCCGGTGACGTAGTCCTTCGCGCAGCCTGCAAGAGCGAGAAGGGCGAGAAGGGCGAGAAACGCCGCGAGCCCGCGCGGACGGAGGCCGCGACGCGGGCCTCGCCGAGGGGAATGGAGGGGCTGAAGGGGACGGATCATGCCGTCCATGATGACCGAGTCCCGGAGGATCTGCATGATGTGTCGTCAGACACCGAATGCCCGAGACGGGTTCGTGAGCGCTGTTCACGAGCGCTTCAGGCCGCGTCCGGGTCCGGAGCGGATCGGCGCATCCGAGGCGGCGGCGTCTTCCTGGGCCTCCGACGGGGCGTTGGGCCGTCTGGCCTATGCGAAGCGTCCCGATCGCCGTGCGCGGGGGTCGGAGATTCGTCCACTGCGGCCGTCCCGAACGGGTGCCCGCGAGCGGCCGGAGGAAAGGGACTCGCCCTCTCCTCACCTCTCCTCACCTCTACTGGCCTCTACCTCTTTCTGCCACGCGCCGCGCACTGCATCGAGATCTCGGGGGATCGGGCCCGAAGCCCATGCCCCCTCCATCTCCGCTCGTGGTTTGAAGCTCCCGGGTCCAGGAAGACCCTCCGCACTCGATCCCTCGCACTCCGGGCCCGGGTCTCGCCATCGAGACCGCTGGCGCCGTACGGCTCACCCGCGCGTCGGCGGGCTCGACGATCCGTGCAGCGCTCTCTCGCATCTTGCTCTCTTACTTCGTTCTTCGTTGCTTCCGAGCTTGCTTGCTTCCGCTGGCCGGCGCAGGAGCCGCCTACGGCCCCGTGCCGCGGCCTGGAGTGCGATCGGTCTGACGCGAGCCAGGCGCTCGTGCTACGCCGGGCACGCCCGACCCTTCGTGCAAGGGATCCACTCTCCCCCATCGACGCTGCCAGACGCACATGGAGATCGCGGCGATTTGGGTCGATGGGCTCGAGACCTCGGTCTCCTTCTGGTTCCGCACCTCCATGCGCGAGAGCCATCCTAGCCGCCGGGGCGTGACACATCAATCGGTAATTCGACCGAAGGCGGGGACACGCACCCGGCGCATCGCGAGCCGGGCGCGCTCGGCCAACGCCTCACCGCTCCTGACACCCGATGGTGACATGCGTGCACGGGGACGGGTACCAGGACGGGCACTGCGAGATGCATGCAGAGCCGGTGCGGGGACCCTACTCGCGATCGTAGTAGCGCCGTCGCGCCGGCACGTGCCAGAAGCGATCGTCCGGGACGTCGAAGGGGCGCCGCGCGCCGTCGCGCGGCCTCTCCTCCGGCAGCCAGGCGGTCAATGCACCGTCCCGTCCGCGACCGTGATGGACACAGCCGGTATCGAGCCCCCTGAGCCCACGAGCGACGTGCAGCCCCTGCACGGCCCAATGTCCGTACACGACGCCGTAGTCGTGGTCGCGCAGGCTCCACTGATGATGCCAGGCCTCTTCATCGCATTCGGGGAGCGCGCTCGACCAGCCGTCATCGATCGTGCTGCGACAGGACGTGAGACGTCCGAGCTCGTCCGCGGGCCCACGCTCCGGCGGGTCCTGCCGGCGTGCGCGGAGCAGGACGGCGGCGCGGTCGCGGTCCTCGGCGCCGAGCAGCGCCTCGATCTCCCGGGCGCGCTCACAGAGCGTATCCAGGCTCCAATCGGGATGCACCGATGCATGGACCATCGCGAAGGGCTGACCGGCGATCTCGCCCCGCACGACGAGTGGGCGCCGCCGCAACCACTCCACCCACTCGTCCCCCTCCGGGCTGTCCAGGACCTCGCTGATCGTGTCCCATTCGGAGGGCTGGCGAAGCCCGAGCCCGGCCTCGATCAGGGCGAGCTCGTGATTGCCCAGCACGTAGTCCGCGCGTCCTGCGTCCACCATGGCTCTCACGCGACGCAGTGCGCGCAGGTTGTACGGCCCCCGGTTGACCAGATCGCCCGCCAGGGAGAGCCTGTACGCCTCTCCGAAGCTCGCTTCGGCGCGCTCCACCAGCTCGTCGAGCTCGTCCGCACAACCCTGGACATCTCCGACGAAGACGCGCCGAACGCGGGGCTCTGTCAAGGTGTTGCCTTTCCGCACCGAGGGGGACCCGTCGTCGCCCCGGGCCCAGGACGCGCAAGCATATGCCGCCCACGACACGGCCGCCGCTCGATGGCGAACCGATTCGCATTTTCGCCGCCAAGCAGTCGCGCCCCTCCCCACAAAGCAGGCTAGACTCGTCGCGCCGGCGGCCGCCGCGCCGCGCGGCCCCCGGGCGAGCACCGGGCGGGCCGGCTCGGCTGCCCAGCGACCGCAGCTTCGAACACGAAGGTCGCGGCCACGCAGGGTCGGCAGGGTACGGATGTTCGGGTCGTGGGGACTCCGAAGTCCGTTCTGGTCCAGGATTCATCTGATTCGATTCGATCGACCAGCTTCACGAGGAACCGGGGGGAGCGGTTGGGACACCGCATCATCGTCTGCGACGGAGCCGAGACGGCCAGGCTCTGGAGCCGCGTCGGCGCAGGCACCGACGAGGTGCTCTCATGGGTCCCGCGCGAAGACGAGTCGCGTGCGAGGCCTGCCGGCTTCAAGGCACTCCAGGGCGGCTTGTCCGAGGAGGGCTTCCAGAAGCTCGACCCGAAGGCCGACGACGAGTTTGCGCTGGCCAGCGACGACGGCCCCTGGGTGCGCGCGGCGGTGCGCGAGATCGTCAAGGTGCGCCCGGAGGCCCCGATCCTCGTCTTCAGCGACACGCTGGGTGAGGACGACCTCCCGGACCATCCCTGCATCCGGACCGCAGGTCTCAAGACGCTCATCCGCGACGACATCGATGCCGAGTTCGACCATCTCGCCAATCTGCTGCGTGTTCGCAACCTGAGGCGGCTGCTCGATGGGCGCGAGAAGGTGGGGATCCTGCTCCAGCCGGATCCGGACCCCGACGGCATCGCCTGCGGCTACGCCCTGCGCGCACTGCTGGGGCGCAAGCGCACCACCGCCCCCCTCATCTCCTTCGGCGAGGTGCAGCGGCCCGAGAATCGCGCGCTCGTGGACGCCCTCGGGATCGAGATCCGCGTGATCACGCCCGACGAGCTCGATGAGATGGACGGGCTGGTCCTGGTGGACGTGCAGCCCAACGTCTTCGGCGAGAACCCGCCCGCTCGGGTGCGCTCGGTGGACGCCGTCATCGACCACCACCCCGAGCGCACCGGCTACGACGCCGTGATCCGCGACATCCGGCCCGGCTATGGCGCGACCGCGAGCATCCTCACCGAATATCTGCGTGCCACCAACACCGAGCTCGGGCCGCGTCTGGCGACGGCGCTGCTCTACGGAATCAAGAGCGACACGCAGTACCTGGGCCGCGAGACCAATCGGCGTGACATGATGGCCTTCGCCTACCTCCACTCCTCGCACAGCCCGGCGCTGCTGCGCCGGATCGAGCGGCCTGCACTGCCGATCGACGGCCTGCGCTCGCTCGGGCGCGCGCTCTCGAAGGCCGAGGTCCGCGATGGCATCAACATCCTCGTGCTGGGCCGGGTGCGCGAGGACGTGATCCCCCAGGTGGCCGACATGGCGCTCCAGGCCGAGGGCGCGGAGTGGGCCGTGGCCGTGGGCATCGTGGGCAGCGACCTCGTCTTCAGCGTTCGCAACGTCGGCTACGTGCGCGCCGCGGGCGACGTGGTGCGCGCGGTGGTCGAGGGCCTCGGCGTCGGTGGCGGTCATCGCAGCATGGCCAAGGGAATCATTCCGGTGAAGGCCTTCCGAAAGGTCTACGGCAAGGCCGATCGTCAGCAGATCCGCAGCGCTCTGATGGACGCCTTCATGCGCGCCATCCATCGGGACGAGGACTGATGGGCCGCCCGGCCAGGCTCGGCGAGGAGGAGATCGCGCAACGGCTCGAAGCGCTGGAGGGCTGGACGCTCGAAGAGGGCAAGCTCTCTCGAAGCTTCGCCTTCGACGATTTCGTCGCCGCCTTCGGATTCATGAGCAGCGTCGCATTGGTGGCTGAGCGCATGAATCATCATCCCGAGTGGTTCAACGTCTATGGCACCGTACGCGTCCACCTCACCACTCACGACGCCGGCGGCCTGTCGGAGCTGGACTTCGACCTCGCCGCCGCGATGAACCGGCTCGCCGGCGGCTGAGCCCCCGCACCCGCTCCTGCCTTTCCACCACGCGCTTCCGGGAAGAGACCGCGTTCGGCCCGTCGGCTCTTCACCTCATCAAGCACTCCGTTCGTAGACCCGATTCCCGTCCAGAGCCAGCGGCACGATCCGACGGAGCGCGCATCGCGCATGCGTCTCGTGCGCGCTCGGCGGTGATGCGGCGGGGGCCGCGGGAATCGGGATGCACGATCCGGAAGAAGGCATTCCGCCGGCAGGGCGGCAGAGGATTCTCGTCGTCGACGACGACAGGACGTACCTGATGCTTGCGACCCGCAACCTCGAGCAGGCGGGCTACCAGGTCATCACCGCCGGCGACGGCGAGGAGGGCGTTCGCGCCTACGCGGCCGCGCAGCCCCATCTCGTGATCCTCGATCTGAATCTGCCGGGGATGTCGGGATTCGACGTCTGTCGCGAGCTGCGCCAGATCCATGGCAGCCGACTCGCGCCCGTGATCCTCGCGACGGCGAGCGAGGCCCGGCACGACCTCGACGAGGGCTATCGACTCGGCGCGACCGACTTCGTCACCAAGCCGATCCGCTGGCCCGTGCTCGTCCACCGGGTGGCCATCAACATCGAGTCCCGCCAGAAGGCCATCCGACTCGCGCGCAGCGAGCATTCGCTCGCCACCGCGCAGCGGATCGCGAAGCTCGGCAGCTGGATCTACGACCCGGAGGCCAGGCGACTCGAATGGTCGCGCGAGGGGCTTCGCGTCTACGGCTACCCGACCAGCGGGCCGCACCCACAGCCCGATGAAGTGTCGGAGCGGATCCATCCCGAGGATCGCGAGCGCGCCCGGATGACCATGAGGCGGGCCCTCGAAGAGGGCAAGGGCTTCACCGCAGAGATCCGTCTGCTGATGCCGGACGGAACGATCAAACACGTCCGGCAGCAGGCCGAGATCGTCTGGGATGATCCCGAGGAGTCGGCGGGGGTGCTCCAGGGAACCGTGCAGGACGTCACCGAGCAGGTGCGGACCATGAAGCAGATCCAGTACCTCGCCAACTTCGACGGTCTGACCGGCTTGTCGAATCGCCGCCTCTTCCGGCTCAGCCTCTGCGAGGTGATCGCGAAGGCGCGAGATCGGGGAGAACGCATCGGCCTGCTCTTCATGGATCTCGACCGCTTCAAGCGCATCAACGACACCCTGGGCCACACCGCCGGAGATCAGCTCCTGCAGATGGTCGCGAGGCGCATCCAGAGCACCATCCGGGCGGGCGACTCCCTGACGCGCACGGCCGACAGCGTCGACGTCCCGACGCCGCTCGCGCGCCTCGGCGGAGACGAATTCACCCTGCTCGTGACACGTCTGTCGTCGGCCGAGGACGCCGGCAAGGTCGCGCAGCGCATCCTCGACGTGCTCGCGAGGCCGATCGACGTCGACGACCACCCGGTCACCATCACCACCAGCATCGGGATCGCGATCTTTCCCGACGACGGTGACCAGGCCGAGACCCTGGTCCGCAACGCCGACACCGCCATGTACAGGGCCAAGGAGCAGGGCGGCAACACCTATCACTACTTCGACGACTCCATGAACGCGAGCTACATCCATCAGCTCAAGCTCGAGAGCAGGCTGAGGGAGGCCCTGCGCGAGGACCGTCTATCGCTCGTCTATCAGCCGACGATCTGCCTGCGCACGGCCAAGGTCACCGGCATGGAGGCCCTGCTCCGCTGGGACGATCCCGAGCTCGGCAAGGTATCGCCCGCAGAGTTCATTCCGGTCGCCGAGGCGGCCGGCCTGATCGTCCCCATCGGCGAGTGGGTGATGCTCGAGGCGTGTCGCCAGAACAAGCACTGGCAGGAGAGGGGAGGGCTGCGGGTCCCCATCGCCGTCAACGTATCGACTCATCAATTCAGCCACGATCTCGATAGCTCGGTCCAGCGCTGCCTCGAGCGCACGGGCCTGGAGGCACGCTATCTCGAGCTTGAGATCACCGAGAGCGCCGTCATCGGGGACGAGGAGACCACCCTGACGACGCTCCATGCGCTGCGGGCCCTCGGCATCAGGATCGCCCTCGACGACTTCGGAACCGGCTTCTCGTCCCTGAGCTACCTGCGCCGCTTCCCGCTCGACACGCTCAAGATCGACCGCACCTTCGTCATGGATCTGCCGGGCTCACGCGACGCCGAAGGGATCGTCGCAGCCATCATCGCCATGGCACACACGCTGGACCTGCACGTCGTGGCCGAAGGCGTGGAGACGTCGGAGCAGAGCAGCTTCCTCCGGAGTTGCTCCTGCGACGACATGCAGGGATACCTGGTGAGTAGACCCGTGCCTGCCCCCGAGTTCGAACGCTTCCTGCTCTGCAGCGCGAGCGACGCGCTGCCATGAGCCCTTCCCGACGGCGGGCCAGCGACGCCGTGGTATCATCGCCGACCGAGTCGCCTCGAAGCGCGCCGACCGCCCTCTAGAGCCGCGCTCCAGGATCCATCCGATCATGCCCGAAACCGTCATCGTCCCCGACGTCAGCTCGCTCAAGGCGATGGAGGGATGCCTGTTGCCACCCAGCGATTGGCTGGAGGTGAGCCAGACGATGATCGACGACTTCGCCCGGTCCACGGGCGACCAGCAGTGGATCCACCTCGACGTCGATCGCGCGCGCCGGGAATCGCCCTTCGGTGGGACCATCGCGCACGGCTACCTGACGGTGGCGCTCGTCAGCGTGCTGCTACCGCAGATCCTCGAGGTGAAGGGGTGCACCCGCGTCGTCAACTACGGGATCGACAGGCTCAGGCTCAGGGAGCCCGTACCCTCCGGCAGCCGACTCCGCATCTGCGGTGAGATCGAGCAGGTCCGCATGGTCCGCGGCGGCGCGGCGCGCACCACCCTCGGGCTCAAGTGGGAGGTCGAGGGTGCGAGGCGCCCAGTCTGCCAGGCGAGTGTCGTCTACGTCTACTACCCATAGCGTACCCATATCGGCGACTAGGCATAGCGGCGACGTCCCGTAGCGGCGATCCACCGAACCGCGCGCGGCGCACGATCTATCCGTCCTCCGCGAGGAAGCGCCGCACCTCATCGAGGAAGTCGCCGAGACGATCGTGATGGACCCAGTGTCCCGCGCCTTCGATGTTGACCGCGCGGGCGTTCCCGAACGCCTCGATGCGCCCATCCTTCTCGGGATCACTGGCCCAGCTCTCGGTCCCGCGGATCAGCAGCGTGGGGCAGGTGATCCGAGACCAGAGCTTCTCCCGCGCCTCGGGGTCGAAGGACTGCGGGTAGAAGGCGCGGGTGTAGTTGTCGAATTTCCAGCTGTAGGTGCCGTCCTCGTTGCGCGCAACACCGTGTACGGTGAGGTGCCGAGCCTGCTCCTCGGAGAGGAAGCCGTTCTCCTCTTTCATGCGTGCCGCGGCGGCATCGATGCTGGGATAGCGGCGCGGCTGGCGCGAGGAGAGCGAGCGCACCTGGTCGACCCACTTGCGGCTGCGCTCCCAGGAGGGCGTGCCGGCGATCTCCGAGAGCATCCTGGGCGGCGGCCCCAGGCCCTCGATTGCCACCAGACGCTTGACGTACTCGGGGTAGACGCCCGCGAACTGCAGCGCGACGGCGCCACCGAGCGAGTGGGCAACGATCGTGAGCGGCGCGAGGCCGAGGGTGAGCACGAGCTGCGTGATGTCGAGCATGAACTCGTGGAGGGTGTAGTGGCCGCCGATCGCCCAGGCGCTGTCGCCATGACCCCGCAGATCGGGGGCGATCACGTGATGGTCGCGGCGCAGGTCGCGGGCAACCCAGTCCCAGCTGCGCGCGTGGTCCTTGCCGCCATGGATGAGCAGGAGCGGGGGGGCGCCTTCGTTGCCCCAATCCACGTAGTGGAGCTTGAGTCGCTGCGAGATGTAGTAGCTGGACGAAGGCCCGATGATCTCGAGGTCGGAGTCGGTCATGGGCCCGGATTGTACAGGGGCGGCCGCCAGCTCGCGTCCGGCACGTTATGCTGCAGTCCATGAAGATCGCGATCGCCCAGCTGAATCCCACCGTCGGCGACCTCGCGGGCAATCGCAGGCTGGCCGAGGAGGCCGCCCGCAAGGCCGCGGCGACCGGAGCCGATCTCGTGGTCTTCTCCGAGATGGTGCTCACCGGCTATCCCCCCATGGATCTGCTCGAGCGCAGCGGCTTCGTCGATGATCAGCTGCGTGAGCTCGATGTGCTGGCAGGCGTCTCGCGCGAGATCCCGATGGTGATCGGGGCGGTGCTCCGCCAGGCGGGCGCGCCGAAGAGCCTGCTCAATACCGGCGTGCTGCTCGCCGAGGGTCGGGTGGCCGCACAGCAGAGCAAGTCCCTGCTCCCCACCTATGACGTCTTCGACGAGAAGCGCTACTTCGCGCCGGCCCGGAGTCGCGAAGCGCTCACGCTCCCCGGGGCGCTCGGGCCCGCTGGCATCGCGGTCTGCGAAGACAGCTGGACACCGCGCGTCAGCTACGACCTCGATCCGGTCCAGGAGCTGGCCGCCCAGGGGGCCCGGCTCATCTTCAACCCGAGCGCATCTCCGTGGCACGCCGGCAAGCCCCTCGAGCGCCGGGAGATGATCTCGGACCTGTGCGACCGACACGGCCTGGCAATGGTCTTCGTCAACCAGGTCGGCGGCAACGACGAGCTGATCTTCGACGGCGGCTCATTCGTCTGCGATGCGAGCGGGCGCATCATCGAGCAGCTGCCGCTCTTCGAGCCGGGCCTTCGCGTGGTCGATGTGGACGGACGCGCGATCGGCCTCGCACCCGACGAGGTGGAAGAGCCCGATCGCATCGCCCAGCTCGAGCGGGGTCTCGTCCTCGGCATCCGCGACTACTTCCTCAAGCAGCGACTCCCACCCGGGGCGGTGGTGGGGCTCTCGGGCGGGATCGACTCGGCAGTCACCGCGCATCTGGCCGTCGAGGCGCTGGGTCCGGATCGTGTCCTCGGCATCGCGATGCCGGGGCCCTTCTCGTCGGATCACAGCATCGCAGACGCCGAGGCGCTCGCCCGGAATCTCGGCATCGAGCTGCGCCTCGTGAACATCGGGCCGGTCTACGAGTCCTACCGGAGCCTCTTCGCCGGGCTCTTCGGAGAGCAGCAGGACTACGGACTCACCCAGCAGAACATCCAGTCGCGCATTCGCGGCGCACTGCTGATGGCCGCCTCGAACCAGGAGAATCGGCTGGTGCTCGCCACCGGAAACAAGAGCGAGCTCTCGGTGGGCTACTGCACTCTCTACGGCGACACGGACGGTGGTCTGGCGGTTCTCGGGGACGTCTACAAGCACGACGTCTATGCGCTGGCCCGATACGCCAATCGCGGCGGCGAGCGCATTCCCCGCGGCAGCATCCAGAAGCCGCCCTCCGCGGAGCTGGCCCCCGATCAGCTCGACAGCAACGAGCTGCCCGACTACGACGTCCTCGACTCGGTCCTCGAACAGGCGATCGAGGGAGGGCGGAGCGTCGAGGCCGTCGATCCGCCCGAAGGCTGCAGCCGCGAGGTCGCGCAGGGCATCGTCCGGCGGCTCGATCGCAACGAGTACAAGCGGCGGCAATCCCCGCTGGTGCTGCGCACCTCCCCGAAGGCCTTCGGCTCCGGTCGGCGGCTACCGATCGTGCACCGCTACCTCGGCTGAGCCTCGCGGCCGCTCAGCTGGCCTCCGCCTCGCCGGCGCCGGCCTGCTTCACGTTCTCGGCGCGCGCGCCGCGCGGCCCTTCCTGGACCACGTACTCGACTGCATCGCCCTCGTTGAGCACGTCGTACTCGGCCGCGTTCAGGCCGGAGCGATGGAAGAAGACCTCCTTGCCGTCGTCGCCCCGGATGAAGCCGAAGCCGCGGTCGCGCACCATCTTCTTGATCTTGCCGCGACACTTGGGGCCAGCCGGGGCCTGGGGGGTCGCCGGAGCACGTCGACGACCACGCCCCTTGCCGCCTCGGCCACGTCCGCGCCCGGTCCCGCGAAAGCGATCGGTGGCGATGAACTCTTCCTGGAAGAGGCTCTGCGGAACCGTCAGGTCCTGGAGCCCGGTCTGCTCGGGCGAGAGGAGGACCTCTTCGTCCTCG
>CAZQMY010000141.1:0-13062 GCA_964594405.1 uncultured Spirochaetaceae bacterium | reverse complement strand
ATCGCAGGCACGTCGCGATCCACGTGGCCTGATGACCGCTCTGGGGCCTTCATCATAGGCGCGACGCGCGCCGGGCGCCTAGTCTGGGATCCAGACACCGGGCGGCGATGGCCGCGGATGCACGAAGGGATGAGGGGCGCCTCGAATGAAGGTGCAGGCAAGGGCCGAGATCGGTTTGGGCGCGCTCACTGGCCTGCTGCCGGAGCCGTCGATGGTGCTCTCCGAGAAGCGCATCGAGGCGGCCAACCCGCGCGCATGTCAGATCTTTCGCATCACCTCGATCCCCGCCCTCAGTGCACCGGACCAGCTCCTGGCCCGCCATCTCGAAGCAGGCGCCCGCGCTCAGCTGGCCGACCTCGTCTACGAGGCGCTTCGGGGCAGGACGGGCCGCCTCTCGCTGGCGCCCGAGCTGGTGGCACCGGGTACGCTGCGTCGCTTGTGTGATGGTTGGAGCGGGAGCGCCAGCGCCGCTGGCACCATCGAAGTGGACGCCGTTCCGTTGTCCAGCCCGGCAGGTGACGGCCTCGCGCTGCTCGAGTGGCGCTTCAAGCCCGCGCTCGAGGCGAAGCCGGAGGCCGGGAAGCTCCGGGCCAGCGTCCGTCCGGGGCTCGAGATCGGCGCCATCAGCCAGCCCTTCGCGACCCTGCTGGGCTGCAACCGCGAGCAGGCAGAGGGCCGCTCGATCCTCGAGGCCTTCCATCCGGACGATCACCACCGACTGGCACAGCTGATCGAGGAGACGGCCTGGTCCGAGGGCAAGGTCGTCGGCGGCGCGGCGCCCGAGCTCTCGGCCTGCTGCCGGGTTCGTACCCTGGACGGTGCCTGGCGTTGGCATCGGGTGCTGGTCAGCGCGGTCTGCCAGACATCCGAGCTCGGGCTGGAGCTTGAGCCGATCGAGCGCCGCATCGGCGACGGCAGCGCCTTCGACCGGCTCTTCAGCGTGGCGACGGACCTGCTCTGCATCCTCGACGAGCGCGGCTGCTTCCTGCGTGTCAACGAAGCGTGGCAGCAGCTGCTCGGTTTCGGTCCCGGCGAGCTCGTCTCGCGCTCGCTTTTCGACTTCGTGCACCGCGACGACGTCCTCGCCACCCTGGACGAGCTGCAGCAATGCGAGGCCGCACCGGCTGGGAAGCCCCCCGAGCCCGCGGACTTCGTCAATCGATTCAGACACGTGGACGGGTCCTGGCACTGGCTCGCGTGGCGGACCACGCCCCTGCCGGACCTGGGCTTCATCCTGTGCTCGGCGCGCGACGTGACCGAGCGGCGCTATACCGCCGAGGCCCTGCGCTGCACCGAGGAGAAGTTCCGTGCGGCGACCGAGGGCGGATTGGATGCCTTCTTCATTCTCGAGGCGCGTCGCAGTGCGGTCGGCACCATCGACGATCTCGTGGTGGTGGATGTCAATCCGCTCGGTGCGGAGATGGTCGGCGCGGGAAGATCAGAGGTCCTGGGTCGGAGCCTCGCGGACCTGCTGGGCTCCCACGCTTCGGCCGCATCCCGCTATGCGCCCTTCTTCGAGGTCGTCGAGACCCGCGCCACGCTCTCCGACGAGCTCCAGGTCTCGAGCCCGGATGGCCGAACGCGCTGGCTGCGCGTCCAGGCGGCCCCTTTGGCGGATGGCATCACGCTGACCTGCAGGGATGTGACCGCCCAGCACCAGCTCGAGCAGGAGCTTCGCCAATCCCAGAAGATGGAGGCGTTGGGTCGACTCGCCGGCGGCGTGGCGCATGACTTCAACAATCTCCTCACGGTGATCAATGGCTACACCGACCTCCTCCTCGAAGAGCCGGTGATCACGGACTCGGGGCTGCTCGAGGAGGCGCGTGAGATCCGCGAGGCGGGCGAGCGGGCCAGCGCGCTCACCCGGCAGCTCCTGGCCTTCGGACGCCAGCAGGTCACCAAGCCCCGTGAGCTCGATCTCGCGAAGGTGGTCGCCCAGCTCGAGAAGATGCTGCGCCGGCTGATCGGCGAGCACATCGATTTTCGAGTCCGGCTGCCGGATGGAGACGCCCATGTGCTCGCGGACGAGGGGCAGATCGAGCAGGTCGTCATGAATCTCGTGGTCAACGCGCGGGATGCGCTCGAGGGATCGGGGACCATCGAGGTCTCGGTCTCGGTCTGCCGCCCCGGAAGCTGTCGGGAGGACCTCGGCGAGTGGTGCGGCGAGCAGGGCTGCGTAGAGCTTCGCGTGCGGGACGACGGCATCGGCATGGACGAGCACACGCGCAGCCGCATCTTCGAGCCCTTCTTCACCACCAAGCCGCAGGGAAAGGGGACCGGGCTGGGCTTGTCCACGGTGCACGGCATCGCCCAGCAGAACGGGGGAAGACTGCTGGTGGACAGCAGTCCGGGGCAGGGCTCGGCGTTCTCACTCGTGCTGAAGCGCATCACGGCATCCGCTGCCCCTGGCGACGAGCACCACCCGGGCATTCCGCGGAGCTGCGGATCCGGGAGGGTGCTGCTGGTCGAGGACGAGGCGCAGATCCGCGCTCTCGCGCTCCGGGTGTTGGAGGAGGCCGGCTACGAGGTGCTGGTGGCCCACGACGGTGGCCATGCACTCGAGGTGCTCGAGAGAGAGGCGCGCCCCGTCGACCTCGTCATGACGGACGTGGTGATGCCGGAGCTGAGCGGGCCCGAGCTCGTGAAGCGACTGCGGGCGCAGTGCCCGGATACGCGCGTCCTCTACGTCTCCGGATACGCTGAGAACGAGCTGCCCGAGCGCCCTGCAGACGCGCGCACGGCCTTCCTCTCCAAGCCCTTCCGCCCGAGTGAGGTCGTCGAGCAGGTCGAGATCCTCCTGCGTACGCCGGATCCGGACGACGTGCCCGCATGACTTCTCGCGCGGATCGCGAGCGATTCGCGCCCATGGCGGGCAGCGAGCCCGCAAGCTGGACGCACATCGGGCGCCTCCTCGAGACTCGACGCTCAGGTCTCCCTCCGAGGACGCCGATCCGATGGGCATGCGCACTCCTCTCCAGAAGCACTCCGGGCAAGACTTCGAGCGCAAGCGGGCGTCGCGACCGAGCGGTTGGTTGATCCCGGCGGCCTGCGCGGCGGTGCTGATCGCCGGGGTCGGCTGCTCAAACATCGACGAGTGGCTCCCGGAATCACCGGATGGGGGCACGAGCAAGAGCAGCGCCTCGTCCTCGGAATCGAGCGGTGGGAGCGGGCAGGGCAAGCGCGACAAGCTGCGCGCGTACTACGCGCGGCAGACACGGCCCAAGAAGGCCTCGGAGGTGATCGCAAGCGATCCGATCGTGCGCTGCAGCTTCGCGGGGGGGAGTGAATTCATGCGCCGTTCGGATTGTACGCTCCGCGGTGGCAAGGCCGGCGACTGATTCCGCGCTAGACGCGCCAGTCGAAGCGCACCCGCGCGTCGAAGCGCTTCGGATTCATGTTGAGGCAGACGATGTCGCGCAGAGTCGCCGCCAGAGGGGGGCAGTCCTGGATGCGCGCCTTGGAGACCTCGGCGAGGTCCCGCGCGAGCTGGCTCAATGGCGTTCGCGCGGGGAGGGGCTCGTCCTCGGTCCAGGCGTCGAAGAGGTTCAGTTGCAGGTCGAAGCCGGGGCCCTCGCCGAGCATTCGGTGAAAGCACTGCGCATCGAGGAGCTCGAGCAGGGGGGGGTGAGCGAGCTCGGTCAAACAGGCGAGCAGTCGGACGAGCAGCGCATAGGGGCTGGCGTCGGTCCGCGACTGGACGGCCCCCAGCACCGGGCGTTCCTCGGCCGTGCAGGTGATGGCGAGGTAGTCCAGGCCCTCGATGGCGCCCTCGTCGGCCGAGGTCGCCGGCAGCATGAGCGGCTCGACGTGGCTGGCCAGCGTCGTGAACGACGACCTGTCCCCGACGACGAAGATGTCGCGGCCCTCATAGAAGGGGCCCGTACGATCCGCCGGCTCGGAGGTCCGCCCCAGGAAGCCGGCCAGGCCGGCGGCGTCGACATGATCGGCCTTGAGCAGCTCGGCGATCTGGGTGTGTGAAGCGCCGAGCTCCATTCCGATCAGCTCCGGATGCTGCAGCTGCTCGATGCACTCCGCGAGCTGCGCATCCAGATCGAGCGCACGGATGCGAGCGAGATTCTCTCGGAGCGGGCTGAATCGCGGGGACAAGAGCGACTCCTCGCGGTCGGGAATCGGAGACGGCGGGGCTGCGCGATCGCTGGCGCACGCAGGCATGGGTGCAGCATGCACTATGGAAGACCGGACACGCGGCCGGTCCTGGATCTCTCGTACGTTGCGCGGCGATTCTTTAAGCGCATGACGCTGCGCTCCCATGTTGCCGGATCACTCCATCCCGACGCGAACCGGAAGGTTGGAGGGATGAGACGGGCCAATTCGACGCCCGCACCCTATTTTGTGGCTGCAACTGCCTGGTGGTGCACGAAATGCGATCGAGAATGCCCAGATGGCCCGTCCCGCGCTGGCTCGTCGGCCTGGTGTGCATGGCGCTCATCGGCGCGCCATCGGCCTTCGCGCAGGAGGGCGCTCCGGCAGATGCTCCCGCAGCGACACTCGAGTGGAAGAGCGGGCCCGGAGAGGTGATCGTCGCCTTCGAGGACGTTCCCGGGGAGCTGGCCGAGGCGGCGGGCGGACCGCGCCTCGAGGTCTACGGCGACGGCCTGGTGGTCGTGACGCGCCCGCCCTACATGCGCGATCCGGGTCGCATCGAGCACAGATTGGAAGCTCGGGCACTCCAAACGCTTCTGCGGCGCCTGCAACGACATGGCGTGATGGACTTCGATCCGGCCAGCGCCCGCGAGGCGCGGCGCGCCAGTCGCCGGAGGCGCCGAGAGCGGCTCGCGGCTGCACAGCAGAGCGGCGCGCCCACCGAGCTGCTGCAGGCCAGCTCGGATCGAACGCTCAGCCGATTCGAGGTCCGACTGCGTCGCTATCGCCGCGCGGGCGACGCGCAGGCGCCGCGCGCGCTCGAGAAGCGCATCGAGTGGCGCGGCCTGCGCAGCGACGCACGCATCCACGCCGACGTACCGGCCCTCGTCCAACTCGAGCAGGCCAGGCGGTTGCTGCGCCAGACCATGGTCGATGCGCGTCGCGCTTCGCGTGGATCCGGGGGCACGCCGTGATCTCGGGTCGACGCGGAGCGCTGCTCCACCCCGTCGTCGTGGCCTGCCTGGCGCCGATCCTCCTCGTCCAGACCGCGCGCGCCGGAGCCTTTCTCTTTGCGTCCGATGGCAACGACGTCGACGTGATCGCCCATCCCGTGGGCTACACCGGCAGCGGAGGGAAGCTCGATGTGACGGTCTGCGTGGATCCGGGCTCGCCCAACGCCGACGAGATGCTCCTCTCGCTGGACAACGTGGTCGAGCGCTTCAACGAGCTCCAGCCGCAGACCGGCAATCTCGCCTCCGGGACCAACAACAACGTTCCGAATGGGCGCATCGATTTCGAGTCCGTGCTGCTTCACGAGGTCGGTCATTGTATCGGACTGGCTCACGTGAACCTGGCATCGGAGTCCGGACTCACCGGCGACGATCGCAACTACACCAAGTCGACGGACGGCGGGGACGGCTATGACCTGGATCGTGGAGCGGATCTCGTTCGCGGCTCGCTGGACGACATGCGCGGCAACGACGAGAACCTCCACTGGTTCCGCAAGCTCGACAACAATCCTTTCGACATCGCCGCCGTCGTGGATACCACCACCTACAGCCGCGACCTCGCAGATCTCCCCGCCGGCCACGGCTTCGCGGCCAACGGAGACCGGGCCGTCGCGATCGCATTGGGCGTGCCCGGTACCGAGGCCGTCATGCAGCAGGGGACCTTCACGGACGAGGCCCAGCGCGAGCTCGCCCACGACGACGTCGCCACGCTGCGCCTGGCCATGAGCGGCCTCGACGAACGCGAGGGGGGGGGCGACGACTACACGCTCAACCTGATCAGTCTCGGCAAGGCGGCGAGCTGCGATCTGATCATCGCCTTCGACGATCAGCAGACGGATTTTGCTCAGTGCGACGTCTTCGGGGCCTACGCGAGCTTCCCGGACCACGTCCGAATCGTCAATCCGCGGATCTACTTCAACGACCAGTACAGCTGGTTCTTCAACGACCAGCCCGCTACTGGATGCGGCAGCGGGCAAATCGAGGTCGGCGAAGACTGCGACGATGGCAACCCCTTCGACGGCGACGGCTGCAGCAGCACCTGCACCATCGAGCCGGGCTTCGTCTGTACGGGCGACCCCTCGTCGTGTACCGCCATCTGTGGGGATGGGCTCGTGCTCGGCAACGAGACCTGTGACGACGGCGGCCATGTCGACGGCGACTGCTGCGGTGCGAGCTGTCAGCTTGAGCCCCCCGGATCGCCGTGCGCGGACGACCTGAACGAGTGCACCGCCGATCAATGCGATGCCCAGGGGAGCTGCGTGCACCTCCCGCTCTCCATCGCCTGTGACGACCTGGACGTGTGCACGACGTTCTCCTGGTGCATCGAAGGCGCTTGTACGGGCTTCAATCCGATCGACTGCGATGACGGCCTGTTCTGCAATGGGCCCGAGACCTGTGATGCCATCGCGGGATGCCAGCCCGGCAGCCTCGACCTCGATGACGGCGTGGCCTGTACGGTCGACGGCTGCGATGAGGAAGGCGACGAGATCACCCACCTGCCCGACCCCCTCGCTTGTGATGATGGCGATGCCTGTACCGCTGACGCCTGCGATCAGATCGACGGCTGCTCGAATACACCCATTGTCGGCCCCGACCCCGATGGGGACGGGATCCCGGAGGTCTGCGACAACTGCCCGGGCTTCTTCAATCCGGGGCAGCAGGACGCGGATGGCAATGGGACGGGAGACAGCTGTGAAGGCCCCCCGATCCCCGCCGCGGGACCCGTGCTGCAGCGGCTGTTGATGGCGGTGCTGCTGATCAGTGGCGCCGTGGCGTTCCGCTGGCAGTCCTCGCGGCCACGGAGCCGACAGCCCTGAGCCGGAATCGACGGGTCGAGCGGCTCGATCTCCCGGGCTCGAGCGACGCTCCGCCGGGCGCTGCGCTCGGCGGACGCCCGATTCCCGCGATCGGGCGTTGCGCGATGGATCGGGCGGCGGCGGCGACATGGCGCCCCGGGGCCGATCCGGTCTTCGAGCAGGAGACTCGCATCGGCCCTTGTCGGAGTCGGTCACACGGGCGCCGAAGCGTGAGGATCGAGTCTCAGGTGGGCTTGCGGAACTGCTTGAAGTCCGGGGCGCGCTTCTGCAGAAAGGCCGTGACGGCCTCGATGTTCTCCGCGGAGCCCGCGAGGCGCGTCATCTCGGCGTCCTCGATCTCCCGTGCCGCGGCGATCCCCGCGCGGTGGGCCGCCTGGAGCGTCTGCTTGATCGCGCGAAGCGAGCTGATGGGCCACTGCGCGATCTGGCGGGCCTTGGCGAGAGCGGCGTCGAGGACGACCTCGTCCGGGAGGACCCGAGCCGCCATCTGCAGCTCGATGGCGCGGTGAGCGTCGATCCACTCCGCAGTGAACATCACCTCCGCGGCCCGCTGGCGACCGATGTTCGCCTGGAGCGTGTAGCTGGAGGCGATCTCGGGCACGAGCCCCAGGTTCGCGAAGGGCAGGCGCATGCGGACACTCTCTCCCAGGTAGACGACGTCGCAGGCCACCGCCAACGTGCATCCGCCGCCGATCGCGACGCCGCGGACAGCCGCCAGGATCGGCTTGTCGAATGCGAAGAGCGCGTCTACGCAGGCGAAGAACGCGCTCTTCTTGCCGTCGGCGCGGGGCGCTGGGGGGTCGCCCGTGAACGCCCCCAGGTCGACACCGGACGAGAAGTTCCCGCCCGCACCGGTCAACACCACCACCGCGACCGAGGGATCCTCGCGGGCCAGGTCGAGCGCTTCGGCCAGGGCATCCCACTGCGCTTCGTCGAAGGCATTCTTCTTGTCCGGCCGGTTGAGGGTGATGAGGAGCACGCCCTCGTCGTCCAGGGACTGGAGCAGCGTCGTCCGGTCCTCCAACTGCGATCCCTCCTATTCCGCCTTCCCGCCGCCGTGCTGCTGGATGTCTCTCGAGAGCAGCCAGAGCCGGTCCTGTCCCCAATGCGCCGCGAGCACCTCACCGCTCTTCCGGCGCAGCCGGAAGCTCGGCACGCCCCACTGGCCCATCTCGTCGACCATCGCGAGGCGATTGCTCTCCATCTCCTGCTCCCACGCGCTGTCGCCGAGCACCGGCTCGGCCTCGGACCAGGGAATGCCGGCGCGCTCCACGATGATCCGGAGCCCGGCGTCGGTGGAGGTATCGATGCCCTCGCTCCAGGCGCCGCGCAGGAACGAGGAGATCAGGGCGGTGCCGCAGCCCCGGCGCTGGGCGAGGGGCCAGAGGGAGTATGCGCGCCTGACGGGCTCGCCGATCGGATCGATCATCCTGCCGAACTCGGCCCCGAGCAGCGGGGCCTCGCGCCGCGTGTCTCGCAGGATGTACATCCCCTTGGCCATGGTGGCGGGGACCCCCCGCATCACCATCGGGAGCACCGGCCGGACCTCGAGGGTGACGCCCGTCTGCTCGGCCAGCTGCACCGTGGCGTCGAAGCCGATGGCGGTGTAGGGACTGCGCAGGGAGGGGAAGCACTCGAGCACCAGATCGTCGGCGCCGGGCACCCGCTGCATCAGGATGGCGGGCCGATCGAAGCGGATCTGCGAGCCGCCGCGCGTCGCGCCGAAGCGCCGCAGCCGCTTCACCAGATGGAGAAGTCGATCGACGCCCCAGAACCACTCACCCCCATAGAGGAACATCGCGCCGGAGTAGTGGCCGAGCTTGTCGCGCAGCGCCCGTCCGGCGCTGACCCGCTCCTCCGTCGTTGCGTCGCTGGCCAGCTCCTCTTCTGGCACTGCGTCGATCTCGTCCTTGCGACCGGCGAAGAGCAGCGCGCCCAGCTCGGCGGCGCGCCGCGCGAAGGCGACGCCATCGGCGCCGTCGAGCTGCGCCAGCGCGCGCTCGACGCGCCGGGCCCGATCGGGGTCTGGGCGCTCCGCCGGCTCGGGGAAGTCGAGACCGTAGTGGGGCGCGATGGCCTGACAGTCGCGGCGCCCCAGCTCGGCGAGCAGATCGGGCTCGGGAATGCTGGGCCACTCCTCGGCGCCGGCGAGGTGACACTCGAAGGTCACGTCATAGCGGGTGCTCAGCTCGGCGACGGCCTGGGCGGCGAGCAGCGAGTAGGGATCCTCCACCTCGTGGAAGTAGAGAACGCGATGCGGCTGTCCACTCATGCGCCGCCCCAGCTCGACCAGCTGGTGCCGGATGGCGCGCAGCCGCGGGCTGCTGGCGATGCGTCCGAGGCGGGAGACGCCGCGGCGGGCGAGGCGGGACATCTCGGTGCGGCTGGCCGCACCGGCGGCGGAGAGGTCGGGCTGTTCGATGACGGGGGGCTTCTTCTCGGGCACGAGCTCACACCATGGGTGGGACGGAAGAGGATGGGCGGGGCCGAAACCTAGCCCACCGGGCATTCGGGCCGCGTCTCAGGGGTCGAGCGGCTCGACGATCAGCGTCATGTTCTCGACATGCCGTACCACGGCGCGCTCGCCCGCGGCCAGGGCACCCGCGCCTCGATGGCCGAGACGGGCGCGCCAGCGTTCGGCACCGGCCATGACGTAGCCCTCGGGCGCCAGTGCCTGGCTGACCCGGACCTCGCTTCCGAGCAGCGCCCCGTAGCCGTGCGTGTGTCCCGGTACGTAGGCCTTCCGCATCATCGGGTAGAGCACGAGGTCCTTGACCACCATCACGCCGACGAGGGTGGCGGCGAGCCAGAAGGGCATCCAATCCAGGTAGACGAGAATCCCGAGGCCGGCGGCACTCAGCCCCCAGCCGGCCCCCTGGAAGACGAGGTAGCGACCGAAGATGCGCATGCGCGGGAAGGCTAGCAGAGCGCCGCCCAAGCCTCTCGGAGGGCCCGGCGGACTCGGCGGCGCGGTCCGGGGACCCACTCGGCGAAGGCCAGCGCAGCGCCGGGATCCGCCGGGGCCAGCGCTTCGAGGACGACGTGCCGGTCTCCGGCCGTGCACCTGGCTGGCGCGCTCACGCTCCCAAACTGCGAGTCGTGCGGCGTGTCACTCACGCACCTCACCGGTCATCGGCACGAAGATCACGTCGATGCTCCGCCGGCGCTCCAGTCCCTCCGGGCCGCGGATGTACACCTCGAGGGTCTGCCCAGGCCCGGCCGCACGATCCACGGGAATCACGAGCCGGCCGCCCGGGGCGAGCTGTTCCTTCAGTGGCTCGGGCAGCTTCGGAGCCGCGGCCGTCACCAGGATCGCGTCGAAGGGCGCGGCCTCCGGCCAGCCCCGGTAGCCGTCGCCCGCGCGGCTCTTCACGGCGTCGTACCCGTGCTCGGCGAGTCGCTCGGCGACAGCGCTGGCCAGGGGCTCGACGATCTCCACCGTGTAGACCTCGCAGCCCATGGCGGCGAGCACGGCCGCCTGGTACCCCGATCCGGTTCCGACCTCGAGCACGCGCTCGCCAGGCTGCAGATCCGCCAGCTCCGTCATCAGGGCGACGACATAGGGCTGGCTGATGGTCTGTCGGTGGCCGATGGGATGGGGGCGATCCTCGTAGGCCCGAGTGGCATCGATCCCAGGGACGAAGGCGTGGCGCGGGACGCTGCGCATGGCGTCGAGAACCGCCTCGGAGCGAACGCCGCGCGCTTGGATCTGGGTGCGCACCATCTCCTCGCGTAGCCTCGCCAGGCTCTCCTTCCCCGTCTTCGTCGCGGGGGCGTCGGTCGCCTCACTCATGGGCTCCGCCTCCTCACCTGCGCATCGTGCAGCCCCGAGGAGCGTCAGCGCCAGCGACACGAAGATCAGGCGCCTCGACAAGTGTCGCGCGCCCATCCGAAGCCTCCTTCTCGATCCGCGCACTCGCAGTGTGCATCGGTGTCCAATCCTGTCAACGTCTGGACGAGCCAGGGCCCGGTCCGGGCGCGATACTCCCCGTCCATGGACCCGAGCACGCGTGACTGCTGGATCTTCGACCTCGATGGCACCCTGACCCTGGTGGCGCACGACTTCGATGCAATCCGTGTCGAGCTGGGACTGCCCGAAGGGCGGTCCATCCTCGAGGCCATCGCCGACCGGGAGGCCGAGGACCGCGCGCGTCTGACCGAGCAGCTGGATCGGATCGAGCTCGAGATCGCCGGGCGCGCCCGGGCCCAGCCCGGCGCGCACGCGCTGCTGTCCGCGCTCGTCGGCCGCGGCAAGCATCTGGGCATCGTCACGCGGAACAGCGAGGCCAACGCGCTGGCCACCCTGGACGCTGCGGGCCTCTCGGGCTTCTTCGCCGCCGAGTCCGTGGTAGGCCGCGGTCGCGCGGCCCCCAAGCCGGCCCCGGACGGCATCGCCAGGCTGCTCCGCCTCTGGGATGCGCGGCCGGAACGCGGCCTGATGATCGGAGACTTCCGCTTCGATCTCGAGGCGGGGCGCGCCGCGGGCGTCGCCACGGTCTACTTCGATCCCGCGAACGAGGACGCGTGGAGCCACCTCGCCGATCGCCGGATCCAGGCCCTCGCCGAGCTCGGCGAAGGCCTCGCCTGAGCGAAGGTCAGCGTCCGGGCATATCCCCCGCCACGATCGGCGCGTAGCAGGGCAGGCCGTGGATGCGTTCGACGTAGGCGGCGATCTTCGGCCAGCGCTGGGCGTCCACCTTCTCGCCCGCGATCGCGAAATTCACGAAGGGCGCGGTGAGCGCGATGTCGGCCAGGGAGAACGCGCCGCCGACCATGTACTCATCGTCGCCGAGGCAATCCGTCAGATAGTCGAAGGCCTCGGGCAGCGACACGTTCAGTGCCCGGTCGATCACGTCCTGATCGGGATCCTTCTTGAAGATGTTGGGCATGACGATTCGTTGGAAGAAGACCAGCGCCAGGGTTTCGGCGACCTTGGTGTCGGCGTACTCCTCGAACCAGAGGGCTCGCGCGCGCGGAGCGGGCTCGGCGGGCAGGAGCGGCGGCTCTGGATAGCGATGCTCGAGATAGCTGAGGATGACCGAGGAATCGGGCAGGATCAGG
Source organism: uncultured Spirochaetaceae bacterium (assembly GCA_964594405.1). Lineage (GTDB taxonomy): Bacteria > Myxococcota_A > UBA9160 > UBA9160 > UBA4427 > CAZQMY01. The sequence continues at coordinate 1,070 of CAZQMY010000141.1, read as the reverse complement.
TCGCCCTCTTCCCAGCAGGGGATCTTCGAGAGCGGGCTCTTGGCGCGATACTCGGCCGGCGCGCCGAAGGGGTTCTGCTGGACGTGGTCGTACTCGATGCCCTTGTAGGCCAGGGCGACCCGGACCTTGCGTACGAAGGGCGAGAGGTTGGAGCCATGGAGGATGGGGCGGGCCCCTTCGGCGGGCATTCGAAGGGTCTCCTGAGCGGCGCGGCGGTCGCCGGGCGGCTACTTCATGAAAATGCCACAGAGTATGTCAATTCATGGAGCCTACCAGACGCCGGGGATCAGCACCCTACGCTCGGGCGGATATTCGGGGAAACGCTGGCGATACCAGCGGTGCGTCGAGACCGCTCTCGGGATCAGGTTCGCCATGCTGATCGCCAGGATGAACACACCTGCGAGACTCCACGTGAAGAGCGCGAAGCCGAGCCACGCGAGCAGCTCCGTCAGGTAGCTGGGGTTGGACACGTAGCGAAAGAGTCCGCCATAGGGGATGCGATAGCGCTTGATTCCCTCGCGCACCTCTTCCCGGGTGCGGAGGGTGCGGAGGACGTGGTCGGCGTGCAGGTTCGCGGCCATGGCCAGCGCATAGAGGACGAAGCCAATGATGAAGCTCGGGCGCGCCAGGAAGGAGAGGTCGCCCGCCATCGCGTCCGGCGAGAGCCTGGTGGCCCAGGTGGCGTTCAGGTAGCCGTGGAGCGCAGTCACCCCCCAGCCGATCACCACCAACAACAGGCTGAAGCTGCTCCTCAGACCCTGCGAGACCCGCATGAGCAGCGGCATCACGAAGCCCCGATTGCCGTAGTGGAAGATCCAGACCGCCAGCACGAGCAGCGCGAAGGGCGTCGAACGCAACGGCCCTTGCACGAAGAACCAGGCGAAGACCAGCGTCGCGGGCAGCTCCATGAGCAGCCAGCCCAGGCGGGGGTCGAGGCTGAGCCCGTAGCGCTCATCCGCGAATCGCCCGTAGGGCGTCTTGACGAAGAGCGCGGACACCGCCGTGACGAGGACGATGGCGAATCCGAGGGCGAGCGCGCGATCGAATCCCGGATCTCCGGTGAAGGTCGG
>CAZQMY010000140.1:5883-13129 GCA_964594405.1 uncultured Spirochaetaceae bacterium | reverse complement strand
TTTTCAGGTGGCCGGCTGGAGCACCGATAAGCCCTCCGACGACGGGCGGGATGTGCGTCCGCGGGAGGGTCCATGTTGCAACCGACCGGGCGATGTGCGGAGGGGATCGTGCCCTCGACCGTGCTCTTCGCGCTCGGGCGCAAGCTCGACGCTGGACAGCTCGAGGCGGCGGAGGCCCGGCGGCCCTGGAGGACGGCAGGAGAGCGAGCCTGCTTCTAGCTCATGCCGACTGCCTCTCGACGCACATCTCCCCTCGACGAGCGGCTCAGGCCGGGTGCGAGCGGCTGGCGCCCGGCACTCCTGCTCCTCCTGCTGCTCGGCGTGTCGTCGGTTCCGCTCGCGCACGCCGGCGGGCGCCAGGCCGATTCCGACTATCTCAAGGCCTCCTTCGTCTATCGGCTGGCCCATTTCATCAAGTGGCCCGACGAGAGAGCAGCGAAGCCCCAGATGGATTTCTGCGTGCTCGCACGTCCGGCCATGGTGGACGCGCTGCGCGGGGCGCTCCAGGAACGCAGGCTGGGAGAGCGCGAGCCCCGGGTCGTGAAGCCGGGCGAGGACGAGTCCCTCTCGAGCTGCGACGTGCTCTACGTCGGCAGCGCGATGATCGAGGTCTTCGCGGCGCGAAGATCCTCGATCGGGCGCGCGCCGGTCCTGGTGGTGGGTGAGCACGAGGGCTTCGTCGGACGCGGTGCGATGATCAATCTGGTGGCGCGAGACCGCAAGCTTCGATTCGAGATCGACCAGGAGGCGTTGCGGCAGGCGCGTCTCCGGCCAGCCTCGCAGCTTCTCCGCCTCGCACTGGGCTCGAGGGGGGGCGGGCCATGAAGCTCTTCCAGGATCGCCCCATCAAGACGAAGCTCATCGCGATCGCCATGCTGGTCAGCGCCTGTGCGCTCGTCACCGCCAGCGCGAGCTTTCTGACCTACGACTGGATCTCGGCGCGGCGGGGCGCGATCGCGCGAGTCGGCACGCTGGCCGAGGTGGTGGCCGCCAACAGCACCGCCGCCCTGGCCTTCGACAACCGGGAGGACGCGACGGCGACCCTCGCCCTGCTCGAAGCCGAGCCACATGTGACGACCGCCTGCCTCTATCGCACCGACGGCAGTCGGCTCGCGGGCTACGCGCGAGGCGGCGGCGCACTCACCTGTCCGATTCGTACGGTGGTCGAGAAGCGGGCGTCCCTGGTCGGTGATCGCATCACCTACCTGAATCCGGTGAGGATGATGGGGGCCGAGACCGTGGGCGTCGTCTGGGTGCAGGCCGATACGCTCAACGTGCGCGAACGATTCCGCACCACCGCGATCATCGGGCTGATCGTGATGCTGCTCTGCGCGGGCGTCGCCGTCTTCCTCGCGTCGAGACTCCAGAGCGTCATCAGTACGCCGATCCTCACCCTCGTCGCCGCATCGAGACGTGTATCGTTCGAGAAGAACTACTCGATTCGCGCCGAGCGGACTGGCGACGACGAGCTCGGCATGCTCATCGACGCCTTCAACGAAATGCTCGAGCAGATCCAGGTCCGGGATCAGCAGCTGGAGGATCATCGCGACCACCTCGACGTCGAGGTGCGGAAACGCACTCGCGAGATGGAGCTGGCCATCCAGGAGCTGGAAGCCGAGATCGACCAGCGCCAGCGCGCCGAGGAGCGGATCCGTTACCTCGCCTACTACGACGTGCTGACGGGACTTCCGAATCGGCGCCTCCTCGAGGAGCGACTCACGGGGGCCATCGCCCGGCGACACGAAGGGGAAGAGCGGCCGCTGGCGCTGCTCTTCCTCGACCTCGATCGATTCAAGGAGATCAACGACACCTATGGACACGCCACGGGTGATCAGCTCCTCGAGCAGGTGGCCGAGCGCCTCGTGCGCTGTGTGCGGGAGTCCGACCATGTCTCACGCTGGGAGGACGAGGACGAGCCGGACGCCACAGTCTCGAGGCAGGGTGGTGACGAGTTCACCATCCTGCTCACGAGCATCACCCGCGGTCACGACGCCAGCCGCGTCGCGCGACGCATCCTCGAGGAGCTCCAGGAGCCCTTCCCGCTCCCGGATCGCGACGTCGTGATCGGCGCCAGCATCGGCATCGCGATCCATCCGGACGACGGTGAGGACGCGGAGTCGCTCATCAAGCACGCTGATACCGCGATGTACCACGCGAAAGAGAACGGTCGAAACGACTTCGAGTACTTCACCGAAGACATGAAGATCGCGGCGCTCGCCCGACTGGGACTGGAGACCGATCTGCGCCGGGCCGTATCCAATGGAGAGATGACGCTCCATTACCAGCCTCAGATCGATCTGGTCACAGGCGAGATCTGCCGGCTCGAAGCGCTGCTGCGATGGCACCAGCCCGCGCGCGGACTGGTTCCACCAGCCGACTTCGTGGCCGTCGCAGAGGAGTGCGGGCTCATCATGGGGCTCGGGGAGTGGGTGCTGCGCGAGGCCTGTGCGCAGATGGCGCTCTGGATCGCGGATGGACTTCCGCCAATGCGGGTCGGCGTCAACGTCTCCGGGCATCAGTTTCGGAAGAACGCGCTGGACGAGGCGGTGCTGGCCGCCCTCGACGAGGCGTCCCTCCCACCCCACCTGCTCGAGCTCGAGGTGACCGAGAGCAGCATGATCGGAAACGAGGACGAGGCGATCGAGAGCCTCAGCCGACTGCGGGCCCATGGGATCTCCATTTCGCTCGACGACTTCGGGACGGGATACTCGTCTCTCAGCTACCTGCAGCGACTGCCCCTCGACTCGCTCAAGATCGACCGAAGCTTCGTGCACCATCTCGATGAGAGCGAGCAGGACTACAGCATCGTCGCCGCGACGCTGACGATGGCGCACGGCCTGGGTCTCGAGGTGGTCGCGGAAGGAATCGAGAACGAGACGCAGCTCGCCATCCTCAAGAGCTGGGGCTGCGACTACGGTCAGGGCTTCCACTTCAGTCACCCGCTCCCGGCCGAGGAGATCCCGCTGCTGCTGGCTCGCTGGAACGACTACGAAGACTGATCGTTCAACGCGCGCGCCAGCCGCATCTCCTCGACCATCGCGGCGACTTCCCTGGGCGGCTCGGGCGTCAACCGGCTCACCACGAGGGTGACGGCGAAGTTCAGGAGCATGCGCAACGTCCCGATTCCTTCGGGACTGATGCCGAGCCCCCAGTCCTCGGGGCCCGAATCGGAGGCGATGGACTTGTAGTAGAGGATGCAGGTCGCGGTGAAAGCGATCCCGGACAGCATCCCCGCGATCGCGCCCTCCTTGTTCACGCGCTTGCTGAAGACGCCGGGGACGAGGACGGGAAAGAAGCTGGAGACCGCGAGACCGAAGGCTAGGGCGACGACCTGGGCAACGAAGCCGAGCGGGTAGAAGCCGAGCGGGTAGATGCCGAGCAGGCCGGCCATGATCACCGCGGCGCCGGCCGCCAGGCGGGCGAGCAGCAGCTCGTGACGCTCCGAGAGGTCGGGGTTGTACATCGACTTGATCAGGTCGTGCGATACCGATGAGCTGATCACCAGCAGGAGTCCCGCCGCGGTGGAGAGAGCGGCGGCGAGGGCGCCGGCCACGACGAGGGCCACCACCCATGGAGGCAGATTCGCGATCTCGGGATTCGCGAGCACCATGATGTCACGATCCACCCGGAGCTCGTTCGCCGTCGGGTCGCCTGAATAGCGGATGACGCCATCACCATCCCGGTCTTCGAACGAGATCAGCCCCGTGGTCTCCCGATTGGTGAACCAGCTCGGCACCTCGGCGTAGGGCGTGCCGTTCAGCGTCTCGATCATGATGCGGCACGGGACACCATGCCCGGTGCGAAGTCAAGCAGGGTGAGCGCGGCGCCGGAGGGCGGAGGCTAGCGACCCGAAAAGAAGCCGATCCGCTGGAAGATCGGCTCGGGGAGATTCCGCACCCACCACATGATGGGTCGCCAGTACCAGGGCGCATGGAACTCACCTTCGCGTCGCTCGATGGCGATCAGGATGCGGTCGGCGATCGGCTCGGGATGGGCGAAGAGCGGATTCTTCGGATGGTCCGTCGTCATGGCGGTGTGGACCGGCCCGAGCTTTGCGCATTGGACGCCGACCTTCGGCCAGAGCCGCGAGCGCAGGCCCTGGAGGTGCAGGGTGAGCGCGCCCTTCGCTGCTCCGTAGGTGTAGTTGCGGGGGCGACCGCGCTCGCCGGCGACGGAAGAGAGCACCGCGATGTCTCCATGCCCCTGGGCCTCGAGGTGCTGGCTGATCGGAATCAGGAAGGAGACGACGCTCGTGTAGTTGGTCGCGATGATTCGCTCGGCCTCCTGCATGTCGACCTCGCTCCGAAGCTGATTGCCGATCAGCCCGTGGGCGATGATCGCGAGGTCGAGCCCGCCGAGCGTACGAATCGCCTCCTCGACCAGCCCAGTGCTGCGTCCGTAGGCGAGGAAGTCCGCGCGAGCCGTTCCGACGACGGCCTCGCCGACGGACGCCACGAGCGAGTCGAGCCGGGCCTGGTTGCGCGCGATCAGGTAGAGCGAGTCACCTCGGCGCGCCAGCTTCCTGGTGATCGCGCTCGCGATCTCCGACGTGGCCCCGATGATGAGCGTGCGTCTCATGAACGCCCGAGTCTGCCGAGCAGGCCGGCCCAGTGCGAGGGACACCGCTCATGCATGCGTCTTCTGCAGCTCTTCGTAGAGGCCGACCAGAAGCGAGAGGGTGGGGCCAGTGATGACGGTCTGCTCGTGCTGCAGGAAGTAGATCGCGTTGCCGGGCATCCGATGATGGCGCGCCAGACGGTACGACGATGAGCAGAGAGCCAGGTGGAGCGGGATCTCGAGGATCTCCGCCACCTCGCCCGGCGCCGGTATGAGCCTCGAGCCGGGCGCGACGAGACCGACGAAGGTGCTGATCGCGAAGCCGCTCTTGGTCGTATAGTCCCCGAGCTGACCGAGCACCTCGACCGACGACGGGGGAAGTCCGATCTCCTCCTCGGCCTCGCGCAGGGCCGTGGACAGCGGGCTCTCGTCGGCGAGATCCGCGCGTCCGCCGGGAAAGCTGATGTGGCCTCCGAACGAGATTCGGGGGTCGCGCCGTGTGAGGAGCACCGCGAGGCCGTGGCGTTGCGGGACGAGCGGGATCAGCACCGAGGCCGGCTTCGAGCCGTCGCGGGTCGATTCGTCGAGCGGGTCCTCGAGGTGTGGGTTGCGAAGCGGGGCACGCGCTCGCGCGACGTCGCTCTCGAAGTGTGCGCGAAGTGAGTCGGCGGTGACGTGGAGATCGGGCCCCTCCAGGCGCGAGGGAATCTCCTCGACCTCGTCCCAGATGCGCCCCTCGGATTCGCTGGCTCGGGTGCTGCCCATCGTCCGGCTAGGGTAGCAAGCTCTCCATCGTCCTCCGGCTGGCGTCGTCCATTGGGTAGAAAGTCTCGATGCGAAGCTCCTGGAGCGTGATGTCCTGGGGCGTCCCGAGGGTGGTGATGGTGGTGAAGAGCCTGAGCTCGAGGTCGCCCCTCTCGATGTGGACCGGGATCAGCAGCGGCGCCGCGCCTTCCTCCGGCAGCTCGGCCCAGGACGCATCCGCGACGCCCCCGCCGACGAGGTCGGCGAGAAAGGCGGCGGCCTCTGGCTTCCCCTCGAACTCCGCCTCTCGCTTGATTCGCGCCAGCATGGCCGGGCCGACTTCGTGCCAGTTGACGATCCAGCGATGCAGACCGTCCGGGTGGAAGACCAGCCGCATGGCGTTGAGCGGTTTGCTCGCGAGCAACCCTTCGTCCACGAGCGTCGACATCAGGGCGAGGATCGCGGGGTTGGCCTTGATCACGTTCCAGGCCCAATCCACCGCGATCGCCCCCGCCGGCATCTGATTGGCGAGGATCAGGTCGATGGCGCGACTCATCTCCTCCATCACCGGATCGTCCATCGCCGTCTCCCGATAGAGCGCCGCGAAGCCGGCCGAGCGCAGGATGCCGTTCCGCTCCCGCAGCGGGACCTCCAGCGAGTCGCATAGATTGACGATCATCTCGCGACTCGGCCTGGCTCGACCCGTCTCCAGGAAGCTGATGTGGCGCGCGGAGACGCGCGCTTCGAGGGCAAGCTTCATCTGGCTCATCCCTCGAAGGTTGCGCCAGCGCCGGAGCATGAGGCCGGGCGATTCCGCCGGTGCAACCATGTGACCTCGCCTCCCTGCTGCTCCGCGCCGAGATCGAGTGCGGTCGATCAGGTCTGCTCCTCCATCTGCCTGGCCCCGACGATCTGCCAGATCGCGAAGCCTCCCACTGCGGCGGCCACGAGCAGCGCCAGCACTCGTCCCGTCACGTTGAGCAGATCGGGCCAACCGACCAGCAGGATGAAGGTACCGAGCACCCACGCCGCGTCCATGAGGCTCGTCAGTCTCCCCTCGCCCGATCGAAGATCCGGCTTCCTCGCGATCCAGATGAGGTAGCACGCGAAGGGGATGAGTCCGGCTCCGATGAGCTGGATCGGCAGCACCAGCGGGAGCCCGATGAGCCGGCTCAGCGGCCCTCCGGCCAGGATGAAGAGCGCGCCGGAGCAGATCGAGAAGCTGGCGTTGGCGAGGAGCGCGCGCCGGAGATTGCGCGAGCTCGAGGCGTGGGCTTCGACGTGCGTCGGAGGTTGGATCGTAGCGGCCATGGGGGCTCCCTCGCTGGGGGGTGGTTCGGACGAGGGGAAAGCTGCCGTCAGACGCGTATGAGGACGATTACCTCCGAGGTAAGAATCGCGCGCCGGCCGCCGCCGGAAGCATCCTCGCCTTCCGGAGATCGGCGCGTGATCTGGGGAGGGAGGCGGGCACCCCCGAAGCCCCCGCCCCCCGCCGCAGGTCAGGGATTGAGCGCCGGGCGGACCAGCTGGCCCTCGCCGAAATCGACCAGCGCCTCGATGGCGCTGCTCTGGGTGCTCGGCTCGAATCCGGTGTTCACGTCATCGAGGAGTCGCAGCATGTGCTCGCCCCCTTCGCCGAAGCCGACGGCCACCTCCGCGAGGTCGTCGCCGTCGACGTCCGCGAGGCTGACGCGGGTCGACCCGTTCGCGGCATCGTACGGCGCCCAGCCCGCATGGAAGCCGCCATCGAGCTCGGCCGGTCCTGCGATGGCGGTGAAGCCGGTCGTCGAGTCGTCCAGCGCGTGGATGCGTCCTGCACCGCCAGCGCCCAGGCCGACCACGATCTCGCGGAGGCCGTCGCCATCGAGGTCGCCAATGGCCGGATGCAGGGCGCCGTCGTAGTCGGCGAGCGATGCCAACCCCTCGACTCGGATCACCCCCTCCC
>CAZQMY010000140.1:0-5783 GCA_964594405.1 uncultured Spirochaetaceae bacterium | reverse complement strand
ACCTCCATGCGGATCAAGCCATCTCCGAGCGCGGTGTCGAGCTTCGCGAAGCCCCGCTCGTGGTCGTCGAAGAGCTGGACGTGGGCGTGCGCGCCGCCGCCGAAGCCGATGGTCAGCTCGGCCAGTCCGTCGCCGTCCAGGTCGCCGCAGGCCGGGAAGGTCTCGCCGTTGGTCGATGCATAGCGCGGCGTTCCGGCCTGCAGATAGCGGGTGCTCACGACCTGGCGATCCGACATGTAGGCGAGCAGGAGCTTCGCGCCGCTGCCGCGCCCGAAGCCGACCACGAGGTCGCGTTGATCGTCACCATCCAGGTCGCACCAGATGGGTCGCGGGTCGCCACCCGAGACCAGCTCGTCGAGGAGCACCGTCGAGAGGCCACCCTCGATGTCTCCGGCGGAGAGCTCGCCGCTCGCCGAGGCGACGATTCCCGCGACGATGGGCTCGAGCACGTCGCCGGGGCCCCCACTGCCGCCGCCCGGCGGAGCGATCAGCCCGTTGTCCACGGTGAAGCCGACCTCGATCCGGCTGCCCTCGGTGCCGCTCGCATCATTCGCAGCGAAGCCCACCGCCGTCAGCACGTGCTGCCCATCGACGAGCGATCGGGTGTCGAATGGATTGGGCGTCGTGCCGTCGTCTCCGGCCAGCGAGAAGGGGGCCGCGTTCTCGACCTGGACCCGCGCGCCATCGATGTAGAAGGCGACGCTCTCCGTCGCGCCCACGACCTCGGCCTCGACGATGATCTCTCCGTTCACCGTGTCCGCGAGCCCTGTGATCCGGGTCACTCCGAATCCGGGATCCCCGGATCCGGGCGGTGAGGCGGCGACGCCCGCCAGCATCTTCTCGTTCGAGTAGTCGGAAAGCAGCCCATCGGCATTCCGCGCACGAAGCGCCATGTACACGTCGAGGTCGCTCTCGAACATCATCTGGTAGCTCATCTCCCCCGACACGACGGCGGGAAGGCCGAGGTCGAAGACCTCGCTATAGCTCCCAGAGCTCGCTCCGATCGAGAGCACATAGCCCGTGACGTCCCCGCTCGGAGACGGCAGCCAGCGCACCGTATGCGAGCGCAGCTCGGCCTTCGCCACGACGGGCGTGCCGAGCAGCAGGGCGATGGCCGTCGCGCTCGCGAGGAGGCACAGGCCGACACGCCAGCTGCGAAGCGTCGAGTCGTTTCGCAAGCTGAGTGATTCGCTGTCTGAGTGGACCGATGAGACCGAGCGCGATTCGATGGTATTCATGGTCGGATCTATCGGAGCGGTTGGGATGCGGCGGTGTGACTCGACTCACCCGCTCCTCTCTGCAGAGATCGAATCCCGACGAGTCACGCGGAATTCGTCATCGCGTCGCGGAGGGATGGGTGCTTCGGTGACCGCCCTCACGCAAAGGGCGGTCGCTCCGTGGCCATGGCTCTTCCGATCGCTACGATCCGCGGTGATGGCCATCACCGCAGCATGCGGGTGGACGGAGAGGAAGCCCATGAGCGAGAAGAAGTGCGGACCTGTGGGGCTGGACGAGGAGGGCGTGTTCGAGGTTTCCGAGAGCCTCCCGGACTTCATTCGCGATCACGTCCGTCGCTATCTCGAGAGTGGCGGTGAGGACGGTCACATGTGGACTCCGCCGGTGGGTGGCGAGGCCGTGTCGACGCTCTTGCTCGTGACCCGCGGCCGCAAGTCGGGTCGGGGGTCGACCCTGCCCCTGATCTACGGGCGCGTCGGCGAGCGATTCGTCGTCGTCGGCAGCAAGGGCGGCGCGCCTACGCATCCCGCCTGGTATCTCAATCTCCGGTCCGAGCCGCGCGCCTGGTTGCAGGTGGGCGCCGAGCGATTCGAGGTGGTGGCGCGCGTTGCCGAGGGCGCGGAGAGGCAGGAGCTCTGGGATGCGATGCTGCGCGTCTTTCCGAGCTACGCCGAGTATCAGCTCCGCGCGGAGCGGCAGATCCCGGTGGTCGTGCTCGAGCGCGCCTCCGTGGGGTGCTGACGAGCCTCATTCGCGGGCTCCGCCTGCGCCCCTTGCCGCTCTTGCACAAGCGCCTCTTCGACGGGCCTCGGCGCCGCGCCGATCTCGATGGGCACGCCGTTGAACACGGCGTTCGCCACCATGCCCTCGGTGGTGCGCTCGTCCACGAGGATGTTGCAGTTGATCCCCGGGATGCGACTCGCGAGGCCGAGCTGCATGTCGGGCTGACCGTGACCGAAGCCGTGGGGCAGGCTGGCAACACCCGGCTTCATGTCTTCGCTGATCTCGAGAGGGGCGACGACCGTGCCGCGTTCGCTCGTGACCTCGACGGGCTGGCCGGCAGCGAGGCCGTGGCGGCGTGCGTCGTCGGGATGCACCTGGAGCGTGCAGCGCTCTCGACCCCTGGCGCAGCTGGGCACGTTGTGGAGCCATGAGTTGTTGGTGCGAGGCTCACGCCTGCCGATGAGCAGCAGGCCGTCGGCGGGCCTCTCCGGAAGGCTCGCGCCGGCGAGTCGGCTGAGCTCGTCGACGATCCGATCGGGCGCGAGGTCGATGCGTCGGCCGCGCTGACGCAGCATGCGGTCGAGGCGCGGACCGAGCGGGCCCATGTCGATGCCGCTCGGCGCGGACTCCAGGTCCCGCAGCCGCAACCCCCTACGCCAGGGTCGGAAGCCATCGCCATAGTGTCCGATGCGAAGGCAGACGTCGAGGACGATGCGCGGCGTCGGTACGAGATCTCGCGCGGCCCGCAGCAGCGCGGCGCGGAGCGGTCCGGAGGCCTTCTTCTCTGCGATGCGCAGCGCGAGCTGGCTCAGGATCTGCCAGTCTTCGCGGCCGTCTTCGGGAGGGGCGATGACCACCGGGGAGTAGCGGGCCGTGTTCCGCACGGCGAAGCCGTGGAAGAGGACCTCGTGGTTGTCGTGCTCGAGGGACCAGAGCGGCGGCAGGATCAGGTCCGCATGTCGCGTCGTCTCGTTGAGGTAGAAGTCGACGGCCACGTAGAAGTCGAGCTTGCCGAACGCATCGTTCATCCGCTCGGATCCCGGCGCCGAGAGGCAGGGGTTGCCCGCGATCGTGATCATCCCGCGCAGCCTGCCCTCGCCGGGCTCGAGGATCTCATCGGCGAGGCAGGCCGTGGGCCGCTCGTCGTTGAAGGTCGGCAGGTCGCGGACGCGCGTGCGCGCTTCGCCGAAGTGCCCCGGGGATCCCCGGAGCTCGAGGATCTCCGCGAGGTCCACCGCGGGCATGGGGAAGAGGGCGCCGCCCACCCGGTCGAGGTTGCCGCTGATGAGGTTGAGGACGTCGATCAGCCAGCTCGCAACGGTGCCGAAGTCGTTCATGCAGGTGCCGACTCGGCCGTAGCAGACCGCCGAAGGCGCGGCGCAGAAGCGCCGCGCCAGCGCTCGCACCCGCGCTGCCTCGAGGCCCAGCCTGTCTTCGAGGGCTTCGGGCGCAAAGGGCGCGAGAATCTGGCGCAGGGCCTCGCGGCCGTCGACCCACTCTTCGAGGTGCGTCGGTCGGCCGAGACCCTCCTCGAGGATGACGTGGCAGAGCGCGGCGAGCAGCAGGGCATCGCGTCCGGGCGCAATGGGGATGTGCTCGTCCGCGAGTCTGGCGGTCTCGCTTCGGCGGGGATCGACCACCACGAGCCGTCCCCCGCGTCGGCGAAGCGACCGGATCCGATCGCGGAACCCCGGGGCGCTCATCAGGCTGCCGTTCGAGACCACCGGGTTCGCGCCGAGCATCAACATGAATTCCGTATGGTCGACGTCGGGGATCGGGATGTTGAGGATGTTGCCGAAGAGGAGGAGGCTGGAGGCATGCTTGGGGTTCTGGTCGAGCGAGCTCGCGGAGTAGCGATTGCGCGTTCCCAGGGCCCTGCCGAGGCCCGCCAGGTACATCACGATGCCGAAGTTGTGAGCGCCCGGATTGCCGAGATAGAAGCCGACCGCGTCGTCTCCGTGCTCGCGTTGGAGCGCGGCGAGGCGATCGGATGCGAGCGCGAGAGCCTCTTCCCACTCGACCTCCACCCAACCTTCGCCCGTCTTCTTCAGCGGGCGCCTCAATCGGTCCGGATCCTCCTGCACCTCGCCCAGCGCCATGGCCTTGGCACACATCGCCCCCTTCGAGAGGGGGTCGTCGGGGTCGGGGCGGATGCCGACCACGCGTCCGTCCCGGACCGAGACGTGCAGACCGCACATGGCCTCGCAGAGATTGCAGACCTTGGGGACGGTCCTCGTGGCCGCTGCATCACTCATCGACGGCTCCGTCCGGGGCGACCGGCGGCCCGATCGTCGGAGGTGGCGTTGTGACCGGGCGACCGCGCATCATAGCGTCGGGCGGCGCGCAGCCGAGGCCCCGCGGGGCAGATCGTTCCAGGGTGCAGGAAAGTCGTTGCATGTGTCGCCGATGCACTGCATGCATCGCGCTGCACCCCTATCCTAAGTGGCTGGAATCGGGGCTCTTCGAGCCGGGCACGGCGCTTGCGTAGGAGGACCGGCATGACCCGACCCACACGAACTTCGCGCTCTGCACGCCGCTCTGGCCGCTGCGCCTTCAACCGCATCGGGGGCGGTCCGGCCGCAGCGAGCGGCGGAGAGTGTCGCCAGGAGGCGAACGAGAGCCGAGGAGTGCCCGAGTTGGCGGACCACCGGCAGATACTGGATCGAGTCGTCGAGGTCGTGCAGAAGCGCCTCGACCACGCCGAGAAGATGGGCCTCCAGAAGCTCGACGAGATCGAGCGCAACGGCCAGCGCGAGTTCGAGCGCGCGACGAGGAAGCACGAGAAGCGCATCCGGGAGCTCGAGCGCAAGCGCCGTCGCCTCGAAAGGAGAATGGGTCGCCGCTCCGATCGCTCCGATGCGGAGGATGCCGAGGTCGAGTTCGCGGCCGCGCCCACCGATCCGGGCGATCGAGGCCGCCGGCGGAGCCGTCATCGCGATCGTGGCTCGCGACGACGAGAGCGTTCCGAGCGGCGGGGCGACTGGAAGCGCAAGTCCACGCCGGAAGAGCGGGCCTACCGCGAGGCGCAGCGTCGCGCGAACGAGAAGCTCTCCTTCTACACGCACTTCGGGATCTACGTCGCGACCCTGCTGGGCATCGCGGTCGCCGCTCGCTCCGTTCGCGTCGCCCTGATCGTCGGTGCGTTCTGGGGCATCGGCATCTTCGTCCACTACTTCTGGGCGCTGCTCGCTCCGCAGCTCCGCGAGCAGTGGATCGAGAAGGAGGTGGGGAGCCGGGTCGGTGGCAACGTGCGGCGCGAACGCGAACGGGTCGAGAGCCGCCAGGTCCGCTCGCTCGAGGACCTCTCGGCCTCGATCGCCCACGAGATTCGGAACCCCATCACCGCAGCCAAGAGCCTCGTCCAGCAGATGGGTGAGGATCCGGTGGCGGAGGACAACATCGAGTACGCGAACGTCGCCCTCCAGGAGCTCGATCGCGTCGAGCGAAGCATCTCCCACCTGCTGAAGTTCGCACGCGAGGAAGAGATCGCCTTCGAGCCCATCGAGCTGGCCGACATCGTCACCTCCGCGCTCGACACCTTCCGCGATCGTCAGCTCCGTCTGGGGTTGGAGGTCGACCTCCAGCTCGATACCCGAGGCGAGCTCCTGGGCGACGCGGAGAAGCTGCGCCGGGTGGTGATCAACCTGATCGGAAACGCCCTCGACGCGATGGAGGAGGCCGGCACCGCGGAGCCGCGCCTCACCCTCATGACGGGTGACAACCTCGCGGGCACCGAGGCCTGGCTGCGCATCCAGGACAACGGGCCCGGGATCGAGCCCGAGCGGCTCTCGAAGATCTTCGATCCCTTCTTCACCACCAAGGAG
>CAZQMY010000139.1:0-13218 GCA_964594405.1 uncultured Spirochaetaceae bacterium | reverse complement strand
CGGGCATCCCCCAGGCCATCGCACGCTTCGTGCCAGGCCCATTCTACGGGTCACGGCCCGGATCATTACGGCTGCCGGTGGAAGGCCCTGAGGAGGGGATCGACCATCGACTGGGCGTCGTAGTCCCAGCCTTCGGGATGGCCGAAGCGCGGCGCGCACTCGGGGCACCAGTAGCCGCCCATGACCAGGCGCGTCGGCGAGGCTTCGAAGGTATGCCCCTTTGCGCAGCGCCAGCCGTGAAGGACGTCGTCTCCCTCGTAGGCCTCGCCCAGGCACTCACCCCCACGCGATGCCGCGAAGGCGCGCAGATCCTCGATGGTTCGCTCGTCGCTCATGCCCCCCCCATCTCGTCCCAGCCCGGAATCTGCTCCCAGGCCTTGCGCGATCCGAAGAAGGCGTTGATCTTCGGCTCGTCGTTCCGCTCGATCCAATCCATGGGCTCGGCCATGCGCCGCGCAAGCAGCTTGATGATGGGCATCGGGCCGATTCGCGCCCCCAGCTTCATCCAGGCGGGAGTGCCCTGCCGGACCATCTCGTAGTAGTCCTCCTTGGTGTCGCGGAAGTGGCCGAGATGCTCGTTGAGGACCCAGCTGTCTTCGAAGTAGCCGCAGTGGAAGTTCCTGAGCGCGAACCAGTTGCGCTCGACGGCCCGGCGATAGTCGCCCACGCCGACGAGATCGAAGATGTCGCGCAGGAAGTCCTTGTACACCACGCGACAGCTCGGGCCGCCGGACATGTTGTAGATCTTCCGCCAGAAGTCGTCCTCGACCTCGAGGCACTGCACGAGCCCGTACCCGGCATCGCGACTGGTGATGAACTCGATGTGCTGCTCGAGAGGCTGGTGGAAGAGGATCGGATCGAGCAGGGAGAGCAGGTGCGGAATGCAGATGAACGTCTGCCGGATGCTCGCCCAGTGATGCAGCCCCGACTCGATCACCATCGACTCCGCCTCCATCTTCGTGAGCGCATAGTAGTCGAAGGCGCTGGGCTTGAGTGGATCGCCGACCTTGATCATCTCGAGGGGCGGTAGCCTGTCGCCGTACTGGGCCACCGATCCGACGAAGACGAAGCGGATGCGCTCGACGCCGTCGGGCTCGGTCTCGATGGCGTCCAGCAGGTTGCGCGTGCCGCCCACGTTGATCGAGCGCGCGGCTTCCGGATTGCGATCCGCGGCCGGCGAGATCAGCGCGGCGGGGTGCAGGACGGCATCCACCCCAGCCACGGCGCGCTTCACGTCCTCGTGGCTGGTGAGGTCGCCCCAGACGATGTCGAGCCAGGGCTGGCCCTCGTAGGGGGCAAAGATCTTCTTGTTCACCTTCGAGGGCCTCAGCAGCAGACGCGTCTGGTAGCGCTCCTTTCGGCGTCGCAGCTCCAGAAAGGCCTCGTGGCCCATGGAGCCCGATGCCCCCGTCAGCAGAACCCGGGTCTTGCTCATTCACCCCTCCTCTGGATCACCAGAAGTTCGCAGAAGTGCCCCGACGCGCAATCGGCCCCGGGACTGGACTCTGCGGCGCTCGACGACCGATTGCCGATGGTGGGCCGGTGGGCCGTCGATGGTGGACGGCGATGATCGCCGCCTCAGCGCTCGTCTTCGCTCCGGGCTTCGCCACCTGCGCCGAGCCGTCGCACGAGCGGGAGCGCCGCGAGTGACCCGGCGAGCACGCCCCAGACGCTGTACCGAAGATCCGTGAGATCGAAGTTGCGATGACCGAGCCACCTCTGTGAGTACTCCTCGAGCGCAGCCCCGAGCACGAGGGCAAGGCTCACGCCCAGCACGCCCGGGCGCACCGTGCCGATTCGCGCTCCACTGAAGCCGAGGTTGCAGACGAAGCCGAGGATCGCCATCAGCGCGAAGTGCCCACCCCGATCGCGTCTCGGGAAGACGTCGAGGAGGGGGCCCAGGAAGCCCGCCCATCGGAGATCGATGAGCAGGATCAGGAGCGCAGTGCCCAGTAGGCTCACGATGGCTGCCTTGCGCACGCGCGACTCTCCGCGTCGACCGCAGGGCGCCCTCCTCCATCCGAACGAGTGCGACGAATCCGCAGATTCATGCACCCGCCCGACCTGGTGGATCGGCTCGGTGGGCGACGGCGATCGGTCGAAGGGAGGCGACCGGAGCGACCGCCGCTCAGGCCGACGCCCGTTCGAGGAGATAGTCGCCCGCGTCGTCCACCACCGCCACCCAACCCGGGTAGACCACGATCGTGGTGAAGGTCTCCTCGATGATCGCCGGGGCCTCGACGGCATCTCCGGGCGCGAGATCGGGCCCGCGGTGGATGGCCGTCTCCTCGAAGCCGCGGCCGAGATTCGCCCGCCGGGTGCGCGTGGTGGCGGCGACCCTTCGCTCGCCGTTCCCCGAGGTGAAGACGGGCTTCGGGATCTCGGCGGTGACCGAGAGACGCACGCCGGGCAGCTCGGGCACCTCGCCATCGCGGCGATGCCCGTACTCCTGCTCGTGGAGATCGTGGAAGCGCGCGATGGCGGCCATGGCCAGCCCCGCGTCGACGAAGGCGAGGTCCCGATCGCCGCGCTGCCGCGCCATCTCCACGGTGAGCGACCAATTCTGCCCGGGATAGCGCAGGTTGAGCTGGTAGCGCGCCTCGCGACCGGCGCGATCGAAGCCCGCCGGCGTGAAGAAGGCGTCGACGCGGTCGTCGAGCTCGCTCCAGAGCGCGCGCAGCCGCTCGACGTCGAGCGCATCCGCCGACACGAGGTAGGCGCGCTCCTCGTCGATGGTCGGCGGTGCGGCGAGTGCGCCGAGGGCGGAGAAGGTCGGGGAGGCCTTGGGCACGAGCACGCGCTCGATGCCGAGCTCTGCGGCCTGGATCGCGGCGAAGACCGGCCCGTTGCCGCCATACGCGAGCATGGTGAGCGAGCGCGGATCGATCCCCTTTCCAGCCGTGGTCCTGCGGACGGCCTGGGTCATGTTCGCGTTCACGACCCGCCAGGAATCGAAGGCCGCCTGCTCCACCGAGCAGCCCATCGGACCCGCCACGTGATCCTT
Organism: uncultured Spirochaetaceae bacterium; assembly: GCA_964594405.1. GTDB lineage: Bacteria > Myxococcota_A > UBA9160 > UBA9160 > UBA4427 > CAZQMY01. The sequence continues at coordinate 10,214 of CAZQMY010000139.1, read as the reverse complement.
GAACGCCTCGTCGACGCCCTTGCGACTCAGCTTGAAGCTGCCGCCAGCGAACTCCGAGTCCTCCGAGAGCAGGCCGAGCACGAGGATCGCGTCGGTCACCGTCGGGCGATCGCCGCCGCGTCCGTAGCAGACCGGGCCCGGGTCGGCCCCGGCGCTCTCCGGCCCCACCATCAGCTCGCCGCCGCGTACCTGACAGATTGAGCCGCCACCGGCACCGAGCGTCTCCACCTTCACCATCGGGACCGCCACCACGTAGCGGTGATGCATGTTCCAGCCCGGCTCCGCCGGCGCTCTGACCCCCAGAACCATCGAGACGACGAAGCTCGTGCAAACCATGTCGACGCAGAGCAGGTCGGGCGCGCCCTTGGCGACCCCGATGTGTCCGCCGCCGACCACGCCACCGGCCGGACCGGAGGCGAGGATGCGGATCGGACTGCCGCGCAGGTACTCGCGCGTCATGACGCCGCCGCTCGACTGCATCACGAGCAGCTGATGGCGATAGCCCGCACCCGCGAGGCGCTCGGTGAGTCGGTCGAGGTAGCCCGTCACCTTTGGCGCCACGTAGGCGTTGACCACGGTCGTGCTCGTGCGCTCGAACTCGGGCGAGCGCGGAAGGACCTCGTGCGAGACGGAGACCTCGGCCTCGGGCATCTCCTCGCGCACCAGCTCGGCGAGTCGCTTCTCGTGGTCGGGGTTCACGAAGGAGAAGATCAGCGAGATCGCCACCGACTCGACGCCCTGCTTGCGCAGGCGCGCGATTGCGCGCCTCGCCGCGTCCTCGTCGAAGGGCTGGAAGACCGAGCCATCGTGCAGGATGCGCTCGGGCACCGTCAGCCTGCGCCGCCGCGGCACGATGGCGGGCGGCGGCTCGAGACGCACGTCCCAGATGTCTTCCTTGCAGCCCCGGCGCAGCTCGATCTCGTCCCGGAACCCCTCGGTGGTGAGCAGACCGGTGAGGGCGCCGTCCATCTGGATCAGCGTGTTGTCCGCGATGGTGGTGCCGTGGATGATCGCATCGAGGCGACCGAGGAAGGCCTCGAGGGAGAGCCCCTCCCGCACGGCGAGCTTCCCGAGGCCCGTCATCACGGCTTCGGAGTTGTCGGAGGGTGTGGAGAGGGTCTTCTCGAGGACCACCTCATCGTCCTTCAACAGCGCGAAGTCGGTGTAGGTCCCGCCGATGTCGATGCCCACGCGGTAGGTCAAAGCGCCGCCCCCCGCGCTGCGGCGAGCTTCTCGCGGAGCGCGCGGGTAGCCGCCTCGTCCACGGCGAGGTCGTATTCCTCGACGCTGCCAGTGAGTACGACGCCGTAGCGCTCACGCGCCGCCTCGATGCTCACGTACTCGTCGAGCACGTCCTCTCGCACGGCCGCGGGGTCTCGGAGTAGAGGGCTCTCGAAGCCTGCACCGCCACCGTACTGATAGGCGATCACGGCCCCGGCCGGCAGCTGCGCCTGGATGGCGTTCTCGACCTCGTACTCGTTGTCGGTCCCCATCTCGAAGAAGTTGCTGTAGGGTCCGGCGTCCTCGCCCCCGCAGAGTCCGCGCAGCGGATGCTTCTTCGAGACCATCCAGGCCACCGCCATGGTGGGCTCGAGCACCTTCTTCACGTTGCGCGTCCCGGGCTGCCCGCGCCACCGGCCGGCGCCGCCGGTATCGGTGGTGAGCTCGCGGCTGATGTTCACAACGGGGAACCGGCTCTCCGCGTCCTCTGCCTCCGCGAGCATCAGGTTGCCGAGGCCACTGCACATGCTCCCCCAGCCATCGATGCCGCGAGTGGCGCTGGCATCCGACGCACGGACGTCGACCCCCTGGTCCATCCACATCTGCCCCTGCTCATCGAAGCCGATCACCGCGTTGGGCATGCCGAGCTTGTAGACCTGCGGCGAGGAGCGATCGGGCTGGATCGACGAGAGGGCGACGCTGATCGCCTCGCCGATCTCGCAGGCGGGATGGAAGGCGCCGAGGGCCGCCGGCTTGTTGGGCGGCGGGTGGACGATGGTGCCCTCGGGCAGGATCATCTCGACGGCGTCGAAGAGCCCCTCGTTCTTGATGATGGCCGGATCCATCATGCTCACCAGCTGTGCCATGGCATAGCCGCGCGAGTTGGAGAGGGTGTTCCAGACGCACATCAGCTCGGGGCGATCGTCGCTCCCGGTCAGGTCCACGGTGAGCTGATCTCCGTCGACCCGGCAGGCGACGTGGACGTGCACGTCCTCGTTTCCCACCGTATCGTGATCGATGTAGACGTCGGCCTCGTAGCTGCCGTCCGGCCAGCCCGCGACCTCCTCGCGGACCCGCCGCTCGGTCTCGCGAATGCCGAAGTTGATGGCGGCCCGCACCACGTCCGCGCCCCACCGCTGGCAGAGCTCGCCGATCTGTTCGGCGCCCCGGCGCGAAGCGCTGATCATGGCGGCGAGGTCGCCCGGAAAGGAGGGCTGGCGGTTGTTGCGCAGCAGCAGGTCGATCACGTCCTGGCGTGGCTTGCCACGGTGCACGAGCTTGAGCCGGGGGATCGGCAGCCCCTCGTGGAAGATGTCGACGGCGTCCACCGAGAAGCCGCCCGGATCCTTGCCCCCGGTGTCGCCCTGGTGCGCCTGCAGCGCCTGGATCGCCACGAGCCGGCCCTCGTCATCGAAGCTCGGCGTGTTGACGTTGTAGTCCGGGAGGTGGCCGCCGCCGTGGTCGGGGTCGTTGCCGACGAAGACGTCCCCGGGCCCCCAGTCGTCCTCTTCGAAGTGCTCGAGGCCCCAGCGCACGGCCAGCGGCGAGATGAACAGCAGCTGGGGGATGCCCACGGAGAGCCCGGCCAGGCGGCCGTGCGCGTCGATGATGCTGGCATTGCGCTCGTTGGATTGATTGATGATCGCCGAGGACGCAGCGCGACCCAGGTGGATCGCCGTCTCGAAGCAGATGGTCTCGAAGGCCCCGCGAATGATCCCCGCCGTGACGGAGTCGACCTCGGCGCCGGTGGGCAGGGGATCACGGCGGGCCACCAGGCGGCGGTTCACCTCGTAGGACATGCGCGGACTCCGGATGAGCGGGCACTGACAGGTCCCCGGACGTCGTCCGGGGACCTGCTCGATTCTACTTGATGAAGCCGTAGAGCTTGCCGGCGTTCTCACAGAAGAGCTTGTGGCGCTTGTCCGCGTCGATGCCCTGGGCCATCGAGTTGATCAGGTAGCGCGAGTGCGGCCAGTCGGTGATGTGGTGGGGGAAGTCGCTGCACCACATCATCGTCTCCACACCGACGGCGTCGCAGTTCTGTACACCGAACTGATCGCTGACGAAGCCCACCTTGCAGTTCCGCTCGTAGTACTCGCTCGGCAGCATGCTGAGGTTCACCTCGCACCAGTAGCGGTTGCGGCGATAGCGATCGTCGAGCTCCTGCTTGAGGAAGGGCACCCAGCCGGCGCCGACCTCGCCGCCCACCACCGTGAGGCCGGGGAAGCGCTCGAAGACGCCGTTGAAGATGAACTCCGCGAAGAGCGTCGGCATGCGGCTCATGGTCGTGGCGAAGGCGACCAGCTGCGGCGCCCCGCCCTTCTTCGCGGCGACCTTCATCGTCTTGTACTGAGGCGGCGTCAGGCCCACGTGGATGTGGATGGGCAGCTTCAGATCCTCGGCCACGGCCCAGAAGTCGTCGTCGTCGGCCGAGAGGATGAACTCGCCGCTCGGCCAGGTGGCCAGGCCGACGCCGACGGCGTCGTTCTCCTTGGCGCGTCGCAGCTCAGCCACCGCATCCTTGATGCCCGTGGCCGGAATCTGCCAGATGGCGCCCAGGCGGGAGCGATCGAAGCTGCAGAAGTCGGTGATGAAGTTGTTGTACGCCTGCATGCCCGCGTACGAGAACTCCTTGTCGTCCACGAACATGAAGTAGATCATCGTTCGCTGAGGCGGGAAGAAGACGGCCGCCGAGACGCCGTCCTCGTCCATCAGCTCGAGGCGCTCCTTGGGCTTGAAGATGCCCGGATGCATCTCGTCGTATCGGGCGCCGGTCCACTTGAGGGTGCGCGGCGTCTTGTTCATCGAAGACACGAGACCGAGCGACTCCACCGATTCACCGAGGAGCCAGGCGTCGCCGCCGTCTTCGTCCTTGCATCGCTTCGGCGCCTGGTCCTGGTATTGGCTCGGGAGGTAGGTCTCCCACAGATCCGGCGGCTCGATCACGTGCTGGTCACAATCGATGATCTTGTACTCCACGTTGTTCACCTCCTTCGTTGCGGCTGCACCTCGAGGGGGCTCCGCGCGCGCAGGTCACGCATCAGACGAATTGTGCGTACCACTTGCGATAGGTCGAGATCGGCCCGTCCCCCTCACAGAGCACCGGACGCTCATGGTGGGCCTTGTTCTCCCAGATGGGGCGATCGTGCTCGAACTGGTCCTTGAGGTCCTTGATCACCGCCTCGGCGAGATGCCCCTTTCTGACTTCGCCCTCGTCGCGCACCGTGTAGCAGAAGCTCACGTCGGTGTTCTCTTCGTCGACGGGCGTCGCGGTGTTCAGCATCAGGGTGTCGATCAGTCCGGTGATGTGGACCGTCTGTACGCCCGGGCCGTGGTCTGTGGTGATCAACGTGGCATCCGCCTCGCCGCCGGGGACGCGCATCCGGAAGATCGAGGTGGCGATGTGCTTGTGGCCATCGATCTCTGCCGTGGTGGGCGGAATCGAGAGGGCGCCGTGGATGTACTTGAAGTGCGCCTGGTCCACGCAGTTCTCGTTCATGTCGAGCCAGTTCGCGCGCACCGACCAGTGCATGATGTCGGGACGCCGCCAGCCCTCGCCGCCGATCTCGGGCAGCTCGGGGACCTCGAAGGCGGGCGGCTCGTCGTCGCGGTGGTGATAGAGGAAGATCACGCCATTGCGCTCGCAGACGGGCCAGCTGCGGATCTTCGCGCGTGGTGGGATCCGCTTCGCGTAGGGGATCTCCGTGCACCTGCCATCGGCGTCGAACTTCCAGTGATGGAAGGGACAGCGCAGCTGCTCGCCTTCGACCTTGCCGCCGTGACCGAGGTGGGCGCCGAGGTGGGGGCAGAAGGGATCGAAGACGCGCGCCTCGCCCTGCTCGGTGCGGAAGAGCACGAGGTCCTGTCCGAAGTAGTGCTTCGTGCGCAGCTCGCCTGGCTCGACCTCGTCCGAGTAGGCCACCCGGAACCAGCCGTTGGCATAGGGATGGTAGGGATATCGCTTCGAGGCCCGGCTCGCGTTCCTGTGCGGGGCTCCGTCACTCATGGTTGATCCCTCCCTCGGGCGTCTCCCCGGCCCCTCCCCCGGCATGAGGCGCCGGGGACGCGCGCGATCGCGGCCAGCTTCCCGAGCCGCCCGATCGAGCCCGGCCCACGGGCGGTCGAGGCCTCCGCCACAGAGCGATTTGACACATCGTCAAATACGATTCTGCCCCATCCATGGGCGGCTGTCAGCAGGAATCGACGCGCGCCCTGCGAATTGCGTACAGGCGTGAGGATCGAGCCCCGTAGGCTACTCGCCCGCCTCGGCGAGATTGACGCCGCCGCCCCCGTCCGAGAGGCGAATGGGGCGGCCGACCCACTCCTCCCGCCCCATCGCCTCGAGCAGGGGCGCGCCCCGAGCGGTCGCGTAGCAGCGCTCGCCCCCCGGCAGATCGCAGACGAGTGTCGCACTCACCGCGCCTTCGCGGCCGTGCAGGATGCTGTACGCCGCGATGCGGGCTGGGCCCTCGGCGCGCTCGCGAATCGGGCGCCGGGCCACCGCTGCATCCACCCTCGCCTGGACGGCTTCGGTGTCGGGGGGCGAGACGGCGCCGGGCTCGGCGGAGTAGACGGCGAAGCAGTGGTTCGTCATGTGCATCCCCACGCCGCTCACCATCCCGAGCGCACCTGGATCCTCACGCAGCCGCTCGGTCATGGTCGCGATGGAGTGGGACATGTAGTTGTTGCCGGGCCCGCCGTGGAAGGGCAGGCCTCCGGTGATGCTGAGGGCCCGATCACCGGTTGCGTCGATCCCCAACGCGTCGCACGCGTAGTTCACCGAGCTGCCGAAGCAGCTGTACAGATCGAGGTAGGCGATCTCGTCGAGCGTCGCGCCGGCGCGCGCGAGCGCCTCGGCGCTGGCCTCGGCCATGCTGGGCGAACGCCAGAGCTCGTCGCGCTCGGCGACGTAGACGGGATCGCGGGCGAGGCACCAGCCGCGCAGAGAGATGCGCCGGTCACGCGGCACGCCCAGCGCATCGGCCTTCTCGTGGCTGGCCACGAGGATCGCCGAGGACATGTCCAGATCCATGATCGAGATCACGTACTTCGCATACGGGTCGGCGATCATGCGATTGTCGGCGGTCACCTCGTAGAGCTCGTCGGCGCTGCGCACCTGCTGATTCCAGGCGTGCGGATTCTTCGCGGCGACCTCGCTCATGGGCGCGAGGAGCTCGGCCACCTGCCGGCGATTGGACTCGATGGAGAGTCCGAGATGCGCGCGCCGGGCCACGTCGAAGACGGCGAAGGTCAGGTAGGCCTGGAAGACCTGATGGGCGATCTCGGCGGGATGGAAGGGATCGTCGAAGGGCATGCCCGGCTTCTGCTCCGGCCGGAACGACCACTCGGGCCTGCGCCCCAGCTTCTTCATCTGCTTCTTGGTGTAGAGCGACTCCCCACCGACGATCAGGGCAAGGTCCTCGCGGCCGGCGAGGATCTGCTCCGCGGCGGTCTGGACGAACTTCTGCGGCGAGGTGCCCGAGAGTCCGGAGAGCTCGCGCGCCCCCTCTCGCAGACCGAGCCGATCGGCGAGCCTTCGGGGCGCGTCGTCATACGTCCAGCTGAGCGGATAGACCACCTGGAGTCGATCGACGGCGGCGAGCACGTCGCGCCCTCCGCTGTCCCGAGCAGCGGCGTGGGCGGCCTCCTCCCAGAGCTCGAGCGGCTCGGGCGATTCGCCGCTGCCCGGATGGCGCGTGCGCTGATGGACTCCGATGATGCACGGGGTTCGGGGATCGATGCTGGCCACGGCTAGCTCGCGCTCCAGCGGGGCGCGCGCTTCTCTGCGAAGGCCTTCGGCCCCTCCTTGGCGTCGTCGCTCTTGAAGACCTTCTGCGCGAGCCTGGACTCGACCTTGTAGGCCTCCTCGAGATCGAGCGCGAGGCCGCGCATGACGCTCTCCTTCGTGGCCTGCACCGCCAGCGGCGCGTTGGCGGTGATGCGTCGCGCCCAGTCGAAGGCCTTCTCGAGCAGGGCGTCCTCCGGCACGATCTCGTTGATCAACCCCAGCGCGAGGGCACGCTCGGCGGGAAACTTCTCGGCGGTGAGCAGGAACTCCATGGCTGCGGGAAAGGCGAGCTGCCGCGGCAGCCGCACGGTCGTTCCCCCGCCCGCGAAGAGGCCACGCTTGGGCTCCATCACGCCGAAGCTGGCCTTGGGCGTGGCCACGCGGATGTCGACGCCGCCCAGCATCTCCATGCCGCCGGCGACGCAGGGCCCGCCGATGGCGGCGATCACCGGCTTGAAGAGCTTGACGTTGCGCAGGACCGCGTAGGTGCCGTCGCTCAGACGACAGCCATCGATCTCGTCCACCTCGCCCTTGGCGATCTCGGTCTGCAGCTTCGTGATCTGCGGGATGTAGGTCTTGAGATCCGCCCCCGACATGAAGCAGTCGTCGACGCCGGTGACGATGGCCACCCAGGCATCGTCGTCCTCCTTGAAGCTGCGCCAGGCCGCCGCGAGATCGCGAAAGTGATGGAGATCGAGGGCGTTCTTCGTCTCGGGACGATCGATGGTGATGAGCACGATGTGCTCGTCGTTCTTCTCGTAGCGAATGGGCATGGCGCGTCTGCTCCTGGATGGCGGATGCGATCGGGCCCGTGGCGGGCGCGCCGCCTCCGGCCGGTGGCCCAGTCTACACGGGGAGGCGCTGTGCCTGAAAGTCCATCAACTCCGGATTGTGGAGCGATCCCGACGACTTGCACCACTTTCCGAAAGGGATCATGCGCGCACGTGAAACACCCTGGCCCGGCCCGCCGGCTGGAGCCGGTCTCTCGCGAGACCGGTGTGGCTGGCGATCTGGTGGCCACGGAGCGCGAGGCACGGGGACGGGGGTCCGTTCAGAAGGGCGTCTCGTCGAAGTCCGGCGGCGGCTCGTCCGGCGGCGGAGGGCCGTCGTCGAAGGGGTCGTCCGCCGCCGACGGGCGGGCGATGGTCCAGACGTCGAGGCTGTTGAAGTACTTCACCTCGCCCTTCGGGCTCTTCCACTCCCTGCCCCGCAAGCTGAACTCCAGCTCGACCTCGTCGCCCACCGAGAAGCCGTCGAGGCTCTCGCAGCGATCTCCCGAGAGTTGGAAGAGCACGAACTGCGGATAACGCGGATTGTCCGCCAGCTCGAGCACGAACTCCCGCTTGCGGAAACGCTCGGTCACCTGCTTCGCCTCGTAGATCTGGTGGATCCGGCCGCTGACTTCCATTCCCATGGCGCCCAGCATAAGACGCTCGCCCACGAAGGCCAACCCTGGTCGACGGCCCCTGATATACTGATGGCGTCCGTGCAACCGCAGCGCCCAGGGAGCCCCCATGCCCGCGCCCAACGTCGACCTCAGCAACAAGACGATCCTGATCACCGGCTTCACCGCCGGCGTCGGTAAGGCGGGCGCCCTCGCGCTGGCACGGATGGGAGCCAGCCTCCACCTGCTGTGTCGAAACCGCGAGAAGGGCGAGCGCGTCCAGCGCGAGATCCACACGAAGTGCCCCGAGGCGAGGACGAGCCTGCTGATCGCGGATCTGGCCAGCCTGGACGAGGTGCGGCACGCGGCGGCCACCTTCTGCGAGGCCGGGATTCCGCTCGACGTGCTGTGGAACAACGCCGGCGTCATCATGCAACAGCGCGAGACCACGGTGGACGGCTACGAGACGACCTTCGCGGTCAACCACCTGAGCCTCTTCCTGCTCACGCACCTGCTGCGTGAGCGCCTGCGCGAGGCAGACTCGGCGCGCGTCGTGAGCACCGCCTCGGACGCGCACAAGTTCGGCGGCCCCCTGCGGCTGGACGATCTGCAATCCGAGCGTGGCTACACCACCTTCGGCGCCTACGGTCGATCGAAGCTGGCGAACATCCTCTTCACCCGCGAGCTGGGTCGCCGAGAGCGTGAGGCCGGCTCGAAGGTCTGTGCCCTCGCCTACCACCCGGGCTTCGTGGGCAGCGACTTCGCAAAGAACAACGGCTGGCTCAGCGTGCTGATGATGAACCTGGGGCGCCCTTTCGCGCGAAGCGGCGAGCGCGGCGCGGAGACCGGGGTCTACCTCTGCAGTCAGCCCGGTCTCGAGGGCCAGAGCGGGGGCTACTACTACGACATGAAGCCGCGCAGCATGTCCTCGGCGGCACGCGACGACGAGGCAGCGCGCGGCCTCTGGGAGGCCTCCGAAAAGCTCTGCGGGCTGACCGACTGAATTCCGCTTCGCATCCTCCGAGCCGGCCCGAGTCGGAGCCGCCCGGGATCAGGACACGCGGCGCGCCCGGGCCCGCGAGCGGTGCGAGCGGGGCGAGCGGGGCGGACGAAGTAGACGGGAGGAGCGGAAGAAGATGCGAGACGTGATGAAGGGTGTACGCGTCCTGGAGATGGCTCAGTACACCTTCGTGCCTTCCGCGGGCGCGGTGCTGGCAGATTGGGGCGCAGACGTCATCAAGATCGAGCATCCCGTGAAAGGCGACGGCCAGCGCGGCCTGCTGCAGGTGGGTGGGCAGGACAACACGGGCGCCATCAACTTCCTGATGGAGCACGCCAATCGCGGCAAGCGGAGCGTCGGTCTCGACATCGCCAAGCCCGAGGGACGCGAGCTCCTCTACGAGATCGCAAAGACCTCGGACGTCTTCCTCACGAACTTCCTCCGCAGCTCGCGCCAGAAGCTCGAGTTCGACGTCGAGCACATCCGCGGCGTCAATCCCCGGATCATCTATGCGCGCGGCACGGCCCACGGTGAGCACGGGCCGGAGAGCCACCGCGGTGGCTACGACTCCACCGACTACTGGGCGCGCTCGGGCAGCGGCATGGGGGGCAGGCAGCCCGGGGATACGCCCTCCATGCCACCCGGCCCCGCCTACGGCGACTCGCTGGGCGGCATGACCATCGCGGGAGGGATCGCCGCCGCGCTCTTCGCACGCGAACGCACCGGCGAGACCAGCGTGGTCGACATCTCGCTGCTCGGCACCGGGATGTGGGCCATGGGTGCGGCGCTTTCGGCGGCGATGCTCTCGAGCGGGGGCGGCG